>JAFIFY010000047.1 GCA_020831765.1 Phycisphaeraceae bacterium | reverse complement strand
CTGTCCAAGATCTGGGGTCCACCTCTATTCGAGAATCCTTGGGCGCGCAAACTCATGTCCATTACGCGCCCTGCGAACCCGCAATTGCCGTCTGCAACCACCCACTCGAACCCGGCTTGCCGATCACGTCCAAGCCGCGCTAAATGCTGGTGCCTGACCGTCAATGATCCAGGCAGCGTACTCACGGGGTTTGACTCCCGCAATACGCCATGAGCATACCGAGGTCGGCAAAGTGCGGCCGATCCGCGATCCCGATCGGATGCCCAGCCGGTTGGCAATTGCCCTGGATCCAGATCACGAAAGCCACATCCACCGGTCCCCACATAGCCGATTGTTCCGAGCACATTGCCGAGCCCCTGGAAGGGTCGGCTCGACACCGGCGCGCCTTTGGCCATTGTGGCTCCATCGACGGCTGATCTGTGCGGCGGGCCGTGTCCAGCGCCATTTCACGACATCACCCTTGACGTTCGGGTTTTGTTGTGCTATCCTTTCCCTAACAACGGTCGATTTGGGCCCGGGCGCAGGGTGCGAGGGCTTGGAATCGGCAATAGGTCGAGGTAGAATCATGGGCGTGCTCAGGCCCAACATGTTGGGTCGGTTCAAGGATGAACCACAAAAGAAAGGATTCGCCATGAGCCAGCTTCCCTTAGTCATGCTCGGACCGGGCGGTGATTACGTTCAACGGATTGAAGCTCGGGGGCAGAAGCTTGTTCGGCGGTTCGGTGCTGATGAAGCCGCCGGTTCCGCCCCGGCCTGTCAGACTGATTCAACCGTCCGCGGTCGGCAATCACAAGCCCCCGCAGGGCCCTCGATCGTTTCAGCCGGGCTCCTCGCGGTGATCGCTCTGCCCGCCTCGCTCTTTGACCGCATCCTGCGGGCCATTGCCCAATGGCTGGCCGCGGATCGCTCAGTCGCCCTGGCTCATCCAGGCAACAGCTCCACACCCGAGCAAAGCCGAGCCCTGCTGAACCGCGCGGCCATGGCACGCCTCGTACGCTCGACCGTCGAGCAGGACGCCGGCTCGATCGATCGACAGGCCATCGGCCCGGAACTGGGCAAGGTCGTCGCCCGCACCGATGTCGAGCCGCTCCGGAAGGACCCCCTGCCGTTGTCGGTCTCGCCAGAAACGGCTGCCCGATGCCATGCCGAAACGGCGGGGCAGACATCGAAGCGATCGGCGAAGGTCGAGCCCGACCCCGCACAGGCCAAGCTGAGGTTCCAAGCCCACCAGAACATCGAGTCCGAGGACATGTCGGAGATTGAAGATGACGCTCACGCCCAAACAACTGGAAGTACTCACCCGTATCCGCGACTTGCGGCTGACACGCGGGTATTCGCCGACGATGCAGGAATTGGCCGACGAGCTGGGCGTCAGCAAGGTCACGATCTTCGAGCGCGTCGAGGCGCTGATCCGAAAAGGCGCCTTGAAGCGGTCGGCGCACAAGGCTCGCTCTTTGGAAATTAGCCCACGTTTCCTCGCCCCGGATGAAGTCGAGGATGACCGCATCCCACTGGTCGGACGAATCGCCGCCGGCCGGCCGATCGAAGCCATCGAGCAACGCCGGTTTCTCGACCTTTCAGAATTGTTCGGCCCGCAAGGCCGCGTCAAGAAAACGGGAAGAAAGATTTTCGCCCTCGAGGTCAGCGGCGATTCCATGGTGGGTGATGGCATCTTCGATGGTGATTACGTCATCTGTGAACAGGCCGACACGGCGCGGAACGGCCAGACCGTCGTTGCCCTGATCGAAGGCGAAGAGGCCACACTCAAGCGCTTCTACAGAGAAAAGAGCGGAATTCGTCTGCAGCCGGCCAACGAGGCATACGAGCCGATCTTTGTCGATGACTGCCAGATTCAGGGGATCGTCGTCGGCCTGGTGCGAGCCCACTTCTGAGGCTTCCCAGCGCGGCGAATCACTCGGTCGCACCAGGACTCGCCTCGCCCGGCCATCGCAAAGCTCAATACCACTCCGTCCCCCAGCCGCCTCGCCCACACGCACCTGGGTTTCGCGATCGGATCATCCGGACAAGTCACCTCGCGGCCCGTGCCCGGCCCGGTCTCAACACGACACGGGCCCCGACCCGGCGCGGTTCCGATATCCTTAGTTCAATTCCGCTAAGCCTTTAGCCCAACCGGGCCGATATTGGCCCGGGGCGTTACAATGTGCGGCTCGACTTAATTTTCGTCGGTAAGTTCACTGTTTGAAAGGATCACAGCCGTGGCCAAGGACTTTTCTGAAGAAACCTTCGAAACCATCAACTCCCAGACCAACGCGGGCAACCAGATTCGCATCCAGGTTGACGAAGAGGATGTCCCGACGACCTATGCCTCCATCTGCCGCGTCTCCGGCACCGCCGAAGAGTTCACGGTCGATTTCGCCGGGCCGCTCAAGCAGACCGGGCAGGGCACCGCGAGCCTCCGCGTACTGGAGCGCGTCTATCTGAATCCCTGGGCGGCCAAGCGCCTGGCGATGATGCTCCAGCAGGCCGTCGGTCAATACGAACAGACCTACGGAACGATCGAGCTGGATGAGCGGAAGCGACGCGTCGGCGGCCAGTAAGGTGCCCGTGCCCATCGAACCTTTGAACGGCCGGTCCGACCCTGTCGGACCGGCTGTTTCTTTTCCCGGGTTCATCCGGCCCTGATCCTCGGCTCCGCGGCGGGGCATCGATCCGGCCAGGTTCCTTTCGTTCATCGATCGGTATGATGTCGCCGATGCTTCTGGCCACCCTTCACCAGATCGACCCGTTCGCCATACGCTGGGGCCACGGGGGAGCGATCGATGGAATCCGCTGGTATGGGCTTTCCTACCTGTTCGGCTTCCTGCTCGGATATCTGCTTGTCCGCCGCGTGGTGGCAAGGGGCATCAGCACCGTTCGCGGCGAACAGGTCGCGGACCTGATCATCTTCGTGGCGCTGGGCGTGGTGATCGGTGGCCGACTGGGCTATTGCATTTTCTACGATTCGGAACTGCTGGTTCGCTTCAGCGGTTCCTTCCCGTTCTGGGGCGTGCTGATGCTCAATCAGGGCGGCATGGCCAGTCACGGCGGGATGATCGGGGGCATCATCGCATCGTGGATTTACGCCCGGCGCTGGGGCCACCGGTTCAGCCATGTGCTGGACCTGATCGCATTCGCCACACCGCTGGGCCTGATGCTCGGCCGCATCGCCAACTTCATCAACGGCGAGCTCTACGGCCGTGCCGCGCCCGACGGTTTCGCTTTCGCCTGGAAGTTCCCGCGCGAGATGTTGACCTGGCCGGCCGATCCCCAACGTCAGGAAGACCTGACCCAGCTTCAACCGTTGCTCGACACCCTGGCCCCGCCTCAAACGGGCATCTACAACCAGCTATACACCGCCATGGACCGTATCCGGGAAAACGATGCCCACGTCATCGCGGTGATCGAGCCGCTTCTGACGCCGCGCTATCCCTCGCAGCTTCTGGCCGCGCTGACCGAAGGTGTCATCACCATGATCGTGCTGCTGATCGTCTGGCGCAAGGCGCGGCCGCCGATGATGATCGCCGGTGCCTTCTCGATCTGCTACGCCTTGATGCGGATTTTCAACGAATTCTTCCGCGAGCCGGATTTCGGCGTCCGCGGCGTGGAGGCTCTGGGCCTGGCGATCAGTCGTGGCCAATTGCTCAGCGTGGGCCTGCTGGCACTGGGGGTGATCATGGTGCTGGCGGCGATTCGCTCGAAGACTGAACCGATGGGCGGCTGGATGGGGCCGAAGCCAGAAAACGCCGTTGCCGGGTCGGCGTCCCCGGAGAAGTCCGGGGCAAAGACTCCGAAGCCCGTTGGCGACGATCCGCCCCCTTCTTCGAAGAAGCGCGGCGGCCGAAAGCGATGATCGTCTCCCGATCCAGCCACCGGCCCAGCCAGTCCGGAATGTCACGCCGGCCGCCCAATTCAAGACACGCCAGCATCATCGGCGCAAGCTCCCGCTCCCCACCGGGGACACGCTCAGCCAGCCACGTCCAGACCAACTCCTGCAACTTCGGCAAGGCAATGGCCCAGGCGCGGCCCGTGCGTTCCCACGCCCATTGGCTGAAGCGGGCGAACGCATCAAACGCACTGGGGCCGGCAAGCAGTCGAGGCAGAATCGGCACGAATCGGCCGCTGTTGCTTACAAGGTCCCAATAGCGGGCGAACCTTCGAATCGATTGAACCTCTTCGAAGCTCACGCGATCGGTCTGAAGCACCTCGTATGGTGGATAGGGGCTGTAAACCATCGAGAAGGCCTCATCGTGGCGGCTGATCGGCGTGCCTCGAAGCCGCTTGAGGATGCCCACCTGAATCTCGTGCGGCTGAAGCGCCACCAGCTTGTCGAACCCGCGCGCAAAGCCGGCCATGTCCTCGCCCGGCAGACCGAAGATCAAGTCCGTGTGGAGATGGGCATGCGTGTTGTTGCGCAGCCATTGCAGATTTTCAATCGTTCGCTGGTAGTTCTGCTTGCGGCTGATCGTTTCGGCGACCTTCGGATCGAACGTCTGGATGCCGATCTCAAACTGGAGCACGCCGGGCGGGAAGATCGCGATCAGCTTCCGAAGCGCTTCGGGCAGGCGATCGGGAACGACCTCAAAGTGAAGAAAGAGCCCATGGTGGATGTGCTGGAGGAAGAATTCGAGGATGGCGGCGCTGGTTCGATAGCTCAGGTTGAACGTTCGATCGACGAACTTGAACTGTCGGGCTCCGCGCTCGATCAATTGCTCCATTTCCTTGAGAAACGCTTCGATCGGAAACGATCGAACCGGAAGCGGCAGGGAAGACAGGCAGAACTCACAGGTATAGGGGCAGCCTCGCGAGGCCTCGACATAGACCACGCGATGGGCAAGATCATGATCGTCATAGAGCCGGTAGGGATAGGCCAGGTCGGCCAGGGGCGGCGTCGGTGCGCGAATGATGCTCGAAGCCGGCGGCTTGTCTCGCAGTATGGAATCAACAAGCTGGGCGAAGGCCAGGTCGGCTTCGCCGCACACGGTGTAATCGGCCAGCGAACAGATCGACTGCCGGTCGGTCTCGTGACTGACTTCGGGACCACCGAGAATGATGATCACGTCCGGGGCCAGCGCTTTGAGCACTCCGACCAGTTCCTCACTCTGCCTGGCGTTCCAGATGTATACGCCCAGGCCCACGATGCGCGGCCGATGGGCGAGGATGGCGTGAGCAATATCGATCGGATTCTGTTCGAGCGTGAACTCGATAATCCGCGATTGCGACTCCCAACGGCCAAGGTTCGCCTGGAGGTAACGGATTCCGAACGCCGCATGGGCATAGCGGGCATTGATGGTGGCGAGGATGATCCGGGAATTGGAATCGGTCATATCTTCGAAGTACGCAGCAATCGGCCAGCATGGCGTTCGGCCAGTCGATGACCCTCGTGCCAGAGTGAAGGATCGCGCTTGAGGGCGGCAAGCCCAACGGCTCGGCTCCATTCGCGAAGAAACATCCGCCGGAGGTTGAAGAGCGAAAGCGGGTGCCCGGCCTGAATGGAGCTTTCCCAGTGCCGGTGAATCCGTTCCTTGCAGTGATGCACGAGCCTCGGTGAAATCGGTCGGCTGGGAGCCATGCGCTAAGCATACCCCACGCCGCGACAACAGTCTGTCACCGCCCGGACAGGGGCGATCAACAATTCCGCCCGGGCCGGCCTGGCCAAGCCGCGCTGGAAATCGATCAACCCCGCTGAACACGTTCCCATTGGCGCTTGACCCCTTCCTTGAAGCTGACCCTGGGCTGATAACCCAGTTCCGCCGAAGACCGATTCAGATCCGCCCATGTACGCTCGACATCACCTGGCTGCATCTGCAATTGATTGATGCGCGGCTGGCGACCGACCACTTCCCCGATGGTCTGGATCATCTCTTGAAGCGAAACCGGATCCTGGCCGCCGAGGTTATAGATGCGATATCCCGGAAGCTCCGCGCCGCCGCAACGGTCCAGCGCGGCCAGCACACCATCGACAATGTCATCGATATAGGTGTAGTCGCGGCTGGTCGAACCATCCCCGAACATCGGTATTGGTCGGTCCTCGGCGATCAAACCCAGGAACTTGGCGATGGCAAGGTCCGGGCGCTGGCCCGGGCCGAACACGGTGAAGAACCGCAGACAGAAGATCGGCAGGTCGTAAAGGTGGTGGTAGCTGTGGCAGAGCAGCTCGCCGGCCTTCTTCGTGGCGGCGTAGGGGCTTATGGGATGATCGACCGGATCATCTTCGGCGAACGGCACCTTGTCGTTGTTGCCGTAGACGCTGGAACTGGAGGCGAAGAGGAATCGCTTGACCCCGGTTTGCACCGCCAGATCCAGCAGATGAACCGTGGCGTTGAGGTTGACCTCAACATAGAGCGATGGGTTGGCGATGCTGGGTCGAACGCCGGCCATGGCGGCAAGGTGGATGACCGAAGCCGGCCGCTTCTGTTCGAAGACCTCATGGATCGCCACGCGATCGCGGATGTCCGCTTCCATCAGCGTGAACCCCGGGTGCTTGGCCAGCGAAGCGGCGTTGGCTCGCTTGATCGCCGGGTCGTAGAAGTCATTGAAATTGTCCACCCCGACCACCTTGACACCGCGGTCGAGCAGGCGATGGCTCACATGGGAGCCAATGAATCCGGCGGCGCCGGTGACGAGCACACATTGATCCGATTGCTGGTTCATCCATACCCCAAGTTGATGACGCCCCCACAGGTTACACCACTCGGCCATCGGCCGTTCATCGTCAGCCGGTCATGCCAGGATGCAAAATGCTCCCTGAACCATCAATCGGCCGATTGCCCGGCGAACAATTCAACAGACCACCGTCGGCGGCCTGGAAGCACCGCCCCGCGTGGAAAATTTCGGGATAGGTGGATCAAGCGGGCCACAATTCGAAGCGGAAGGATTCCGCCCGGGGCTCGACACGAAGCATCCCATAAAAAAAAAGACCCGACCGTGGGAGTTCCGGTCGGGTCGTGTGTGGACGCTGTTCAAGGAGGCAGGAGGAGAAAAGAAGAAACGGGGTCGGGTTGGTAAGGGTCTGGTCTCTCTAAACACAGCGTCCGTTCTGGGGGTCTCAGGGCTTGGGTCAGGAGCCCTGGAAACGAGCATCAGGCCTCGTTTCACTGAATCATACGCCTGCCATCGCCGGGGGGTTCGACCGTTGCAGTGATTTCTGGTACTACGGATGACGCGAAAATGACCCCCGTCGCGGAAGATGGAGTGCTCCGATGCCAAACCCTCCGGAAGTGCTTGATACAGATACGCTTAGGTCGCTGAACGAGCGTTTGGGCATCGCCGATCGAGTGAAGTTTGAGCCCGGCCCGGGTCAACTTGCGGTTGCAAAACTTTCCGGCACGGATGGCTCCACTGCACGAATCGCACTTCACGGTGCCCATGTACTCTCGTACACGCCCGGGACCGGGCAAGAGGCGGTGGCCGAACGCGATCTGCTCTTTGTCAGCCGCGCAAGCTGGTGGGAGCCCGGCAGACCCATCCGAGGCGGAATTCCGGTCTGCTTTCCGTGGTTCGGACCACACCCGGAACACGCGGACTGGCCCGCACACGGGTTCGCTCGGCTTCGATCCTGGAAGATTGCCAGCACCCGGCTGGATGCATCGGGAGAGCCGGTTCTGGCCCTCGCTCTGGAATCCGATGCGAGCACGGCGGCGTACTTTCCGCATCACTTCGCCGCCACGCTGACGGTAAGGCTTGGCCAACGGCTCGAAATCGCCCTGGACGTCCGGAATCTCAACGCACCTGGCCAAGGGCAACCGGCTTTGCCCTTTTCATTCGAAGCAGCGCTGCACACCTACTTCCAAGTCGGTGATGTACGCCAGGTCGCCGTTCACGGGCTGCAAGGCACCCGCTACCTGGACAAGGTCGCCGGCATGGCCATCCGGGAGGATGATCAGCCGGCCGTGCGGTTCGAGGGGGAAACGGATCGGGTGTACATGGACACCTCGGCGGACTGCATCATCGATGATGCTTCGACCGGCCGGCGGATTCTCGTGGCCAAAGATGGCTCGAACAGCACAGTGGTGTGGAATCCCTGGATCGACAAAGCCGCGCGAATGCCGGATTTTGGCGACGAGGAATGGCCGCGTATGGTCTGCGTTGAGACTGCCAATGTCGGGACCAACGCGGTGACGCTCGAAGCCGGAGACGAACATTCGCTCAAGCTCGCGATCGGCCTCGCCGAGGCTTGAGCTTGCGCGCGGGCCACGGGTTGTGAACCTCCAGGGTGAATCGAAAATACCTGCAACTATTGCACCCAGCCTCCGCAGGCCGATCAACGCTTCCGAAACGCCAAAACCGGCACTTTATGACGGGTCCACTTCGATCGTCAGTCAGGTGATTGGCCCGGCTCATTCAATCCGGCCAGGCGGTTCATGACCACCTGCCCCATCGCCTGTGCGGTGACCAGTTCTTCGATCACCGTCTCGTTGGCACCGACCCGGCCAGCCATCATGGCGCCGCTGACATGCTTGGTTCTGACCGCGATGAAGATATCGGGATTCAGCTTTCGCGCCAGTTGGCACGCGCGAATGGCGCACGCCTCATCGGGGATGGTGAGCACGAGCACATCGGCTTCCTCGATTCCCGCCTCCTTCATGACCTCGGGATCAGCGATATCCCCGTAAACCACGGTGCGTTCAAGGGCGATCTGCTTCTGAATCGTCTGAAGATTCGTTTCGACGATGGTGAGGGACACGCCCGCCCGTCCAAGGCGTTCGACCACGAATCGACCGACCGGCCCATAGCCTGCAATCACCACCCTCGCCGAGCACCGATCTCCGCCGACGGGAGCACCATCCGCTGAGCCTTCCGACTGTGCCATGAAGCAATCATACCACCATCGATCATCCCATCCGTGCGGCGGGCGCGCAACAAGCGATGCCTCAAGCTCGTCCGGAGCCCCCCGCATCGGAACCGCACTGGGAGAAGGCGACTCGGCAATCCGGATTACGACCAGGCGGTGCTTGACGAAGCGCCCGAGGCCGCATCGGTTCTGACCGTCTCCGGCCGGATTCATATCATGAGGTAAGTGCCCGCCCGACATGACGGAGGCGGGCGAAAACATCGCTCACATGGAAAGGATACGAACCGATGCCTCTGGACGAAGCCAAGCGAGAGAAGATCATCACGGAACTGGCCCGATCCTACAACATGGAAATCGAAACCGTCGCCAACTACATCGCCAACAGCGTATGGCTGGACGGCATCCGGGCCAAGCACATCAAGGATGCACTGGCCGCCGACGTGCAGGAAGAACTTGGACACGCCCAGCAGTTGGCCAATCGCATCAAGGTTCTGGATGGCAAGGTGCCCGGTTCCCAGGCGCTTAAGATGGAGCAATCATCGTTACAGCCTCCAAAAAGCAGCACGGACGTGGTCTCCGTGATCAAGGGTGTCATCGAAGCTGAAGAAGGCGCGATCGCCCAGTATCACAAGCTGATAAGGCTGTGCGGCGATGATGATCCGGTGACCCAGGACCTCTGCATCACACTGATGGGCGACGAGGAAGAACATCGACGTATGTTCAAGGGATTCCTCCGGGAAGTGGAGCAGTCGCACTAGTTGGGCGATCGTCCGATGTGACAGGAGCGAACCATGACCCTGGCGCGGCGGCTTCTGGTCGGAACGCTGTCGATCCTGTTCAGCCTTCTGGCGGTCTCGACCGTCGGCTGGCTGCTGGTCGAACGCCAGGGCCGCGCCTTGATGGAGGGTGCCGCGGGTTTGCAGGGGTTGGCCGGGGAACTCGAGCACGCGGTGATCCAGAACCAGCGGCTGCGCGAGTTGCTGACCTACAGCGCGGATCTGGCCACGGCCCAGGCCTACCTGATCGGCGGACACGTGGATGATCCCGAGATCGATCGTCTGCTCGAAAGAGCCGCCCATGGCCTGTCGCCGATCATCCAGGTGCCCGACATGGGCGATGAGGCCCGCGAATCCTTCGACCTGATCCGAACCATTCTTCTGCAACGTCAACAGGAGACCGGGTCGCGCGATGGATTGACCCGCGGCCACCTCGCCAAGCTCTATCGCGTGCAGAATCGGGTCAATCGACTGGGCGACCGGCTTCGACTGGATGCCCAGCGGGCCGAGGATGAGGCGCGAACGCAGCGGGCAAGCGCCATGGCCCTCAAGGAACAGGCCCGTCGATGGCGTAACTGGGCAAGGTTCGGGCTCCTGTCACTGATGATCGGCCTGGGCACCTTGGCCGCCGTGACGGCCCTGCGGCAGTATCGAAGTGTCATGGGTCCGCTGGCCCGATTGGGGCGGGGCGTTCGAGAGATCACCGCCGGCCGCTTCACCAGTCGGCTGCACAGCGAGCGGGATGAGGAGTTCGCCTCGCTGGCTCGCGAGTTTAATCACATGGCCGAAGAGCTCGATGATTTCTATCACCGGCTCGATGAACAGGTTCGAAGGCAAAGCTCGGAACTGGCCCGTGCTGAACGATTGGCCAGCGTCGGCTTTCTGGCCGCCGGCGTCGCTCATGAGATCAACAATCCGCTGGCGATCATCAGTGGGCACGCCGAGCTGGCCCTCCGCGATCTGAACCGTAAAGGCAATGGCAGCCAGGCGAGCTCGGACACGGGCTGGACACTTGAGGTTATCCGGGATGAAGCGATGCGCTGCAAGGCCATCACCATGCGATTGCTCGATCTGGCGGCGGACCGGAATTCGTCGCGCCAGTCAATCGATCTGATCGAACTGACCAAGCAGTGCATCGAATGGGTCAAGGACCAACGGAGGGCGGTTGGGATCGCCTGGTCGTTCCGCATCGCCGCGAATGGGCGGGACCAGACCGATCAAGCCCGCGAGCGAATGCCGGTCATCGCCATGGTCGAAGAGCTCAGGCAGGTTCTGATGAATCTGCTGACCAATGCGATCGAAGCCGTCGATGGCGAATCGGGCCGGGTGGACGTCGAACTGAGCGTCGACTCGCGGAATGGTCGCGTTCGCTGTTCGATCCGGGATAACGGCGTGGGAATGTCGGCCGGTGAACTGGAGCGGGTGTTCGAGCCGTTCTACTCGGGCAAAAGGGGCCGGGGCGAGCGCGGGATGGGATTGGGGCTTTCGATCTCCCACGCGATCATCCGTAAACTTGGTGGACAACTAACAGCCCACAGCGACGGGCCGGGCCGCGGCAGTCGATTCATCATCGAGCTTCCGCTGGCGGAAGCCGAACCCGAACCGCCGCGGGATTCGGAAACCGGTAAGGACAAGACACCGTTGGTCGATGAAAGGTGAACCATGTTCAATCAAGATGCGCCTGAGTTTCGTGTTCTGGTGGTGGAAGATGAGCCGCGGCTCCGCAATATGCTGCAACGAGCCATTCCCGACATGGGCATGCAGGTGGCGGGTGTGGCATCGGGCGAGGAGGCACTTAAGCACCTGGATGAAAACGAAGCCGATCTGATGCTGGTCGATCTGAACCTGCCCGGCATCTCCGGGCTGGAACTGCTCGCGGAAGTTCGCAAGAAGCATCCGGACATTCAAGCCGTCATCCTCACCGGCTATGGCGATCTGGAATCCGCCCAGGAAGCCATCCGCCTGAACATCGCCGACTTTCTCACCAAGCCGTGCGGCCTTGGCGACCTCGAGCAGGCACTCGAGCGCGCCCGCAAAAAACTGGCTGAAGTTCGTGCACTCAAGGCGTCGCCCACGCCCGCAACCGGCCCCAAGCCCACGCCCCGTATCGATCCGGGCGCGGATGACAAGCCCCAATCTTCGGCCGCGGGTGAAGACGCCGACCAGGAGGGCGATGCGGACTCGACCAGGCAGCCATCGACCCTGGCCGACTACGAACGCATCCACATTCTTGAAGCGCTAAGGCGCAACAAGGGCAATCGCAACGAAACGGCCGCGGAACTGGGCATCAGCGTGCGAACGCTCTATTACCGACTGGCCGAGTATCAGAAGCAGGGCCTGCTTGGCGAAGATGAATGAGTCTCCAACGCCGGGTGATCCGGCAGAAGGCGTTGAAGCCATCAGAACGACTTGAGGAACCGTACATCGTTCTCGAAAAGCCATCGGATATCGGGGATGTTGTACTTCCGCATGGCCAGGCGCTCGATGCCCAGGCCGAAGGCGAAGCCGCTCCACTCCTCGGGGTCGTAACCGACGGCTTCGAATACCGCCGGGTCAACCATTCCACATCCGCCGATCTCCATCCACTGCCACTTGCCGCCAAGCTCGATCTTGACATAAAGCTCGGCTGAGGGTTCGGTGAAGGGGAAATAGCTGGGAACCAGCTTCACATCGGCCTCCGCGCCGAACATGGCCCGCGCGAACTGAATCAGCGTGGTCTTGAGGTCCACCATGCTCACTTTGCGATCGACATAAAGACCCTCGACCTGGTGGAACATCGAATAGTGCGTCGCATCATGTTCATCCGGCCGGTAGACCCGTCCGGTGGCCACCACCCGGATGGGCGGCCTGGTCTTTTCCATGACACGAATCTGTATGGTTGAAGTCTGGGATCGAAGCAGAAAGGGGTTGGCCCCGTCCGGATCGGTGAGATAATAGTTTTCCAGCGGATCACGCGCCGGATGCCGCGGCGGAATGTTCAGCGCGGTGAAGTTGTGCCACTCATCCTCAACCTCCGGCCCGGTGGCGACATCAAAGCCCATCCGCCCGAACACCTCCAGAAGATCATTGATCGTCCGCGTGATGATGTGGCGACGCCCCAGCCCGGCGGGGATGCCCGGCTCGGTGATGTCGATCATCGGCCCGCGCCGCCCCTTGCCCGAAGCCTCGCCTCGGGAGGCCGAACCGCCGCCCAGGGCCTGTCGCCGCTCTTCCAACGCCGACTCGAGCTTTTGTCGAAGTCCGTTGGCCTTCTGGCCGAACGCCGGCTTCTGTTCGCGTGGAACATCCTTGAGCAGACCCATCAAACCCTTGATTGCGCCCTTGGGGCCGAGGTAACGCACTCGGAACGCTTCCAGTTCCTCGGACGCGCTGACCTTGGCCAGCGCCGACTCCGCTTCCTGTTCAAGTTGTTCAATTCGTTCGAGCATGACCAGAGCGTATCCATCGAGTGTTCATTGTCGCCGATTCCAGGCATCGCCTATTGCGCGGCCATCCGCCGCAACACCGTGTGAAGAATTCCCCCGTTCCGGTAGTAATCGACTTCCACCGGTGTATCGATCCGGCAGATGGTGTTGAAGGTGACCACCTCGCCATCGGGGCGCGTGGCTCGAACCGTGATGCCCACTCGGGGCTTGAGCCCGGCATCAAGCGGAATCTCAAAGGTTTCGTGCCCCGTCAGGCCGAGCACCGAAGCGCTCTGGCCCGGCTCGAAGCATAAGGGCAATACACCCATGCCCACGAGGTTGGAGCGATGGATACGCTCGAAGCTCTCGGCGATCACGGCCTTGACACCCAGCAGGAAGGTTCCCTTGGCCGCCCAGTCACGGCTGGAACCCATGCCATAGTCCTTACCGGCCAGCACCACCAACGGGGTGTTCTGATCGCGATATGCCACCGAAGCCTCGAAGATCGAAGTTACCTCACCGGTCTTGAGCGGGCTGACCAGTTCGGCGGGTTTGCCGGAATAGTCCGGCCCGAGATACGTGGTCACGCCGCCTTCGGTGCCGGGCGCGAGTTGATTGCGAACACGGATATTGGCGAAGGTGCCGCGCGTCATCACGCGATCATTACCGCGACGCGAGCCGTAACTGTTGAACATGGCGACCGACACGCCGCGCTCGATCAGGAACTTGCCGGCCGGGCTGTCTTTCTTGATCGCTCCGGCCGGGCTGATGTGGTCGGTGGTCACACTGTCGCCAAGCACCGCCAGGCACCGTGCCCCCGAGATCGGCTCGATGGGCGACGGCTCGGGCGAAAGGTCACCGAAAAACGGGGGCTCCTGGATGTAGGTGCTGCGCTCATCCCATTCGAACAATTTACCCGTCGATGTCGAGATATCGCGCCATTCCTGACTTCCCTCGAATACCGAGGCGTACTGCTCCTCGAACTGTTCCCGGCCGATGGAGCTGTTGATCAGATCGGCCACTTCCTTCTGTGTCGGCCAGATGTCCTTGAGCATGACCGACCGCCCATCACGGTCACTCCCGACGGGATCTTTTGTAAGGTCGATATTCATCGTCCCGGCGATCGCGTAGGCGACGACCAACGGCGGACTGGCCAGGTAGTTGGCCCGCACATGCGGATTGACGCGGCCTTCAAAGTTCCGATTCCCGGACAATACCGAACAGACCACCAGATCGCCTTCTTCGACAGCGTGGGCGATCTCATCCGGGAGCGGGCCGGAGTTGCCGATGCACGTGGTGCAGCCATAGCCAACGGTGTTAAAGCCCAGGGCATCGAGGTCTTCCTCAAGCCCGGACTTGCGGTAGTACTCGGTCACCACCTTTGAACCGGGAGCGAGGGAGGTCTTGACCCACGGCCTTGAAGTCAATCCCAGCTTCCGCGCCTTGCGCGCGACCAGGCCGGCGGCAAGCATCACCTCGGGGTTGCTCGTGTTGGTGCAACTGGTGATCGCGGCGATCACCACATCGCCATGGCGCAGATTGAACTTCCGGCCGGCCATTTCGGTTTCGACGCCTTCCACATCCGGATCGAGCGTCGCAACCGATGTTTCACGTGAAACGGGTTTGAGGGCCGCTTCGGCGGCTTTGGGCTTGCCGAACCCCGCGGCCAGTTCCTTGAGCCACCTGTCGCGTGATTCCGTCAGTTCAACCCGATCCTGCGGTCGGCGTGGCCCGGCCATGGCCGGCGCCACCGTGCTCATATCAAGTTCCAGTTCATCGCTGTAAATGATCTGGTCATCTTCATTGCGCCACAGGCCGACCTTGCGGCAGTAGGTCTCGACCGTTTCGATCAACTTCTCATCGCGACCGGTCAGACGCAGGTAGGCAAGGGTTTGCTTATCAACGGGGAAAAAGCCCATGGTGGCACCGTATTCCGGCGCCATGTTGGCGATGGTGGCGCGATTGGCCAGGGGCATGGCGGCCAGGCCCGGACCGTGGAACTCAACGAACTTGCCGACCACACCGTGCGCCCGGAGCATCTGTGTCACCTTGAGCACCAGGTCCGTGGCCGTCGCGCCCTCGGGCAGTTTGCCGGTCAGGCGGAAACCAACCACCTCAGGCACCAGCATGTAGATCGGTTGCCCGAGCATGACCGCTTCGGCTTCGATCCCGCCGACACCCCAGCCCAGAACGCCAAGGCCGTTGATCATGGTCGTGTGACTGTCCGTACCGACAAGGCTGTCGGGAAAGAGCACCTTCTGGCCGTCCTGTTCACCTTCCCAGACCACCTTGGCCAGGTATTCAAGATTGACCTGGTGAACGATGCCCGTGGCCGGCGGTACCACACGGAAATTGTCAAAAGCCTGTCGGCCCCACTTGAGGAACTGATATCGCTCCGTATTGCGCTCGAATTCCCGCTGGCTGTTGATCGTCAGCGCCATGCCGCTGGCGAATGCGTCCACCTGCACGGAGTGGTCGATCACCAGGTCGCACGGGACCAAGGGGTTGACGCGGGCCACTTTGGCCGGGTCGCTGGTCATGCGATGCATCGCCGCGCGCATCGCGGCCAGGTCGACCACCGCGGGCACACCGGTGAAGTCCTGAAGCACCACGCGGCCGGGCGTGAAGGGAATCTCATTCTCGCCGACGGCCTTGGCGTCGTAACCGGCCAGGATCGCGATGTGCTCGTCGGTGACGACATAACCATCACGCCGCCGCAACGCCGCCTCCAGAAGAATGCGAATCGAATACGGCAGTCGATTGATCTTGATGCCCAAAGGCGCTTCGAGGGCATGGGGGTCCCAGGCGACTCGATCACCCAATGGGGTCTGGAGCGTGATACGGGCATCAACGGCAGGGCTCATGGTTCAACCTCCGCTTACTGAAGATTCGCTTGTCTGTTTCACGGGCGACGCCCCCGGCCCCCGATCCTGGTGCCGGCTGCCGGGCTGGATATCCAAATTCGGGGGACGCAGTGGCAAGCGGCGTATCGTAACATGTAAACGCAGCGCTATCGCTGCTTGGCACAGTGGGGCCCGCTGGGCGGCCGAACAGAGACCAGGTTGCCACCGATTCAGGTTTCGCGCAGCATCGCAAAGCTTGAGATTCCACGCAATCATGGCCTGATCCGCGGTTTATTTTCGTTTCAACGATGCCCGATCGGTCTGGTGCCCGGCGCAGGCAAGGCCAACGGCCGCGACCAGCCCCTGTGCGGGCCGCACGGCGACCGAGGCGCCTGAGGTAACAGCTCAACGCGAAAAGGAGCTTGGCCGTGAGTCGAACCGAACGTGGAATGGGTCGCTGTTTCCTTGCGGTATTGAGCCTGTTGGCGCTGATCGCGTTCACGATGCCCGCCCATGCCGCGCCGGAACCGGCCGAGGCGGTGGATTGGGGGCGAATCGAACTGGTCCGCGACCGGTGGGGCATGGCACACATCTTCGCCACAACCGATGAGGGGGCAATGTACGGTCTGGGGTATGCGATGGCCGAGGATCGCGGCTTTCAGATGAACTTCAACCTCCTGATGATCGAGGGCCGGATGGCCGAGGTTTTCGGCGACCGGCGATTTGCCGCGCGCAACCGGAGCACCATCGAGCATGACCGAATGATGCGACATTTCGGCTTCACTCGTGCTGCCCGGGAGGTGGTGACGAAGCTGGAGCCGGAAACACTCGCCCTGCTGGATGCTTTCTGTCGCGGAGTGAATGATTATTTCGCCGCGAACGCCGATCGACTCCATCCCCTGTTCGACCAACTGGGCATGGAGCCGGCGACATGGAAGCCCGAGCACTGCATCCTGAGCGCTTGGCACATTGGCCAGTATTTCGCCACCGACGGCACCCGCGACCTGATCTCCTGGCGAAACCGTCACCAGGATGCCGCGCGGCGGGCGGAAGCTCAAGACCCCAACCCGCTTCCCGCGGGCATGCTCGATGATCGAGCTTCCGCTGTGGTTCAGCTTGAAGACATCGACGAAGCCTGGCTCAAGCGTGTCCATGATTTCGCACGTCAGCACGGCCTTGTCGTCCCCGACCAGCCAGACGCCGGCGAAGGCGCGAACAACCCCGAAGCCTCGCCACGCTTCAGTCACACATGGGTGGTCGGGCGAGAGAAAACCACGACCGGCTCCGCTGTGCTGGTTTCCGATCCGCAGACGCCGATCCGCAATCCATCGATCTGGTATGAGTTCCATATTCAAGGCCGGACATTCGCCTGTCGCGGCATCGGCGTGCCGGGCGCTGCCAATCTTCTCATTGGCTGGAATCGCGATGTCGCCTGGGGTGCCACCGCGTTGGGCGCTGACCAGGCTGACTTGTTCCGACTCGACACCGACCCGGATCGACCCGATGTTTACCGTGTGGATGGTCGCTGGGAGCCATTTGAGACGATCGTGGAGACGATCAAGGTTCGCGGCGGTCGCGACATCGAGCTTCCGGTTCAAATCACACGATTCGGCCCCGTGGTGACACTGATCGCTTTTGCCGCGCCCGGCGATCCGGAGGTGGCCCTTCGTCGCGTGCCGGTCCACCCGCTGGACCATGAGACGCTGACCGCATCTTTCGCGATGATGCGCGCTGCTGATCTCGAATCCTTCGGCAAAGCGGTCGCCGGCTGGCGTTTCCCGAGCATGAACGTGGTGGCCGGCGATCGCCAGGGCAATATCGGCTTCTGGTTGGCGGCGAGATTCCCGCTTCGATCCGCCAAGGATGAGCACTTCGGCGCCATGGCGGCGGATGGCAGTCAAAGCGCCATGGATTGGCACGGCTTCATTCCCCATGAGCTACTGCCATTCGTCATCAACCCCAAGCGCGGCTGGATCGCTTCGGCCAACCATCGGGCGTTCGCCCCCGATCATCCGCTCCTGCGATCCCGAGGCGGTGGCGGACACACCCTGCGATCGTGGCGACTCTACGAGCTGCTCAGCGCCCGCGAAGAGTTCACGCCCGAGCAGGTTCTGGACATTCACTGGGACACGGTCAATCCGGCCCGAAGGGATTTCGTCCGTCTGGCGATTCATCTTCGCGATCGGATGGAACATGAATTCAACCCCGATGCATCGCGCGCCTTGCGCGCGCTGGACGCCTGGTATCGGGCAGGGGCCCGGAGTGATCTTCGCCAGCCCCACGCGCAATTCGCCGCGGAGATCAATCTCATGTTCCGCCCACCACAAACACCACTGGCGGCAAGATGGGGCGGGGGGCAGGGCGGCCTGTCGCTCTGGCTTCGGCACGCCATCAAGCGTATCGAGGAAAACCCGGCCGCGCGGCTTGATCGAGATGAGATCGCCTACATCGAGCAGGTTCTGACCGAATGCTGGCGGCGTACGAGGCAAGCGGGCGAAGGCAGGGGGGAAGCGCCAGCGCGCGGCCGAGGCGACCCGGGGATCAGAGCGCCCGGTCACCCCCGGATCATGGGCTGGTTCGATAACCTGGCCGGCTTCGGCTCGCTGGAGGAGCGCGGCGATCTTGCCATTCCCCGCCTTCGGGCCTTCGACCAGAACACCATTCTCTCCCAACCGGGTCAGAGCTATACGCAGTTCGTTCCGCTTCACGATGTCGATCAGGCCCAGAGCCTCTTGCCGCCCGGCCATCGCGACCGGGGGCCGGCGGAACAGCGCGGCATCAATATCCATCCCTGGGCCGAAGCCCAACTCCGACCCGCTCCGATGAGTCGGGAAGCGGTGAACCGGATCGCCGCCTCCACGCGGGAGCTGACGCCTCGATGAACCGGCCAATCCAACGCGCTGGATGCGTCAGCTCGATTCCGGGCCGCTGAGCCGCTGGCGAAGCACCGCCACAAGCGGCAACCAGCCTGTGTGCATCAAGATTCGGAAGAACAGCGCGCCATCAGGAACGTGGCCCAGCGCCGAGGCCAATTCAACCCCGACCGCGACCAGGCCATACCAGAGCGCGGCCACCGTGTGCGCGATGCGAACCCATCTCAGTCGAGTAACGTGATCATCGGGTTGAAACGCCACGATCAGGATGATCGGCACCATGAAGATACTGACCGCCGCCCAGCCGGGCAGGTGCGGCCTGAGCACGTCGGCCAGGTAGGCAACCTGCCCGAACATCCCGAAAATCAAGAGCATCATTCGCCATGAGCCGAACTCGATCACGCCATCATCTCATGCCGTGGAGCGGGGGCTCCGGCCAGGAGGATGGCCAAGCCGGAGAAACCGCGGCAAATCACGAGGACTTCCGATTGCAATGGCACACCAGATCGATCACCACCGCCGCGCAGAGAATGAGCACATCATCCTCGCCGGGTTGAATCTCGATGCCATAGGTATCCGACCAGGACCAGAATCGTTTGGAGACGCTCGCGGCGAGCTGATGATTGTGATTGATCACGTACTCGTGGCTCCAGATGTCGCCCTGAATCGCATAATGGTCCGAACCGGGCACCTCGATGGAGTACCGAGCCTTGAAGAACGTGAACTCGCGAATCACGGTCGCGATGACCTGGCCATCCCGCTGGATTTCATAGCGCGGCCGCCAGGACATGAGCCGTTGCGCGATGAACGCAACCTCCCGCCCGCTTACATCCGTCACCGAAAGCTTGTTGCCCCAACTGAATATCTTGCCTTCAACATAGAAGGCATCCTGCTCATTCCCATCCTTGATGACAAAGCGAGTGGCCAGCGAGAAGATTTTCTGCTTGAGCATGTAGATCATGGCGATATCCAACCCGTCGGTGATCATGGATTCACGAACGGCTCGTCAGCTTAGCAAATCCGTTGTTGACCAGGCTTTCTGGTCGGGAGCCCGGGCCCAGAGTGTTGCCCGAGCGCATCACGGCTCGATGAGCACCTTGATGACTCCAGGCTTATCGGCTTCGCGAAGCGCCTCGACACCGTCGCTGAGCCTCATTCGTCGGGAGATCAGGCTGACCACATCCACCTGTCCGGCGGCCATCGCCGCCAGGGCGTCGGGAAACGGTCCGCAGCGGCTGCCGATCAGTTGAATTTCGTTGATGACCAGGGGCGAAAGATCGATCGGAACTGACTGGGCCGGCTGGTCGGGCTTCGTTTTGCCGCGCTGACCGAGGGCTTGGGCTCTTGGCGCGGCAGTGGACGGCGCTACCGTTGTTTTCAGCACGATTCGGCCGCGCGGCCGCACCATGCCCATCGCGGTTTGAAGGCCGCCCGCCGAGCCGGTGCAATCCACCACGATGTCCTGATCCTGCCGAAGGCCGACTTCATCAAGCAGGCGATGCTTGATGCCCCACTTCTCGCAGAGTGCCAGCTTCTCCGGATGTTTGCCCACCACCCGCACCGTGGCATTGAGCCTCGACATCACCTGGGCGCACAACATACCCAGCCGTCCATCCCCCAATACCGTGACAAACGGCCGGCCCTCGATACGAAGCTGCAAGGGAATCTGACAAGCGGCGGCCAGGGGTTCGGCGAACACCGCCGAATCATCATCGATGCCCGCCGGTACTTCCAGAAGGTTGATGGCCGGCAGGGTGAACAGATCGGCGAAGACGCCATCGCGCTCACTGATCCCCAGCACGGTTCGGGCGCGGCAATGCTCGGGCAGGCCGCCGCGACACATGTCGCACTTCCGGCAGACACAATTGATCCGCCCGACGACACGCTTACCGACCAGCGGAGACTTGCGGCGTTCGTTGACCTCCTCGACGATTCCCACGAACTCGTGCCCCAGAACGCCGGTAAATCCCATGTAACCGCGGCAGATTTCCAGGTCCGTGGAGCAGACGCCCATCCGCAGCGGCCTGATCAGGGCTTCACCCGTCTGCGGTTCAGGATCGGGCAGGTCGCGGCGAAGGGTCGCGTTACGGCCATCAAAGTGAATTGCGCGCACAAAGACTCCTCTGCTGACTTTATGGTGGGTTCATCGGCATCGCCGCCGACTGAAGTCGAAAGTCGAGCCTCAGGTTTGATCGGGCAAGCGTTGCCCCGGTGGGGGCTTGAATCATGCCCGGGCCTGGGTGACCCGGCCCGGTAGCGGGATCATAAAACAATGCCCAACTGCATCTTACCTCCAGGAATCGGGGGGCAAACCCCTGCCGGGGCGCGCGGCAACCCACACTGTCGGACGACCGAGCCCCCAGCGCGTGGTGCCGGAAGGTTGACTTTCTGTGGGCTGCGGCACGAGGGTTGCATCGTCTACCGCCAAGGGGACACGAAAACGCACACCGGAATGCCGTTTTCGCGGGCGAATGGGGAGTGGGCTGCCGTCAAAATTCGCACCAACCGCCCAAGTTGACGGAATTGCGTGAAAACTAACAAAAATATGACTGAGTTGAAAACAAAACTGCTTGATTTGGTCTACACTACGAATATTCTTATTCCAACCAGCACGCCGCCGCCCGCCGACGACAGAAAAGGATAAACCATGGCTCCCAATACCCTTCAAGCGTCCGAACTCGCCTGCAAGTTCGCTGTTCCGACCCGCCACGGGCCGGTGATGGTCGAGATTTCGGATAAAGGAATCCGAAGCATCCAGCTTCCGATGGACGAGGATGTCGCGCCCTGTGGCGGATATCAGCGGGTCTCACCGGAGATTCAAGAGATCAGCTACAAGGCGATCAAGCAGCTCAGCGAATACTTCGAAGGCCGCCGCCGGATTTTTCGCCTGCCGATCGACCCGTCGGGCACCGATTTTCAGTTGCGTGTCTGGGATGCGCTTTCCCAGATTCCCTATGGCCAGACACGGACCTATGGGCAGATCGCCGAACAGCTCGACGAACCCGGCGCCGCTCGCGCTGTGGGCCAGGCCTGCGGCGCTAACCCGATCCCCGTGGTCATTCCCTGTCATCGGATTCTGGGCAGCCAGATGGCACTGGGCGGGTTCTCGGCCGGCAACGCATGGAAGCGCCGGCTTCTGGACATCGAGGGTGTGCGCGTGGGGTGAATCACGGGCCCGATCACGCTGACAAAGTCTCAAGGCTGATGGGCGATGATCCTGCTTGCCCCGATGATCCAATCGCGCCAGACGGCCGGCGCATCGCGCGCCGAATCGAGGCCGGGAACACCGACACGGGCCGCCAACCTGACCCAAGCCGTCGGCAGCCAATCGGTTACGATGGGTTTCGATGGCTCAGGATGATGGCAACTCCCTGACGAAGCTCTCCGATGAGGCGCTGGTGGAAGCGTACCGGGCCGGCCGGGCCGAGGCTTTTACCGTGCTCGTCGAGCGGTATCGGCGCGAGTTGTTCCATTTTCTCGTTCGGTTCGTGGCCAATCGAGCCGCGGCGGAGGATGTCTTCCAGGAATCTTTTCTCCAGGTCCATAACGCCATCGCCACGTTCGACACCTCGCGACGCTTCAAACCGTGGCTTTTCACCATTTCAGCGAACAAGGCCCGGGACTGGCTGCGTAGAAACCGCACGACGCAGCACAGCCACTCGGCTCCGCTGCCCGGTTCATCGTCAGGCAACGATGGCGATGGACAGACCGCGTTCATCGACCTCATGCCCGCGCCGGAGACCGAACCGTCCGGGCAGGTGGAATCGGAAGAACAGCGACAACAGGTACGGAAGGTGGTGGATTCGCTGCCCGATCACCTTCGCGAAGTGCTCGTTTTGGCTTACTTCCAGCGTCTGGCGTACAAGGAGATCTCCGAGATCATTCAGATTCCCCTTGGAACCGTCAAAAGCAGACTCCACGCTGCGGTGGCCACGTTCGCCCAGATGTGGAAAGATCGAACCGGGGACGATCCCGAGGCGTAAAACACCGGACCCGCAATCCGCCGCCGGGTCGAAAGCCGTTTGTCCCAGCAAGGATCGAGCATGGCAGATCGTCCCGATTTTGAAAACTCGACACCCCCGCAAGGCGGGAAAACGCCCAGGGCTCCGCGACCTTCGGAATCCCCAGCTTCGGAAGCTATCGAAGACGCTTCCCTGCTTCATCCCCTGGATGCTCAAGCCATTGATGCGCTGCTTCTGGCCCGACTTGAAGGTGGACAGCCACCGGAATGGTTGGATGGACAGCGCCTGAAGGCCGCCGAGGCGTGGCTGGGCCTGATCGAAACGCTCCCGGTTGAAGAGCCTTCGGATGAGTTGATCGAACGGACGCTGGCGGGCGTTGAGCGTCAACGGCAGGTCGAATGGGTGGTTGGCCAGATTCAGCCAGGCCCCGATGCTTCGGAGTCGGGCATTGCCTTCCGATGGAATGAGTTGATCGGCGTCGCCGCCGTCTTGCTGATCAGCCTCTCACTGGTCTGGCCGCTGCTTTCACAAGCGCGCCAGGATGCGCGTCGTATCGCCTGTTCAAGCCACCTGGCGGCCGCTGGCGTCGGCCTGAGCCGATATGCCATGGACTTTGCCGGCCTGCTGCCCAGGCACCAGGCCGAGCCCGGCGATCAATGGGCCAAGGTTGGCTCCGGACCCGATCGAGAAGGTCGAGTGCGCTCCAATTCGGCCAACCTGGTGCTGGGCATTCAAACCGCCCACCTCTTCGCCGATGTGCTGGCCTGCCCGGGCAATCCCTTTGCCATGAGAAGTCTGCCCGAAGATGCCTGGGACTATCCCAACCTCGGCTCGATTTCTTACAGCTACCAATCTCAGTTCACGCCCGAGCCTCAGCGTCTCGAAGATCGTCCACGCACCATCGTGCTGGCGGACAAGAACCCGCTTCTGGGATTCGGCCAGGGCCAGGTGGTGGTCTTTCTGCGGGACCGCGGCATTCAGTCGGCCACCGCCATGCACAACTGGGTGGGACAGAACGCGCTGCATGCCGATGGGCGAGTCAACTGGATGCGCGAGCCGGTGACGGAGTCGGGCGACAACATCTGGCTGCCCGAGGGGCGCGAGGAGTTCCGCACGTTCCGCGAAACTCCGGCCCATGATGATGACATCCTGCTGATTCCCTGACCCTTCCCGACTGATCCTTCCTGACTGATCCTTGGCGATGCCCGCCGATCAGTGGCCCGTATGCCCGAATCCACCTTCGCCCCGCGTGGTCTCGGGCAGTTCCGCCACCTCCTGCCATTGCACTTTCGGTACGGGGAGAATGACCATCTGGGCGATGCGCATGCCGCGCGAAACCGCGAACGGCTCGGTTCCATGATTGATCAGCGGCACCATGACCTGCCCGCGATAGTCGGCGTCGATGGTGCCCGGGGTGTTGGGCATGCTGATGCCGTGCCGGGTCGCCAGGCCGGAGCGCGGCCGCACCTGCGCCTCATGGCCCTCGGGAACCGCCATGGAAAAACCGCACGGGATCAGCTCGATCGCGCCCGGCTGGATCGTGCGCTCGGCGTCCAGCGCTGCGTACAGGTCCATGCCCGAAGCATGCTCCGACTGGTAGGCGGGAAGGGGGACATCCTCCTGACCCGGCAGGCGTCGAATCTGTACTTTGAGCATCTGTTGGTTCCTTCTCATTCCCGTTGAACTCCACGCGACGGCCCAAGGATAACACGACCCGGCCTGCTGACAGTCCGAGAGCGGCCGAGCGCGGGTGGTGTGTTGTCGGCATGGATCGGTACGATGTGGGCATGCCCCGCATCCGTGAGCCGGCGATATGCCTCCGCCTGATCGACTGGTCCGAAACCAGCCAGATCGTCGCCGTGTTCACCCGTGATCATGGGCTCTTCCGTGGAGTCGCCAAGGGCTCGCGGCGGTTCAGCCCGTCGGCGATCGGGCGGTTCTCCGGTGGGTTGGAGCTGCTGACCAGCGGACAGGTCACCGCCAACATCAAGAATCCGATTGATCTGGCCGGCATCGTCGAATGGGACCTTCACAAGCCGCGCCCCTGGTTTCGGGACAACCTCGATCTTCACCATGCCGGCATGTTCGCCGCGCAGATCGCCCTGGCGTTCTTCCCGGAGCACCAGCCTCATCCGGGCGCGTTCGATCTTCTCGAAGACGCGCTGGATGCGATGGGCACTGCCGATGCCCTTCCATCCGCCCTGTTGAAATTGCAGTGGGGCGTGGCCCTTGAGTCCGGCCTGGCGCCGTCGGTGACGCTCGATCGAAACGACGGGCCGGACCAGCGATACTGGCTGGACGGTCAGCGAGGCACGGCATCGGCGATTCCACCTGACGGACGGCCCGCCCCACGAGCGGGGCGGGGCCTGGACCTTCGCGGCCCGTGGCCCGTTCGACGGGCGACGATCGAGATTCTGGCTCAACTGGCCGAAGGGTACGAGCCCATCACCCCGGGCTCGAACATCGGGCCAGCCGACCTGGCCCGCGCTGCCAAACTGCTGGCCGTTTACTTGCAGAGTGTGGCCGAGCGTCCGCTTTCCCTCCTCGAAACGGTGATCGAATTGCTCGACGGAAAGGCGCGATCCCACCTCTGATCAAGGCACGTGCCGAAACCGACCTGTTGTATATTGAACCACGCTTGCGATGGTCGATCCCGGACAACACCAGACAACGCCCAGCCAAACACCTGCTTGAACAAGGAAACCCTTAATGAAGCCGACCGGACGCCTGGAAACCCTCAGTCGGATGCGGGAGACCGGCATCGTCGCCGTGATTCGAGCCGACTCGCCCGATCAATTGCTGGATATCTGCCGCGCGCTGGCTGAAGGTGGCGTGGATGTCGCGGAAATCACCATGACCACGCCCGGCGCCATTGAAGCGATCCGGCAGGCCTCCCACGAACTGGGCGACAAGGTGCTGGTCGGAGTGGGCAGTGTTCTGGATGCCGAGACCGCTCGACTGGCGATCCTGGCCGGCGCTGCGTTCGTGGTCAGCCCGGTGCTGAATCTCGATGTCATCCGCATGGCCCACCGTTACGACCGGGCCTGCGTTCCCGGAGGCCTGACACCCACCGAGATCATCACCGCCTTCGAGGCCGGCGCTGATGTCGTCAAGGTATTCCCAGCCAACCATTTCGGCCCGCAGTATTTCAAGGACTTGCTTGCGCCCATGCCCCAGCTCAAGCTCACCCCCACCGGCGGTGTCGACCTGAACACGGCCGAATCATGGCTCAAGGCCGGGGCCGTCTGTCTTGGCGTTGGCTCTTCCCTGGTCAAGAAGTCGTTGATCGAGTCGAGCCAGTGGGGTGAACTGACCGAACTCGCCGGCCGGTTCCGCAAGATTGTTCGGGATGCACGTTCCTGAACCGCGTTCGAGGCGAGCGCGGCGGTCACACCAGGATCGTCCCGCACGCCTGCGATCACCGATCCTCGACCGATCGAATCAGCTCGCGGAGCAGATCGAACGCGGCCACAGGGCTTAGCGCATCAAGATTCGTCTTGCGCAACCGCTCCACGACCGGGTGTTCCATGAACTCGGTGAAGAGGGAAAGCTGCCGTGAGCCGGCCCGGCCTCCTCCGGCCGGGGTTTTGGACTTCGCCCCGACGTGCTGGGCATGGTGCGATTCCTCAAGCTCTTCCAGCAACGCATCGGCGCGGTCCACGATCCCCACCGGCAAGCCGGCAAGACGCGCGACGTGGATGCCGTAGCTTCGATTGGTCGCTCCGGGCCGAATCTGGTGCAGGAAGACGATCTTGCCTTCCCACTCGCGCACCGCCACGTGAAGATTGGCGACATTGGCGTGGCTTTCGTTCAGTTGCGTGATCTCGTGATAGTGCGTGGCAAACAGGGTGCGGCAGCCGCGCTGGGCAAGATAATCAGCGATCGCCCACGCCAGCGAAAGGCCATCCAGCGTACTGGTGCCGCGCCCGATCTCATCCAGAATCACAAGGCTGCGCTCACCGGCATGATGGCACAGGTTGGCCGTCTCGATCATCTCGACCATGAATGTGGACTGTCCGGCATGCAGTTCATCGCTGGCACCGATGCGTGTGAAGATGCGGTCCACCATGCCGACGACCGCTTTGCTGGCGGGAATGAACGATCCGGTATGGGCCAAAAGCGCAAGCAGTGCGGCCTGGCGGATGTAGGTGCTCTTGCCAGCCATGTTCGGCCCCGTGATCAGCGCCAAACTCGCTGCCGAGGGTGAGGCACCCGCGGCGTCGGTTGATGATTCTTCATCGCTCTCGGCCCAGGGCCGGACATCACCCAGCGCCAGATCGTTGGCCACGAAACGATCGCCGAGCAACTGGTCCAGGACGGGATGCCGACCACCCTGGATATGCAGCACCGGCTCCTGAACCATCAGGGGCCGGACATACCGAGCCTCGGCCGCGAGCTGGGCGAAACAGGCCAGCACATCCAACGCCGCGGCCATGCGGCTGAACCGCTGCAACTGGGGGATCAGTTCGCAAGCCGCGGCACACAGTTCGGTGAACAGCTCCTGCTCGCGTTCGATGGCCCGCTGCTGGGCGTTTAGAACATCGGCCTGAAACTTCTTCAGCTCCGGCGTGGTGTAGCGCTCGGCGTTCTTGAGCGTCTGCACTCGGCTCCAATCCGGGTCCGCCTTGGCCGCGTGCGCGGCGGTCACTTCCAGGTAATAGCCGAAGACCCGGTTGAATCCCACCTTCAACGTGGCGATCCCGGTCTGCTCGACAAGCTCTTTCTGATAGTCGGCCAGCATGCGATGGCTGTCGGTCTGAAGTCGCCGCGCACGGCTGAGCTGTTCATCCACATCATCACGGATCAACCCACCCTCGCGCAGGTGGTTGGGCGGTGATGAAACACACATGGATTCAAGCTTTCGCGCCAATGCTTCGAGCGGTGAAATCGCATCCTTGAGCTCGCCCGTCCAGGGCTCAAGCGCCTCGGTTCCCTCAAGCAGATCAAACATCGAACGGGCCTGTGCGCTGCCACGGCCCAGCGCCACCAGGTCCCGCGGCGTTGCCCGCCCCACACCCAGTCGCCCGGCGATCCGCTCAATGTCCTGGATCGATTCGAGCAGGGTGCGAAGCTTCTGTCGCGTCACGCTGTCTTGCAGCAGCACCTCGACACCCCGTTGGCGAACCGTGATCGCTTCCAGGTCGATCAGGGGAAAACAAAGCCATTGCCGCAACAGGCGCTTGCCCATGGCCGTGCGCGGCCGCACGGAAGGTTGCAGATACACACCCAGCAGGCTGCCTTCGAGTTGCCCGCCGCGCGCGGTGCGCTCAATCTCCAGGCTCAGCAGTGAAGTCGAATCGATAACCAGGTGGTCACGTGCCCGGTAGCGGCGGGGCGGCTGAAGGTGATTCAGCCGGCCGAGTTGCCCGCCTTCAGGGCTGCGCTGGGTTTCGAGAAGATAATGCACCAGCACCCCGGCCGGTGCCAGGCAAGGCTCATCGTCGGCAAAGCCGAACCCCGCCATCATCGCCACACCGTACTGGAGCTTGAGTGTTTCCAGCGCTTCATTGGCTCGAAACACCCAGCCGGGTCGCGGCGTGCCGACCGCCTTGACCATCTTCAGCAGCTTCTCCACCCGGGGCGGCGGATCGATGTTGCCGGTCTGGGCGTAGAGAACCTCTCGCGGCGCGATGCGCATCAACTCTGTGCCGGCTTCCTCCACACTCATGAGGGACACGAGCAACTCGCCGGTGGAAAGATCAACCCACGCGAGGCTGAGCTGCTCATCATCCAGGAAACTCACCGCGGCCAGCAGGTTGGCCTGGCCTTCCTCCAAGAGCGATTCATCCGTCAACGTACCGGGGGTGATGACGCGCGTGACATCCCGCTTGACCACACCCTTGGCCTTGGCCGCATCCTCGACCTGCTCGCACACCGCCACGCGATGCCCGGCCTGAATCATCCGGCGAAGATAACCCTCGACGGCGTGATAAGGCACGCCGGCCATGGGCACCCCCTCGGTGCGCTGGGTCAATGTCACCCCGAGCACGCGATGGGCGAGCTTGGCATCATCGAAGAACATCTCATAGAAATCCCCCATCCGAAAGAACAGCACGCATTCAGGATGAAGATCCTTGAACTGCTTGTACTGCCTCATCGCCGGGGTCAGGTCGGCCAGGCCGCCGTCTCCGGATTCAGACCCAGCGCGTTTGCTCTTGGCCATAGGGCTGGGATTGTAAGTGATCAGGACTCTGAAGCGCGGGTCGCCCTTTGGCGGCTCGGACACCGGCGGCTCGGACACCGGCGCCGCGGCCGCGGTTTCCAAAGGCCGGCGACAGCTTCGACCATGGGCGCAGCCGCGCATCTCGACCCGCTCGACGAAGTTGACCAGGGCGCATCAGCCCCAGGCCTTGCCGTTCTTCCTGGTTCCGCACAGATTGACTTCGATCCCCAGCGCTTCGGCCATGGCGGCCTTGGTCAGCAGGGCCTTGTCGGCCTCGGCCGCGTCGGTCGCATAGACGCACTGGATGTGATTGGCCTGATGCTTGGCCATCATCTGGTCCCGTGAGATTCCGTAGGTCACCGCATGCATGATGGGCCACTGCCTGGTGGTGGCTTCCCATCGGCGTTGTGTTTCCTCGCTGGGCAGTTCCACGACCCCAGCGCGGCCGATATCCATCTTGAGTCGGCTGCCTCGCTTGCCCGAGCCATCCACATAAATCCGCGACCAGACGATCTCGCCCGGCTTGCTGATGCCGCGCAACGTGCCGCCACCAAGCCGGAAATACATGTAAGGCTGCCGCATCGAATCAGCGCCCTTCCAGCCGCCGATGAAATGCGCCGGAGGCGCGGAGCCGGAAATGAGGAACACCCAGACATAATCCTTGACCGTGCCGGTACGATCCTCATCGCCCCAGCGCAGATCGTGAAGCGTATTCTCCGACGGCTGGCCCAGCGCCTTGTGGACGCGGTAGGTGATCAATCCGTCAAGCCCGGCACATTCATCGACTTCATTGAAGTGCGGCAAGGGTTCGCCGGCGTAAAGCACACGCTTGCCATCACGACTCTTGACCGGCGGGCGGTCGCCATTGTTGAGCGTGCCTTCGACAAGGTCCGAGGCCGGCAGCAGGTCCTTGAGACCCTGCTGATACTGAATGCCGATGGTGTGACAGCCAAAATCGTCGGCGATGCGAAGCGCGGCGATGTACATCTTGCACTGTTGGAGAATCTGATCGTCCGTCAGGTCTTCCTCCGGACGCGTGCCGGTATGGAAGGTCAAACCTTTCTGTTCCATCCAGGTCCGAACCGCCCGCGCATCTTCATCACGAACCTGCGTCGTTTCGTAATACAGCGCCGACTGGCTCAAGCGCTCCTTGAAAACACCCGTCGGGTTGAGCAGGTGATCGGGGATGATGGCATTGAACATGCCCATGCATCCTTCATCGAACACGCCCATGATGGCTTTGTTCGTCTGAAGTTCACGGGCGAGCTTCTGGCCCAGCTTCCGCGCCCCGCCGGGAACCTTGGCTTTGTCCAGCGGCGTCACATGCGAGATCTTGTGTTTGACCGATCCGTTCTTGAGCCAACGGGCAAGACCGGCGTTGAACAGCCTGTCGTCAAACTGCTCGCTCCACAGCGTTGAGTACCGGACACCGGCCTTGGTCAGGCTGCCGTTGAGATTCAGCATGCCCACCAGCCCCGGCCAGGTGCCCGACCAGTTGGCCACGGTCAGGATCGGCCCGCGGTGGGTGAGCAGACCATGCAGGATGTGATGGGAGTACTGCCAGACCGCCTCGGCGACGATCAGGGGCGCCTTGAGATCGATCCCTGAGAAAACCTGCATGCCCTCTTTCTGCGAACCAATGAATCCGTGCTTCTCCCCCTCCTTGTAGGGGTGGGCCCTGACCAGGCTGCCGCCGGCACGCCCAATGGCCGCGGCCAGTGTCTTTTCCATTTCATGCTGCGCGGCCCAGCAGTTCTGATTGGCACTCAGTCGGAGATCACCGTTGGCCAGAAGTAGAATCTGTCCTTTGCGCGATTCGGTTTCCTGGGCGGGATTGTCGATGGAATAAACTGCCATGGGGGTGCTCCAGAAGGGACCTTGCCGAACGAAACCAGGCCGGATTCAGCCCTGGAACGTCTCACAACTCAAGACGCGATGTGATGATAACGACATGGCGATCCGCTGAAAACCTGAATCCGGGTTCCAGCCGGCCAGACCTCCCAAAGGCCCCCTGTCAGAAGTTTTCTGGATTGGCGGTGCAAATCCTTTCTGCTGCTGGCAGGTAGGGTTGATTACCGATCCGTGCCGAGCCCGGCCTGAAGCATTGCCCACGCCCCCTGCCACAGTTTGAGGTGCCCACCAGGCGTTACCGGCAGGGCACCGAACAGGTTTTCCACATCTCGCCAATCAACACAAGTGATTGTGGTTGTGCTGGTTACAAGCAGTTGTTGCTTTCAATACCCCAATACGACGGGCCCTTTAACGAAGGTGATGAGTTTAACCTTTCTCTTTCTTACTTTCTCTGAGCACGCCAGGCTTGGGCCGGTTGGCTCGCCGGGGAGCGAGAATTTTCTTAGTTCGATTTGACTCAAGCTAAAGTGGCGGTATAACTATGCCGTTCGGTGTAGTGGAAGAGATTCCGCTGACCGAGGCAGGTGCCGGCTTCCGACCCGCTGGGCGGACCGTTGAGGCTGACATCGCACACAACACCACCCCCCCTCACGGCCCGATTGGTGTCCCCCCGCACCGTCGGGCCTTTTTCATGGCCACGGGCTCGTGGTCGCGAGCTTTTCCCGAATCGCGGTATGGGCCGGAACGATCGCGATCTGTTGCCGAGGCGATGGCGGATTCCGCCGCGCAAACCCACCAAGGGCTTGTCCCGGGGCCGGCAGGCGATAGGCTTAAGGTGCGGGAAGGCCTGACCAACACGGAGCGAATCCGATGTGCCGCCATCAACATGTGAAACGGACTCTGACAACTGTCACTCTCGTGGCTGCCCTCGTGGCGTGCCTTGCCGTACCAGGGTGGGCCAGTCGCGAAGAATCGGTCGGCCAACTCGAGCTGCCTGAGCTCTCGGCGGCGCAGGTTCGCGATTTGTGGGAACGATCATGGCGCGGCTACGCGGAACGGGTCATTTACCTCGATGGTCAATACCACGCCCTGCCCCAATTCCGCCCGGGCGTGCCCAGCAGTTACGGCCGAACCGCCAACGAGCTTCGGCGCGAGAGCGTACGAAGGATCGAAGTTCGTGACGGCATCATGGTTCGACAGGTTCCCGTGCCGACCATGTCCACCGAGGAAGCCCAGGCGGCCGCCAACATGCTGCCCCGCATCGCTCCGGGTGAGTATGGCCACATTCGATCCCTGCGCGTCCGGGAGATCGTCGGTCCTGATGAGATGATCATTGATCGGATCGAGGTGATCGACGCCCAGGAGCTTCGCAGGATCATGACCGAAGAACGACGTGTCATGCAGCAACGTCGCATGCCGGCGGCGGAGATCGATGCCCGGCTCAACGCCGCCTATGAACATCGTCTCCGGCTCGCCGAGGCCCAGCGCGAACGCGAATGGTCCGGGCGGTTTGTGGTCAAGGGCATCGATACCGGTGGAGTCACAACGGGCAGCGAGTGGTTCGCACCACGCGAGGGGATGCAACTGGTGGTATTGAGTGTTGGTGGCCGGGGAGCCATGGGCCGCTCGACGCCGGGGCTCCTTGTACCGCTATCCATGCTTGAACGGGGTGTGGATGAACGACAGTTCATCGACATGCTGGCTCGAGCCGACATTACCCCGGAGCAATTCTGCAGCATGGTGCTGGCCGCCAGACGAGCGGATGTCGAGACCGAGCATACGCAGGTCTTTGCCCATATTGCCCGTGCCCGAGAATTGGCCGAGGAGCAGGCGGCGCAACAGACCGAAAGCGGCGATCGGCGAACCCCGGCCTGGCGAACGGGTGGGCGAAACGAGAATCGACCTCGATATTGAACGTATGGTGCGATGAGGACCGGTGGGCGTAACCCGTCATCCGATCAGCAGGGGGAACGGTGTTGTCTTGGCCCGGATCGCCGGTGGCGAGCCGAATCCGGGTGGAGCGGTATCCTTACGTAATCACTCCGGTGCCGATTAGCGAGTATGAACAGCCAAGAAGGTCAACCCGCCAAGCCGACCGGTTCGCCGCGGAGCCCGTTTTTTGAGAACGAGGCCAAGCTGGTCGGTAAGACCCTTGGTCGTTATCAGTTGCTGGCGGTGCTGGGCAGCGGCGCGATGGCCGGAGTCGTGCTGGCTTTCGATACCACACTCCGGCGCAGGGTAGCGCTGAAGATACTTCGACCGCCGCCCGAAGGTGTGCCGCCCGAGACCTGGCAGGAACAGTTTCTCCGTGAAGCGCGGGCGGCCGCCAGGCTCGTCCATCCGCACATCGTGCAGATATTCGACATTGGCCAGTGTGATGGTTTCTCTTTCTTCGCCCTTGAGTATCTGCGGCATGGAACCCTTGGCGATCTGGTTGAGCGGAGCGGGCCACTCCACTGGACGCGTGTCTGTGAGTTGGGTGCCCAGGCGGCCGACGCCCTGGCTTACGCGCATGATTCAGACCTGTTGCACCGCGATCTCAAGCCGGCGAACCTGATGTTGACCGAACGGGGCCATGTGAAGCTTTCGGATTTCGGTCTCGTGCGATTTCGCAGCGCCCGCGATCCCTTCGATCTGCCCTACAAGATCATTGGAACCCCGATGTTCATGGCGCCGGAAGTCGCCGATGGGATTTATTCGCCGCAATCGGATTTGTTCAGTCTCGCGGGCACGGTCTGGTATGCCCTGACCGGAAAGCCTCCCTACGACCTCCGATGCGCCCAGGATGTGGAACGAATCGGCGTCAGCCTCCACCTGCCGCCGCTGGCCCAGTATTGTCGCAATGCACCGGTGGCGTTGGAACCGGCGCTCCGCCGCGCTTTGGACGCCGACCCGACGCGGCGTTTTCAACGAGCGGATCAGTTGTCGGAACGACTTCGAGATGTTCTTGCGACCAGCCGGCAGATCGATTCCCGGCTTGCGCGGCCGGAGGCCGAACTTGTGCGGGTCACGGCCGAAGACGGCGGCGACCTGCAGCGGCTAGCCAGCGTGGCCAAGCACCATGGTCAGTTGCCAGGCAAGACCCGGCGCGGCCGTAAGCCCAGCACATTGCGATTCGCCATCCTTGGCTTGCTGGCGCTGATGGCCGTCGCGGCGATCGTCATCATTCAGGTTGTCGGGCAGCCGGATAAATCCCATGATCGAGCCAGCTCGGTCAACAGCCAACCGAATGAGTTGCCCGTGCCTGAGGAACCGGAACCGGCCAAGACACCTGAGGATTCAGAAGACCAGGAATCGGTGGATCCGGAACAGGCTGCCGGTGATCAGGAAGGAGACTCCTGACAAGGGGCGGGGGGAAACTCTGTGGAAATCCGGGGGAAGGAAAAATCGAGCATTTTTTCGGTTCGGACGGGCCCCCTGTCCGGGCGCTGGAAGGCTCGGAATCGGGCGTTGTGCTTCGGGGAAGTGGCCATGGTGTTGATGACGAAAGTGCATGAATTTGTTTGATTTTCCAGCAACTTTGGCAAGTCCATCACCTCTTGGATGACGGAATTCAGTCACGTTTGTGGCACGGTGTGTCGCCGACCGAACCACCGCCTGCGGGGCCTAGATCGGACAAGATCATCCGAATGAGGAAAACACCCCTCTCACAGGGGTTGTATTCGATCGTATTCTTTCCGCGTCAGGCCCGGGGCTCGGTGTTGCGCGGCAGGTGGAAACTGTCGCTGGAAAATCTAACGGAGTGTCTCCATGTCCATCAAGCATCCCCACCTCAAGCAGTTCATCCAGACCCGTTTAACCCAACAGGAGCGGCTTCTCCTGATTCTCCACTACTACGAGGATCTCAACCTGACCGAAATCGCCCTGGTCATGGAGCTCCCTGAGCGGCAGGTTGCCCAGATGCACCAATCCCTGGCCGACCGCATCACGCTCTTCATGGCCCAATCCTCGATCCATCGTGTCGCGGCTCCCAGGCGTTCGCCCGATTCGGCCACCCAGACGGGGAGACCGGCCGGCCCCGCTACGAGTTCGCTCATGGCCAACGCATCAGCCCTCACCGCTCTGGCCTGAGGCCTCGCGGCGATTCGCCCGGTCCGGTACAGAGTGGATGATCGGCACGGGTCACCCCATCGTGTCGGCTCAACTTCCGTTGTACGGCGACCTCGCACCCGCTTGCCCGTGCCTCGATCAAGCGGGGGTGCGTTCAGTTGTCGAACCCGGCCATCCAAAACGGGTACAGTAGAGGGCTCGTTCATGCCGCCGCCGCTGAGGTGAATCCGATGCGGACCGGTCATGACAGACCCCCTGTGGACCCTGAGGAATCGCTCTGATGAAGTGGAAGTTTGCCGGTATTGGATTGCTCGCCGCCAGTTTACTGTTCGGCGCTGGGATGATGGTTCAGGCCCAGATCGATATCGATGTCGAAGAGCCCGCCAATGATTTCGATCCGGGAAGGCCGATGGATCTTTCCGACCTTGGCATCCTTCCCGTGCCTGATCGGGACGATGAGCCTGCCGATGATGGGCCGCCACCGGAACTGGGCATTGAAGAGGTTGAAGAAGGAAGCGGCGAACAGGCGCGGCCCGGTGACTTCATCCTCGCCCACTATCGAGTCAAGGGCGAGGATGGTTCGGTTCGGTTCGACAGCCGTCAGGCCGAGCGACCGGCCGAGTTTCGGCTGAACACCGCCGATCGTCTGGCCAACTGGGACAAGGCCTTCGTGGACATGCGACCGGGCGGCAAACGGACGCTGACGGTTCCGCCGCGACTGGAGGTTGATCGCCGTCTCTGGACGCCGCCGATGGGGCGGACGGCGACGCTGACCTACGAAGTTGAGCTTCTTGAAGTGGCACCTGGTGTGCGGAAGACGGTGGAAGAGGCCGGTGAAGGTCGCCGCGCTGAGCCTGGAGACCTGGTCCATGCCACCTTTGAAGCGACGTTCAAGTCTGAGGAGCGGGGCGAACTGATCGCGCGAAGTGGTGAGCAGCCCGTGGTGTTCGCCCTGGGCACGGGACGCCTGCTTTTGGGGCTTCAGGATGGCTTGCCGGGCGTTCAAGCCGGCGAGCGGCTGACGCTCAAGATTGACCCGAGGCTTGCCCTCGGGCGGCGGGCGATTCTGGGGTTGGTTCCTTCCGAAGCGGCGGCCGAGTATCGCCTGACGATTCATCGCGTGGAGGAAGGAATCACTCATGAGATCGAAAGGGAAGGGGCCGGCGATGCGGTCAGGCGTGATCAGTCGATCGAGGCTCACATCACCGTCAAGCTGGCCGAGAACGAAGAGAAGGTCTTCTCGAGCTACGACGATGGACCGCCGCGCTCGCTGACTTTCATGGGCACCAATGAGCCGGTCCCATCGCTGTTTCTCGCGATGCGGGGCATGAAGCCCGGCGAGATTCGCGTGGCCCGCATTCCCGCCCCATTCGCCTTCGGCGCTGTGGGGTATCGCGATGTCATCCCTCCGGATGCCGATCTGCTCTACCGAATCGAGCTGGTGCGCTCCGACGATTGATCGTCGCATGCGGAGCGGATCATGCCGCTGCTGGTTCTCTTTGATATCGATGGCACATTGCTGGTGACCGGCGGTGCCGGCAGCCGGGCGATGAAGTCGGCGTGGCGTCGAATGCTCGGCCGCGAGGTGGTCTGGCGGGGTGTTGTGGTGGGAACGCCCGATCCGCTTCTGTTCGAGGCGCTGGCCACGGCCAATGGCGCGGCCACGGATGAGGCGACGCATCAGGTCTACAAGCGGTTCTATCTTGAGGAACTGGCCACCGAACTGGAGCATGCCCGGGCCGCCCGGCAGGTGCGACGCCTGCCGGGTGTCGATGCGTTGCTTGATCGATTGTCCGCTCCAGCGTCGCGGGAACGAGGCGTGATTCCGGGGCTGCTCAGCGGCAATTACCCCGAAGCGGCCCGAATGAAATTTTCCGTGGCGGGAGTGGATGCATCGGTTTTCACGGTCAGATCCCTGGCCGATCGTCGTTTGGATCGCAACGAGCTGGCGCATCGGGCGCTGGCCACGGCCCGGGAGCTGGTGGGTTGTGATGGCGATGGATCGATTCGAACGGTGGTGATCGGCGACACCCCGCGCGATATTGAAGCGGCAAGGGCGATTCGAGGTTGCAGCATCGCGGTGACGACCGGCATGTATTCCCGCGAGCAATTGCGGGAATACGGGGCTGATCGAGTTGTGGCCGATCTCCAGGAGATCGCGCTGGAGGACTTGCTCACGTCGAAGTGGTGACGTGGATCACCGGCGCCGGTTCACAGGATTCAGCGTCGATCAGATCGATCACATCACGGAGCCTGCGCTCGATTCCCTTGGGATCCAGTCCGGCCTGGGCCAGTTGATTGGCGCGCGTGTCGGCGGCGAACCAGCGCTCGGGCATCCCCAGGCGGACGATCCGGTCGGTCGGCAGGCCGCGCTGATTGCACGCTTCGAGCACCGATGCGCCAAAGCCGCCAGTGACCAAGTGATCCTCGATCGTCAGCAGCCAGGTCCGGGCGCTGATCAGTTGCGCGATCAACTCGGCATCCACCGGCTTGGCGAATCGCGCATCGTAGACCGCGATGTCCCTTGCCGAATCACCAAGACGATCGACCGCTTCGATCGCGGGGTAGACCTGGGTTCCGTAAGCGAGGACGGCGAGCTTGCAGGATCGTGAGGCAGCCGGGCGAACGAGGGCGGCCTTGCCCAGTTCATAGGGCTTGGGGTTTTGCTGAACAGGCTTGGCCGGGACGTTCTCGCGTGGGTATCGGAGAAAAGTCGGGCCGGCGTCATGGCTTCGCATGAACTCCAGCGCCAGCTTGAGATTGGGCTCATCGGCCGCGGCCATGAGCACGGCATTGGGAAAGACGCGGAACATGGCGATATCCATGAAGCCGTGATGAACCGCTCCATCCTCGCCGACGAACCCCGCCCGGTCCATGCAGACGCGAACTGGAAGTCCCTGGAGTGAAATTTCCTGGAACACCTGGTCCAGGGCCCGCTGGGCGAAGGTCGAGTAGACCGCGAAAAACGGCTTGATGCCGCTCTTGGCCATGCCCGCGCACATGTCCATGGCGTGACTCTCGCAGATGCCCGTGTCAAGGCTTCGCTCGGGAAACTTGCCGAGCAGTTTCGAGACGCCGGTTCCGTCCGGCATGGCGGCGGTTACCGCGAAGACCTTCGGGTCGCGATCCATGATGTCGATCATGGCATCGGCGAATGCGGTGGTGAACGCCCGACCGGATCCCTTGATCTCCACCCGGCAGCCCTCAACCCGGAATGGCTTGGGCGAGTGGAACTTGGTCGCATCGCCTTCCGAGAAATCAAAGCCTTTGCCCTTGATCGTCTTGACGTGAAGCAGCAAGGGGCGGTCGTAATCCCTGGCTTCATTGAGCAGGTCGATCAGGCTTGGCAGATCGTGGCCATCGACCGGGCCCACACAGACGAAGCCGAACTGCTCGAACATGTGCCCGGTCAGCAGCGCGGCCTTCATCATCTCGCCGCCGCGGTGATACGCCTCCTCCATCACATCGCCGTAGGGCAATCGCTTGAGGATGTCCAGCGCGTGACGACGGAAGCGTTCGTAGGTCGGGCTGACACGAATGCGATCGAAGAACTGCGCCATGCCGCCCTGGGGCTTGGCGATGCTCATTCCGTTGTCGTTGAGGACGACCAGGAACTGCCGCTTGAGCGTGCCGGCATTGTTCAGGCCCTCCATCGCCACGCCGTTGACGATCGAGGCATCGCCGACCAGCGATACCACGCGTCGGTCCACGCGGCCCAGAAGCTGGTCGGCCCTGGCCATTCCGACCGCCGTCGAGATCGCCGTGCCCGCATGGCCGACGCTGAACAGGTCGTAGGGGCTCTCCCTGGGCTCGGGAAACCCGGCCATGCCACCGGCCTGGCGGAGTTTGGGCAGCAGGTCCTGACGGCCCGTCAGCAGTTTGTGCGGGTAGCACTGGTGGCCGACATCGAACAGCAGGCGATCGGTGGCGAAGTCGAACACATAATGCAGCGCGATGGTCAGTTCGACCACACCCAGATTCGGCGCCAGGTGCCCCCCGGACAGGGAGACCTGCCGACAGATCGCCTCGCGGATTTCGGCGGCTAGGTCCGGCAACTGTTCAATGGACAGTCTTTTAAGATCCTGCGGACTGCGGATGTGGGCCAGCAGGGGGCGGGGATCGGGCTCGGAATCGCTAAGCCTGTTCGGTGTCATGATTCAAGATTCTCCAGGTTCATCCGATGCAGGCTGATTCCCCAAAGGCTTCGGTCGCCAACGGGGCATGAATCGCAAATCGGGGCAAAGTCGCTCTGGGCGTTCGGGCCATCCTTCTCACGGACTCGTGTGCGGCAAGGTTCTGAAGTTCTCGATTGTAGCCAGCTTAGCGGAAAAAAGGTCCGAAAGTCTATCGGCGCCGATCCGCCAGAACCTCGACAAGCCTTGCCAGCGATTCGCCAGCGTCCCCCAGAGGCGCAAGAAAGCCTATCGCACTTGTCGCTTGTTGCTCTATATGGCGGCGCGTTTCTTCGATGCCCAGGATGCCCGGGTAAGTCAGTTTTCCCTGAGCCTGATCCTTGCCCGCGCTTTTGCCCAGATCCTCAGTGCTCGCCGTGACATCCAGCAGGTCATCGACGATCTGGAACATCAGCCCGATCGCTTCGCCGTAGCCGGTCAGCGCCTCGAGTTTGGCGGCGCGGCGGTGCCCGTCCGTTTCCGGGTCCGCGCAGATCGCGCCCAGACGGCAGGCTGCCCGGATCAGGGCTCCAGTTTTGTGGCGGTGAATCAGGCGGAGGCGATCAAGAGGTTCCATGTCCTCGGGAAACCGCGGCAGCGTGTCGTAAACCTGCCCGGCGATCATCTCCGCGGTGGCAGCAGCCAGTTCCCGGACCGCGGATGCGGCCAGACCGCGACGGCTCAGGATCGGATCCCCAGCCAGCAGCTCGAACGGCAACGTGTTGAGCAGGTCGCCGGCGAGGATGGCCATGGCTTCGCCGGCGTGCCGATGCAACGTCGGACGGCCTCGGCGAAGGTCATCGTCATCCATGGCCGGCAGATCATCGTGAATCAGGCTGAAGCAGTGGATCATCTCCAGGGCAACCGCCGCCGAACGCGCATCTTCAGAACGCCCGCCCACGGCCTGAGCCGAAAGCAGCACCAGAGCCGGACGGAGTCGCTTGCCCGGACCCAGAAGCGAGTAACGCGCCGCTTCACGCAGATTGGACGGAAGCGGACGCTCCGTCAGGATGCGATCCATCAGCGGCTCGATGTCGCGACCGCATGCCAGCAGGTCATCGAGGCCGGAGGTTTTTGTGGCGGCCGAACCGTCGGACATGGCCATCGATTCCATGAAGAGTACAACCCGGCGGATATGGTAATCGACCGGTCGGCATGCGTAAAAACCCTTGCCCGGCCAAGCGCTGGCGATGACCGCCGCCCAACCCTTTCGGTCAGCCTCGTCGGCCCAGAAAGAGGCGGCTCAGCCAAGGCGCGACGACCGGGGCGATCAGAAGCGTGGCCAGCAGAAGCAGCCAGAGTCGGCCCTGATCGATGCGGTATTGATCCATCACGACCGACCAGGGTCGGCCCATGAGGATACGGACCATGATGATCTCGAAGATGACCGTCATCACCACCCAGATCAACCCCATTCGCCAGCGGAGCAGCCACGGTGCCCTGCCCATCCAATGACTCATCGCGATCACCACGATCATGGCCAGCAGCATGGCCAGAACCGTGCCGACCTGGTGGGCCTTGAGTTCGGTCAGCGCCGGTTCGATCAGGCCCTGGCGAATCCCGGCCAGAAGCACCATGAGAATCAGTAGAACAAGCCACGTGACCAACCCGCGCACGATGTACCGGGTTCCGGATTTCATGGCTGTGATCGTACCCGATGTTGCCACCGGTCAACGCTGATGTTGTAATGCCTTGGAGCGGCGAGCGCGGGGCGGCGCTCCTGGTTTGGCAGGTTCCTCACCCTTTTCAGGAAAGAAAACGTTTTATGGCCAAAGTATCGAAGAAACTCCGTGTCGCGTTCATCGGCTCGGGCGGCATCTCCGGCGCCCATCTGAAGCACCTGGTGAAAATGGATGATGTCGAGGTCGTGGCGCTGGCCGACATCGATCCCAAGGCTTTGAAAGCCCGTTCCTCGGAGTTCGGCATCGATCCGGTCGGGTGCTTCGCCGACTGGAAGACCATGCTCAGGAAGGTCAAGCCGGATGCTGTCAGTGTCTGCACGCCCAATGGTGTCCACGCGCCGGCGACCATCGATGCGCTTAAAGCCGGAGCCGATGTGCTGGTCGAAAAGCCGATGGCCGCGACGTTGACCGATGCCCGCCGGATGGTTCAGACCGCGCGGAAAGCCGGGCGGAAACTGGTGATCGGTTTTCAGTATCGGTATGCGGCCAAGACGGCGTTTTTGCGAAAGTCCGTGGATGAGGGTCAATTCGGCAAAGTGATCTACGGCCGCGTCCAGGCACTCCGTCGTCGGGGCATTCCCAATTGGGGTGTGTTCTATTCTAAGGAAGCACAGGGCGGCGGCCCGCTGATCGACATTGGTGTGCATGTGCTGGAGATGGCCCACTATGCCATGGGCTCGCCCAAGCCGGTGGCCGCCACCGGAAGGACATTCACTTATCTGGGCAACAAGGATTCCCTCGCTGTCGAGTGCGCATGGAAGGGGTGGAACCACAAGAAGCTGGATATTGAAGACCTTGCGGTCGGCCAGATCCGCTTTGAGAACGGCGCGGTTCTGACCGTCGAGGCGAGCTTTGCCGCCCACATTGAAAAGGATATCTGGAGTTTTGATCTCCTCGGGGAGAAGGCTGGCGGCCGTTGGGAACCCCCGGGGATTTTCACAGACCAGGCCGGCCATATGGTCAATCTTCAGCCGTCCTGGCTGCCCCGTGATGGTTTTGATGAGATTTTCGGCCGCAAGATGCGCAACTGGGTCGAGCACTGCCTCTACAACAAGCCCACACTCGCCCCGGCGGAAGATGGACTGGCCGTTCAGTGCATGCTGGATGCCATCTACGCATCGGCGGCCCGGGGCGGCCGGGAAGTGGCCATCAAGGCATAACCGGGTCGGGGCGGATCGGTGCCTCGGTTTGATTCGGCCGCAAATTTGACTGCAATTTCGTGGCGACTGGCTCGCTATGCCGTATAACGGTAAGCGAGACCGGGATGTTCCGTCGGCTCCCGGATTCCGGCCCTGCCGCCGCCCCGGTCGTTCGAGCCGCATTCCCACGCCGCGATTTGGATTTTTCCGACGTGTTACCCCGCACGTCCCGACGCCCGTCGCACGTTCAGCCATGACTCATCGCCCCCTGCTGTTCATCTTTGCCGCCGCGCTCCATGGATCGGCGTTGATCGGTTGCTCCGCGAATCGACACCTCGAGCGGGCCAACCGCGATGCCTATCGGGTCATCGAACAGGCCCAACTGGCCGCGACCGGCCGAACCGAACCCTTCGCGATCGAACCGCCCTCGGCGGCCTTCCGTCGCCAGTTGCTGGAAGGTCAGGATCTTGCGGTGGTCGGCCGCTCCAGCTTCGGCTCGGCGCTGCTTGATCCGCCTGCCCATTGGCCGGCCGACCTCGATCTGCCCCAGCGCGTTCCGGTTCACGGTGTCGATGCCTTGGATCAGCAGGCTCTGGATGAATCGCTGGTCGTGTTGAACCTCATCGAGGCGTTGAGCATCGCGGCGGGGAATAGCCGCGAATATCAGAACCGGAAAGAGGATGTCTTTCGCACGGCGCTGGACCTTGATCTGGCCAGGCAGGAGTTTCGCACGACGTTTCGGGGTGTTCTGGACGGCACGATATCGGCCGATCCATCGGCGTCGGGCACCACCTGGGGCGTGGTGGGTGGAGGTCGGGGCACGTTGAGTCAGCGTCTGGAAAGTGGCGTATCCATGACCACGCGCCTGGGTTTGGATTTGGCTCAGCTTCTGGGCCCCAGCCGCGCGACGTCACTTGGTCTTTTCGCCGATGGAAGCGTTGAAATTCCATTGCTTCGCGGGGCGGGACGGCACATTGTGCGTGAGGGCCTGACCCAGGCCGAGCGAGAAACGATTTACGCGATATGGGAATTCGAGCGATTCAAGTCCGTCTTCGCCGTCCGGGTCGCGGCGGCCTATCTGGGCGTGCTTCAACAGCGTGACCAGGTTCGCAACGCCGAAGAGAACTACCGGCGGCTGGTGTTCGCCGCCAGCCGGGCGCGTCGGCTGGCTGAAGGTGGGCGAATACCGGAAATTCAGGTCGATCAGGCGACACAGGATGAGCTTCGCGCCCGAAACCGGTGGATTTCCGCGCGGGAGGGCTATCAGCGCCGGCTGGATGATTTCAAGATTCTCCTGGGCCTGCCCACCGATGCCCGCATCGAACTGGATGCCGAGGAATTGGAGCGAATGTCCGCCCGACTGATCGAGCGGCTGCCCGGCGTGACTCGCGGTTTTGGGCCCCGGAACGCGGATGCGCCGGATGCCCCCGCTCCCCCGTCACCCCCGGAAGCTCCGGAATCCCCCGAAAGTCCGGCCCCCATCGAAGGTCCGCAACCTCCGGAAACTTCAGAACCCGCCCAACCCCTGGAAGCCCGGCCTGATCAAGGCGCACCGACCGATGCCGTGAATGTGCCCGCACCGCGACGGGCGATTCTGCCCGATGAGATCGAGCTGGAGCTTCCCGATGATCGTGATCGCGGGCCCTTGGAGCTGGACCTGGGTCTTGCCATTGACATCGCGTTCGGCCAGCGAACAGACCTCAAGGCACAGGAGGCTCGTATTGAGGACCGACAGCGGCGTGTTGTGGTGGCCGCCGATGCCCTGGGCGCGGAATTGACGCTTCTTGGTCGAGCCAACCTCGGCCAGCGCCGATCGCTGAGTTCGGCGACCCAGCCCGACTCGCTGGACCTGCGGCCGGACCGGGGCTTTTATGAGGCGATTTTGACGCTTGACCTGCCCATCGAGCGTACCCGCGAGCGAATCGCGCTTCGTAACAGCGTCATTGATCTGGAACGCGCGGTCCGATCGTTTGAGGCCCTGGAAGATCAGGTGAAGCTGGAAATCCGGGATGCCCTGCGTCGGCTGCTGGAGTTTCGGGAAACCGTGCGAATTCAGAAACTGGCCGTGCAGGTTGCAACCCGGCGGGTGGAGAGCACGAATCTGTTCTTGCAGGCCGGTCGCGCGGAAATCCGCGATGTGCTCGAAGCTCAGGAAAGCCTGCTTTCAGCCCAGAATGCGCTGACTTCGGCCCTGATCAGCTACCGGACCGCCGAATTGGAACTGCAACGTGACCTGGGGGTGCTCCGAATCGACCATCGGGGACTGTGGACGGAATATGATCCAGAAGAGGGTCTGCGCGACCCCGATGCCCAGGACCAAGAGGAGCCTCAGCCATGAGCAGACAATCTCGAACAAGCGGCCGCCGGACGATGATGGCTCTGCTGGCTTTGGTCATTCTGCTGGCCGGAACCGGCGCGGGCCTCTGGGCGCTTGGGTTCTTCGAGGCTGATGATCCGTTCGCCGATTCGGTGTTCGTTCAGGTCCGCGAGGGGCCCCTGGTCATCAGCGTGACCGAGTCGGGCACGATCCGGTCACGTGATCAGGTTGTTCTGATCAACGAGGTTGAGGGACGGACGACCATCATCTACCTGATCGAGGAAGGCCAGCATGTGGAGAAGGGCGAGTTGCTGGTTGAGCTGGACTCCAGCGGCCTGCAGGATCGGCTGGTCGAGCAGGAGATTCGGGTTGAAAATGCTGATGCCGCGATGGTTCGCGCTCGCGAGGGTCTTGAGGTGACCCTCAGCCAGGGCCGCAGCGATATCGCCCGCGCCGAGCTTGACTATCGCTTCGCCCAGGATGACCTGGTCAAGTACAAGGAAGGCGATTTCCCCAAGCAGCGATTGGAGATGGAAAACCGCATCGCCCTGGCCCGGGCGGAACTTCAGCGGGCCGCGGAAACCCTGAACTGGTCGCGCCGGTTCCTGGATGAGCAGTTGATCTCGGCCACCGAATTCGAGCGCGACCAGATCGCTCACAACCGGGCCAAGATCGATGTCGAGCTGGCCCAGACCGATCTGAACCTTCTGCTTGAATACACCAACAGGCGGCGTCTAGCGGAGTTGGAGAGCAATGTGGTTCAGGCCGAGATGGCGCTGGATCGGATCCGTCGTCGGGCCAATGCCGATGAGGTGCAGGCCCGGGCGGACCTCCGAGCGCGCGAAGCCGATTTTCGCACACAACAGATGCGCCTGGAGCGGATGAAGGATCAGATCGAGAAATCCCGCATCTATGCCCCGTCATCGGGCATGGTGGTCTATCCGACCACGGGCCAGACGCGTTGGGGTTCCAATGTCGAGCCGCTCAGTGCCGGCCAGGAAGTGCGCGAGCGGCAGGAACTGATTCACCTCCCATCTCCCGGCTCGCTGATCGCGGAGATCAAGATTCACGAATCGGTCCTGGACAAGGTTCGGCCGGGACAGCGGGTCATGATCACGGTCGATGCCCTGCCCGATCGCCGCTTCGAGGGGCGGGTTGCGCGGATCGCCCCGCTGCCCGATGCTTCAAGCATGTTCATGAACCCGGACCTGAAGGTATACAACACGGTTATCGAGATTCAGGGCCAACCCACCGATCTTCGCACGGGCATGAGTTGCCGCGCCGAGATCATCGTGGAAACGTTCGAGCAGGCCAAAGCGGTTCCCATTCAAGCGGTGGTGCGGGTGGATGATCGGCCCACGGTGTATGTGCTCGAGCGCGGCCGTCTTGAGCCTCGCCAGGTGCGGCTGGGCCTGGACAATCAGCGGGAGGTACGCATTCTTGATGGATTGGCCAGAGGCGAGTATGTCAGCCTGACGCCGCCGCTGGCTTCGGGTGAGCGCCGTCTTGGCGGGGAGCCATCGCTTCCGCCGGCCGAACCAACACCCTCGGCAGCGGCCTCCGGTGATGCGACCGTGCCCACCGCGGGCCAAGGGCCTGAACGTTCGGGCGAGAATGCCGGAAATGATCGCGGAGCGATGAGCCCCGAGGATCGCGAGGCGATGCGCGAGCGGATGCGGAATATGACGCCCGAGCAGCGAGAGCAGTTGCGCCAGCAGGCGGGCCGGCGCGGTGCGGGCGAGGGCGGCCAGCGGCCCGCGCGGCCGCAAGGGGGTGACGGCGCCTGATGACCCGCCTGCTCAACCCGCCTGAAGCCGAACCAGCCACTTCCCAGCCGGCACCCGGCGCGGCCATCGAACTGGATGATGTCCGCAAGGTTTATCTCATGGGCAATGAACGCGTGAACGCCCTGGCCGGCGTGACCCTGCGGATTCCTCGAGCCGGCTATTGGGCCATCATGGGGCCGAGCGGATCGGGCAAGAGCACCATGCTCAACCTCCTGGGATGTCTGGATCGGCCGACCAGCGGCCGTTATCTGCTCGCCGGTCAGGATGTGAGCCGCCTGGATGATGATCAACTCAGCGGGATTCGCCTGCAGAAACTTGGATTCGTATTCCAGAGCTTCAATCTCATCGCCCAGTTGAGCGTGCAGGAGAATATCGAGTTGCCGCTTCAGTACCTGGGCTGGGAGCCGGGCCGCGCCAAGGACCGCGCGGCCGAACTGGCTTCGCTGGTCGGCCTGGCCGATCGCCTGAATCACCGCCCCCGCGAGCTTTCCGGCGGTCAGCAGCAACGCGTGGCCATCGCCCGCTCACTGGCCAACGATCCGGAAGTCATTCTCGCCGATGAACCGACGGGAAATCTCGATTCGGTGACCAGCCGGCAGATCATGGAACTGCTCACACGCCTGCATGGAGAAGGCAAGACCATCATTCTGGTCACGCATGAGCGGGATATCGCCGCCTATTCCCGTACCCAGTTGCACATGAAGGATGGGCTGGTGGATTCGATCGAGGGCGAGCAGTGATGTATACCGGCCGCTTGATCCGCAACATCCGGATGGGCATCAAGACGCTGCTGCTTCATAAGCTGCGCTCGGCGCTGACCATGCTTGGTGTGGTCTTTGGCGTGGGCAGTGTGATCGCCATGCTCAGTGTTGGCGAGGGGGCCAGCCAGCAGGCGCTCGAACAGATTCGCAAGCTGGGCAGCACCAACATCCTGATTCACAGCACCCGCCCGACGGACGAGCAGACCGACGGCCAGCGCCGGCGCATCAGTATCTTCGGCCTGCACTATGACGATGACTTGCGCATCCGCGAATCCTTTCCCGATGTGCTGCGGACCGTACCGGTGAAGCAGATTCCGATGGAAGGGCGGCTGGGTTCAAGATCGCTGGACCTTCGCATCGTCGCGACGACCAGCGACTGGTTCGATCTGGTGCCACGCCGGATCATCGCGGGAAGAACCCTGAATGCCTCCGATGATGATCAGCGCCGCAACGTGGTTGTGCTGACCGAGCATGGTGCGCGGCGGTTGCTGGCGACGGCATCGACCGTGGGTGAAACGATCCGTCTGGGCGGCAACGCGTTTCGCGTGGTGGGCATCATCCGCAATGAAGAAGCCGTGGGCGGGGCGCAGATTCCCGACAGCCGGATCGATGCCTACATTCCCCTGGAGGTGGGCAAGGAGCGATTCGGCGACATCATCTTGCGCCGATCGGCGGGTCAGACCGAGCGCGAGCTGGTCGAGCTGCACAGCATCATTGTCGAGGTTCGCAGCGTGGATGCGGTCGAGCGGACCGCCGAGGCCATCGAGCGCATGCTTTCGACCTGGCACCCGCGCGGCGATTATGAGATGAACGTCCCCCTGGCGCTGCTTCGTCAGGCCGAGGAGCAGCAACGCATCTGGAACTGGACCCTGGGCTCGGTTGCCGGCATCAGCCTCCTGGTCGGCGGCATCGGCATCATGAACATCATGCTGGCATCCGTCACCGAACGGACGCGTGAGATCGGCATCCGCCGCGCGATCGGGGCGAGAAAGCGCCAGATCGTGGCCCAGTTCCTGATCGAGACCGTGGTGCTCGCCGCGCTGGGAGGCCTGATCGGCATTCTGCTCGGGCCGTTGCTGGCGGTCGTGATCCGGGAGTTTTCCGGCATCCCGACCATCGTGCCGGCTTACGCGGTGATTCTATCCGTGGGCATCAGCATGGTGGTGGGCATCGTCTTTGGTCTCTACCCCGCGGCCCGCGCCGCCAATCTCGACCCGATCCAGGCCCTGCGGCATGAATGAACACCGCCCGGGGGCGGGTCGGCCCGCCCAGAGCCTCGCTTCCCCCTTTTCGCGTATCTCGCGTGTTTCGTCGTTCAGAGGCTGCCTTGACTCCCAAAACGCCAGTCATCAAAGGTTGGAGCGATCCCGGCCCATCTCCAAGCATGACCGAGCCTTGATCGAGAATGGAAAGTGCCGGAAGAGATTCAACGACGAAACACGCGAAAAGGGAGTCGAAAGGAGCGTTCGTGCGTTTTTTTTCGATCCGGGGCTGGCGAATCGAGGATCGTGGGGTACACTTCGTGTGTGTCGGGTCGCCGGTTTCCTGGGCATTTCACGCCTGACCGGGCCTGTGCTTGCGGGGTTTGAATTTTGCTGACAGCGCGGAAATCTTCCGGCCAGAGCCCACCGCCCGCTTTTGCGCGGCAACCGATATCCTCTCGCCCTTCCGATGCCTGGAACCGGCTGGTTGAGGTCAGGAAGGAGGATGCCGGCGATCCGGGGCAGCCGGGGCCGGTGGCGCTGATCGCCACGTACCGCTACAACGGCCTGAACCACCGCGTTCAGAAGATTCTGTGGGACGATGCCGACCCGCAGACGCCCGATAAGCGGATCGACTACTACTACAACGCCGGGTGGCAGGTGGTCGAGGAGCGCGTGGATGACGATGTCCACGCCCAATACCTCTGGTGCCTAAGCTACATCGACACACCAGTCCTGCGGTGGCGGGATACCACGGGCAACGAGGAGCTTGATGAGACCCTCTACTACACCGTCGATGCCAACAAGAACGTGACGGCCCTGGTCGATGCGGCAACCGGGAACGTGGTCGAGCGCTATCTGTACGATCCGTTTGGGCGGGTGAAGGTGCTGGACAACGACTGGGATTCGATCGCCTGGCCGACTTCGATCTGACTTGGTGCCAAAGCAATAATGATGGGTGAACCGGCAGGAAACCTAGCTGAAATGATTTGGAGGAACTACTAATGGTCAGGAACCCGCAATGCCCCTATCAAACAAGCTGTCCCCACAACGGTTTCTATACGCGATCTAGGTACGCTTGCGATCTTCTCGCCGTCTCCGTGGTCTTGCCTGCAATCTTCTGCTCGGCTCTGTTGGGTTCCATCTCGACTGCTGTTGCGGAATCGGGCAAAGACAATCATCAAAGTGGGGAGCAGGCATCGATCGATGATTTGACCTCCCTGCGGCCCGACGATGCCGGGGATACGGCAATTTTCGGTCGCACTGTTTACTCAGGGACCAAACTGAATCGACGAGAGATCCCACCGCCCACACCGGCCGGTGTTTCCCATAAGTGGCCGGAACTCGCCCACGATTTCTATTTCATCAGCAACAAGCAGCCTTCGTATCAATCAGACAGGCCGCAGACTTTCACCTTAGAGGAGCGGGAGACGATCGAGCGGGCCCGGCGTGCGATCGAGGACGCTCGCGACGCATTGCAGGCCGGCGATGAAGAGAAAGCACGCACCTTTTCCGCCGAGGCACGAAAGTCAATCGTACCGCTGCTGCTCAATGCCGACCGAGCGGATGAATCGCTGTGGCGGCTGCTGGCAGAGGTGGCATTAGTCGAGCGAAACCGCTGGGACGCCGCGGCGGCCTCGCTGGGGCTGCGTCAGTCGCTTTCCGACGATGAGGAGGTGGACCAGCAGACGGCCGCAATCCTCGTGCAACTGGACCACCTTCGGGCCGACAAAGTCATCAAACAGAATACCACACCCCCAGCACGGCTAGTGCGCATCGCACCGATCATGCAGTTGCTCGATGAAGCCCTCTCCACAGCGCGGAGCATTGAGAATCCATTTACCAAAGCGTTTGCTTTGGAAGCCATCGCGTCCGCTCAGACCCAAGCCGGGCAGTTCGCCGCAGCTCTTGCCACGGCACGGAGCATCGAGGATGCACCGACCAGGGAACAGACTCTGCAAGCCATCGCGTCCGCTCAGGCGCAGTTCGGGCAGTTCGCCGCAGCTCTTGTCACCGCGCGGAGCATCGAGGATGCACCGAAAAAGGGGCATGCTTTGCGTATCATCGCGGCCACTAAGGCGATGGCTGGTCAGTTCAATGAAGCCCTATCCACGGCGCAAGGCATCGAGGATACAGATTCGAAGGTATTGACCTTGTGTCACATCGCGTCCTTCCAGGAGTGGGCCGGACAGGCAGACGCAGCCCGCAGAACTTTCTCGGACGCGCTTTCCACTGCGAGGAGCATCGAGGATGCATACAACAGGGCGTTGGCTTTGCATTCCGTTTATCACGGCCAACCGCAGGCCGATCAGTTCGCCGAAGTCCTGTCCACCGCGCGGAGCATCGAGGATGCACTGAAGAAGGCGAATGCCTTGAGTATCATCGCGTCCGTCGAAGCGCACGACGGGTGCGTGGATTTAGCTCGCACATTGTTCTCAGAAGCCCTCTCCGCGGCGCGGAGCATTGGGAATCCACTTACCAAAGCGTTCGTTCTGCAAGTCATCGCGTTCAACCAGGCGGGGGCGGGACAGTTCACCGAAGCCCTTTCCACAGCGCGGAGCATCAAGGATTCGCGGGTCAAAGCTCGGACTTTAGCGGACATCGCGTCCCTCCAGCCAGAGGCCGGACAGTTCACCGAAGCTCTTGCCACCGCGCAACGTATCGAAGATGCAGAAAGCAAAACGTCGACATTACGGGCCATCGCGGCCGCTCAGGCGCAGGCCGGGCAGTTCACCCAAGCTCTCACGACAGCTCGGAGTATCGAGTGTGCATTAGGTAAGGTGTGGGCGCTAGGGGCCATCGCGTCCGCTCAGGCGAAAGCTGGACAAGCGGATGCAGCCCGGACAACGATCACCGACGCATCTATGGCAGCGCGGACTATCATTGATGTAAGGGAAAAGGCGTTTGCTTTGCAAGCCATCGCGTCCGCTCAGGGAAAGGCCGGGCAGTTCACCGAAGCTCTTGCTACGGCGCGAAGCGTCGAGGCAGTAGATAGGAGGGCGTGGGCTTTGCGTGACATCGCGTCCGCTCAGGCGCAGGCCGGGCAGTTCACCGAAGCTTTCTCGACAGCACGGAGTATAAAACATGATGCATTTCGCAGGGCAGAGGCTTTGTGTCACATCGCCACAACGATGCTCGAAGCAATCGACGCCCAAGACACCGAAGTATTGGAAACGCCCTGACCAAAACAGAAGCCCCCGCAATCTCCGACACCTAACAGAAAGCCCCTCACCACCGCCCCTTAATCAACAGGAGCAGCGGTGAGGCTGGCTTGGTTTCGGACTGGGGTTTGGTTTGGTCCACGTGTTGATTCGCGTTTGGGTCACTGTTCCATCATCACCTTGGTCTGAAGCCGTACCAGCCGTAACAATCGCAACGGGGGATGGGTTCAGGCCGGGGTTGCCAGTGATCGGGGAATCTCTTGGGTTTACCTCGTCTGGAGGTGCTGAGCCAATTCGGCCGGGCACCGCCCTCGAGCGGACCAGACCATCCATCAGACCAGTTTGATCCCGCCCCACGCTCCTGATCCCCCACACCATCCGACTGAAGCTCGAACCCAAGCAGCGGAAACTTGACAACCTCTTTCGCAGAACGGGTGTCCCGTTGTTGAAGTCAGGGGCGACCCGGCCTTTTCAAGAGCGGCGTGTCTGATATCATGCGGCCGTCAGGAGGTGCCCTCCGTGTCAGCCGTGATTCCATCCGAGTTGCTGATCCAGGAGATCGCCCATCAGCACCTGTTCAACCAGTTCTGGTTGTCGGTGGTTCTGGTGATCCCCATGGTATTGATCGCGCGTGCCGCCGTGGCCGGTACGCGTTATTCGGCGATTCTCATCATCGTGATCTTCGGCCTGCTCATGGGGTATCTGCTGGTCGCCACGGGAGTTTCCCAACCGGGCATGCGCGATTTTCCGATGCTGGGCATGATCGCGCAAACGACCATCATCGCCCTGGCGGCCTCGTTCTTCGTCGGTGGGCAGGAATTGCGTCGTCTCTTTGGCAGGCACAACATTCCAGCCGATCAGAGCGTGGTGTATGCCACCGAGCAGGTTTTCTTTGGCACCGGGCGGACGCAGTTGATTTTCATCGCCCGGGCGTTCTTTGTCCTGCTGGGTATCGATGCCATCATGCGGATCATCCTGGGCACGGTGCCGGACACTTCCCTGGGCCGCTACTACCCCGTGATCGCCTACATGGGCCTGGTCATCGCCGTGATCCTGATCGATCACAAGGCCACGATTCTCGATAAGCGCGGATATCTGCGCAAGGGCCTGATCGAGATGGTCGTGCTCATCGGCGTGCTGCTGCTGGGTTACGAAATCGCCCAGTGGGTTCGCCCCACCGTCGCGTTGCCGCAGATTTTCTTTGTCATGTTGCTGGCTTCGGGGCTGGGATCGTGTTTTTACCGATGGCGGCACGGCCCGGCGATTCGCTGCCTGTTGTTCGCCGGCATTCCCGTGGTTCTGGCGGCGAACTTCGTGATTGGTGGTTCGCGTATCGGCGAGGCGTTCGTTCTCGAGGGCATGAACGCGGTATTGGCTTACGGGTTCTTCGGGCAGTTGTTCTGGATGTTCGGCGGCATCGCCCTGCTGATGTTCCTGGGCAAGACGGCGGCGGCGTGGAACCTGGGCCCGGGTATGGCCGGCGCGCTGTCGCATGCCGGGCTGACCGGGGCGTGTACGGCGGGCGATCTTGGCGACAAGGCGGCCCGCCGCGCGCCGATCATGATCAATGTGCCGTTCTTCGGCCACATCTTCGTCTTTTCGATTCTGGCCGTCAGTGTCGAGCGCGGCGCACTGGCGATCGTTCCCGCCGCGATCGTGGCCGCGATCGGGGTCGGCATCACCGCGCTTGCCGTCCGCAATCTCGGCCGCGCACAGGAACGCGATGATCACGAGGTCAGGGCGTTGATGCAGTTCTCGTTTGGATGGCAGTTGACCGCGGTGTTCGGCGGTTTGCTTCTGCTGGCGATTTCCGGGATGGCGATCGATCATGCGATGATGGCCAAGAGCTCATCCATATCCCACTTCGGGCTCTTTGCCGCGATCCAGGAAGGCATGGCCGGCCCTGAGGCCGGGCAGATGATCGCGTTCGTCTTCGCCATGCCGTTCCTGATTCACCCGATGGTCTTTTTCATGTTCGGTCGGGCGATGGAGCGTGAAGGATTCATGCCCCGCCTGCCGGTGGCCATACTGGCCCTGATCGGCCTGGTCGGGGTTCTGGTTGCGCTTCTACTCTGAAAGACATCGGGATAGCGCCGTTCCGGTCATCACGCCGCGGCAGGCGGTCTTCCGACCTGTCCGTACTTTGATCTGAATCGGTTGCGGCGCGATGCCGTTGGTTGGAGCAGACTAAACTTACCCGGTGAGCGTCCCATTGTCCCGGCCGTTGTGGAGTGTTCTTCTGTGGAGCAAGTCGTGGCCCGAACGCAACTTTGCCGCATCGCGCTGATTGGTTTGGTCACTGCCGCGATCGGCTTGGGTGCGCTTCAGATGGCGTTGTATCCTCCGCCCGCCTTTAGTGAGCAAGTCGCTGAGGCTGACTCCGCTCCGGTCGCCGGTGAGGATGCGACGTTGTCCGGTGCGGAACTTGCTGATGAGCAGGAAGTGGCCGAACTGGTCGAGCAGCTTGGCGATCGCTCGTTCGTCCGGCGGGAGGCCGCCCAGGACCGTCTGGAGCGGATGGGGCACACGGTTCTGCCCCTGCTGGAACGTCACCGCGATCATCCGGATGCCGAGGTGGCAACGCGAGTCCGGGCGATCTTCGAGGCCCACGTCTGGACGCAGCGCGGAGCGTTGATCTTTCGGCTCGAGCCGGGATCGCAGGCGGTACGTCTGGGTTTGCGCCCGGGCGAGGTGGTGCTCCGCATCAATCGCAACGATGTGGAATCGATCAACGAGATACGCGCTGTGCCGGACACGACCGAGCGTGATCTGATCGTACTGGGCGCTGATGGGATGCGGCGGGTCACCGTCGGTCCGGGGCGGATCGGCATCTGGCTCTCGAACTGGCGGGAGGATGTGGGCGGGCGCGAGCAGCTTCGGGCCATTCGACTTCTGGACGATCCCGACCAGTGGGCCGAAGCTCGACGCCTGTTTGAAAGCGCGGTCGCCCGAGGCGTCAATGACACGTGGACTTCCGCGGCGCTGGCGGGCTTGGCGGCCTACGCCTTGGACCACGGCGCGGCGGTCCGTGCATGGGGGCCGCTCGCCAGTTCACGGCTGCGCGGAACCGGCTGGGAGGATGTCATTGACCATCAGCAGCGCGGCCTGCCGCTTGGCGGCATCGCCATTGGCGATGTGGTGGGACGGCTCGAGGATCAGCCGAACAATCATCAACTCCGCGACGATGCGATTGCGCTTGCGACCTTCATCGAGCCGAACCGGCGCCTGGCCCGGCGGCTTGGTGACCGGCTGCCGCGCGACCCGAGGGCCGGAACCCCCAGCCGCGCGTTTCAGGCCGATGCCGCGCGGGCCTGGGTTCGCCTGGCCGCGTTCGATGGCGACTATGCCGAGGCGCTGGATGTCTATCGCCAGTATGCGGGGGGGATGAGCGAATTGACCGGCGATGTCATGCACTCGGCGATTCACGCCGATCGCACCTATGCGGCATCGCTTGCCGGGTTCCTCGGCATGCAGCGGCGGCCGAATCTCGCCGACGAGGCGGTAATGAGTTCCTGGGCGTTGTATGCCGCGGCCCAAGCGGCGATGCAACCGCGACGGGATGGGCAGTTGAATTTCTTGCCGGTCGATGTTCGCATGGTTGGTCAGGCGCGTGCCGTTGAGCCGGAGATGGCCGACCACGTGCTGCGATATCCGGCCGTTGCCTGGATGTTCCATGCGATTTTCGAAAGATCCGAGCCCGGCGAGCGCGACTCGGAGCAATTGGAGATGTTCGGCCCATCGTTGCAGATATTCGCGGCGGTGCTGGAGGCGAATGATCGCGACCTGGTCCGTCCTTTTGTGGACCGATTGCTCGAATCGGATCGGAGGTGGTCCGACGCCGAAGTGGCCGCGGCGGCGGTTCTGCTGGTTCGCCTTGGCCGTTGGGAAGCGCTTGAGACATGGCTTCAGCGGCCGGCCATCAAGGATCGAGTGCCTGAAAGCTGGGCCGGGCAGGTTGAGACGTTGAAGCGGTTGAATCAAGCCCGTGATCCGCGAACGCCCCGGCAGGGCATTGTCAAAGTCAAGCTCGATGCCGATGGCGATGGATGGGCCGTGGCGTGGGATGGCGCAGTGTATCCGGTCAAGGGCAATGAGATATCGGGGGAAGCGATCCGGCCTGCGGGCAAGCCGTGGCGAATCAATCCGTGGGAGGCACGGTCGCAGTCGTTGGAGGATGGTGTTGCGGTCTGGCTGGCGGATCGGCCGGGCGATCAACCGATGACGTGGTCGCGGCGGTCGGGCCAGTGGCGTTTGATGAGGCCGGATGAACTGGCCGAGGATGCGGACGATGGCCTGGTGGCCGCGGTGCTTTCAGCCGATCTTGCGCGGGCGGGCCGGGAAGAGGCTGAAGCGATGCCGTTTCGCCTGACGTTGGAGCCGTTGGCCTCGGGCTGGTGGTGGAGTCGCTGGGAAGGTGAACTGGCGATTGCCGTGCATCCCGCTGACCGGCGCGCGGTGGCGGTACACGATGCGCTTCGACGCCAACTGAACGAAGATGCGCCGGAGGTGTTTGCGCCGTCGGTCTTCCAGGATGGGCGGTTGATCCTGGTGCCTTCGGAGCGTGGCTTGTGGCGGTTTGATTCCGCTTCGGGTGAATTGGATCGAGTCAGGCTCGATGACGAAGGAGATCGTCGGCCGGTCAGGATCATGACCTGGCCGCGACGTGCGGGCAAGATTCATGTGGGCGAATGTCCATCGGTTTCGGGCCGAATCCTGGAGCTTGCCATGGATCGACTCGATGCGGGCGCGACCGTCACCGGGGGATACAACGGTGAGGGCTGCAACGACATCTTTCTGGACCTGAGAGAGCAGCTCTACCGGCAGCGGATCATCCGGCTTTTCGAGTCCGGCGGTGTCCCTGAGCGTTGATCGTGAGCCCGCGCGGCGATCGGTTCCGGATGGAAACCGGGGGTTCAGGACTGTTGATGCTCCGCCCGGTCCATCACAATGCGAAAGACATGGCCCGCCAGCCGACCGAGCATGGTCCTGCATGATTCGGGACCATCGGCGGTCACCTGGACACTGCATATGCGTTGGCCGGAATCGAGTGGCGTGCCCGGCTGCGGGATATCGCTGACCGCATCGACGCCGACGAAATTATCCAGGGGTGGTGCCACGATCCTGCGCGGCGTGGTGATCCAGGCGACACCGGCGATCTCGGCTGCCGTGGATGCGGGCCGTCGCGATGGCTGCTCGATCAGGCGCAAGGTCGGATGCGCCATCGCCGGCGGCATGCCGGCCAGTTCCAGCACCTCGTGAGCCGGGCTGAAAGCCGGCCATATGGCCAGTGGTCGCAAATGGCCGCGCCGATCGAGAATCATCTCCAGAGCGAACAGTCCTCTCAGGTCGAATTTCTGCGCCAGAGACACGCCCAGCTTCGAGAGCATCGGCTCGCGGCGTTTGGGCAGCTTGATCGGACCGATCATGCCGCTGCATGCATGCACCGCATCTTGAGGCCGCCAGTCTTCGGCCTCGTCGGATTCTGAAACAGCCGGAAGGCTGGAACTCGGCCCCGGCAATGCGCGTGGCGATGGTCCGTGCTGATCTTCCAGCGCGGGCCGGTCAGCGGCCTGAGCCTTTCTGGCGCTGGTGTCACGATGCGGAGGAGGGTCGGCCATCTTCGGCGACCAGTGCAGTCCCATCGTGATCCGCTCGCAGACACCTTGCAGAACCGAACTCCAGCCATCGCCGACGAAGCATGCGGTCAGGTGGGTGCCCTCGACGCGTCGGACCAGCCAGTGGCCGGTTTCGAGTGATCGGCCTCCCCGCCATGGGCTGCTGATGGGTTCGGTGCCGCCGCCGGCGGGCGCTTCGGGATTGATGCCGGCTGTCATCCATCGGCCGCTTTCGGCATCGCTTGCGCCGGCGAGCTTGCGCCAAAGCCTCATCCACAATCGGGGCCGAGGCTTCATCGTCAGGGGCCGGATGCCCTTGAGTCGGGGTATCTCGGCCAGGGCCGCTGGCGCCAGCGCGGCGGACAGGCCCGCCTGGCGTGTGCCCAACAGGGGCCGCTCGCGGGCGATCGCTTCGACCAGTTCAAGGTCCGACCAGAGCGGCGCCATGAGCAGCACCGGACCCGGCGGAGCCTGACGATGCAGCAGCGCCAGCCATTGATCAGCATTCGCATCCGGTTCGATGCGGCCGATGGTGGCCAGTTCACGCAGGTCCGAGGGTGGCGAGGGCTGGGCGCACCACGGTTGCAATCCGGCCCGCCGGCAGCAGGCGGCCGCGGCGCGTGCATGAGGGCCAAGGATGATCACATCGGCCATCGCATCCTCATTGATTCGGACGAACCAGCCCTAAACGCGATCGGCGAGGATGTCATCAATTCGCTTGAGCTCATCTTCGCTGAATACGGTCTTCTCGGCGGCGGCGACGTTTTCCCTGATCTGCTCGGGGCGGCTTGCGCCGATCAGGGCGCTGGTCAGGCCCGGCAGTCGCAGCACCCAGGACAGGGCCATCTGGGCCAGGCTCTGGCCGCGCTGTCCGGCCAGATCGTTGAGCTTGCCAAGCCGCGCGACCACCTCGGGCGTGACGGCTTCGCGCTTGAGGAAGCCGGCCTTCGATGCCGCGCGCGAATCATCGGGAACGCCACCCAGATACTTATTGGTGAGCAATCCCTGCGCCAGGGGACAGAACGCGATAACCCCGATTCCGTGCCGCTGGGTGTGCGGCAACAGGTCGCTTTCGATCCAGCGATTGAGCATGCTGTAGCTTGGCTGGTGAATGATCGGGCGGTGGTAGCCCTTCAGGTCGCTGATGCGGACGACATCGGCCGTGCCATCGCCTCGATAGTTGCTGATCCCCGCGTAGAGCGCCTTGCCGCTGCGAATGGCCTGATCGAGCGCGCCCAGGGTTTCCTCGATGGGCGTTCCATGGGCCGGGTCCGGGCGATGACTGTAGAAGATGTCCACGTAGTCGAGCCCGAGGCGCTTGAGCGATTGATCGAGGCTGGCCAGGAGGCTTTTGCGCGATCCCCATTCACCGTACGGTCCCGGCCACATGCGATAGCCGGCCTTGGAGGAGATGATCAGCTCGTCGCGGGGCAGTTCACGCAGAATCCGACCCACACGCTCTTCGGCGGAACCGGGCGGGGGGCCGTAGTTGTTGGCCAGGTCGAAATGGGTGATGCCCAGGTCGAACGCGGTAAAAAGCATGTTCCGGCAGTTGTCGTGGAACGATGCCTCATCCTCGTGACGCCCGGCATCGGTGCCGGCGCCGCCGAAATTGTGCCAGCAGCCGAGGCTGATCGCCGGCAGCATCAGTCCACTGCGGCCACAGCGGCGAAACCAGGCATCACTCCGGGCCGAGTAACGGTCTTCTCTGGGGGTGTATTCGCTCATGGGTAAGAGCATACCCCGAAATCGGCGTTCCCAGATGGTGTCGGGGGGCAACGCTCGATATAGGGGCGATTTGGTGGCCGGAGGGCGATGTCATGAACCGCGTAAAGCCGCGGCGCTCGGTACAGAATCGGCCGCGCCCGAGGATCAACTCGCTTTGGCGCGGGACTGGTTGCGCTTGGCGAGGAATTGCTTGGCCGGAGCGGGGAAGAGCAGCATCAGCAGCAGGTCACGGTCGCTCTCGATCAAGCCTTTGTTGTCGGCAACGATCTTGTCCAGATTGACTTCTGGAACATAGGTGGCCGGCCGCTTATCCAGCCTCGGCTGGCCCTTGGAGACCTTGGCCAGGACATCGCCATCCGGCGTGCCGGGCAGCTTGCCATATTTGCCCATGATCAGATCGCGGAACGGCTCGCTGACGAACGCGTAGGGTTCGCCCTGAATCACGTTGAACGCCGCCTGTGTGCCGACGATCTGGCTGGTGGGTGTGACCAGGGGAACGTAACCGGCGGCCTTTCGCACCCGGGGGATCTCTTCAAGGATCGTGGGCATCTTGTCGAGCTGATTCTGTTCCTTGAGTTGGTTGTGCAGGTTGCTGATCATGCCGCCGGGCACCTGGGCGTCGAGTTGCGTTCGATCCACCGTCGGATAGCCCATCCCCACGAGAAGCTGATCTTCGATGATGCCGATGGCCTTATCCAGCGAAGCGCGATCGCGCTTCTGGACCAGTTCGATGGCCTGATCGATCAGCTTGCGTTGTGAGGCATCGGGTTCGGCGGGCCAGGGGCCGCCCATGTGTTTGGGGTCTTTGTCGACCGAGGCCAGCTCTTTGCGGATCTTGCGCAGTTCTTCATCGATGCGCGAGAAATACTGGGTGTCCAGCCCGATCTTGATCCCAAGCGCCATCGCGAACCAACGGATCAGTTCAGTCGGAGGCTGGGAGGTTGACCCGGCCATGGGTCCGTGGGCGACATCGAGGTGATTGACACCCAGAATCATGGCGACCAGGTAGCTGGTGCAGGCCAGACCGTTGGTGCAGTGCGAGTGCAGGGTCAGTTCGACGCCCGGGAAGTTCTTCCGCAAGGCTTCGATCAGTTCGAAGGCATCGGCCGGGTGCAGCAGTCCCGCCATGTCCTTGATGGCCAGCGAATCGGCGCCGTTGTCCAGGGCTCGCCGAGCGAAATTGACGAAATGTTGTGTGTCGTGGACGGGCGAGGTGGTGTAGCTGATCGCGGCTTCGGCATGGCCGTTGAAGGTTTTGGTGGCCATGATGGCGGTGGTCAGGTTTCGCTCATCGTTCAAGGCATCGAAGATGCGCATGCGATCGCCCCCGAGGCGCACGGCCATCTTGAGGAAGCCGACGACGACCTCGTCGCGATAAGGGGTATATCCGAAGAGGTTCTGCCCTCGGCAGAGCGAGCGAATGCTGATGCCGCCGCGCCGGGGATCGCCCAGCATGCTTCGGAACTTTTCGAGTCGCTCGAAGGGGTCGTCGCCGGTGAAGCGCAGGGCTGAATCCAGTGTCGCCCCGCCCCAGAGCTCGAGGATCGAGTAGCCGCTGTCACGAAGCATGGGCAGCACGCGGAGACACTGTTCGGTACTCATTCGCGTGGCCAGAAGCGATTGGTGGCCGTCACGGAGCGAGCAATCGATGAGGCTTGTGGATTGGTCTGACATGGGCGATTCCGGGGGTATTTCTATGCCGATATCCTAACATCGGCACGCGGGTGCCGTGAACGTGTGGGACCAACCGGCGCGGATGAAGATCGAATCACGATCTTTTTTTCCGGCCCTTGATCGGTTTGTACCCGGCCGTTCCCGGTTTGGGTCGGGCGGCCTTCCTTCCGGCGTATCGTTCGACGGCTTCGAGGTCCGGCGCCTCGCGTATTTGCGCGATCCGGTCGCGCAGACCCGCGGCCTTCTCGAACTCGAGGGCCTCGGCGGCATCGAGCATCTGTTTTTCCAGCGCCGCCAGAATCTCGTTCTTGTCGAAGCTGGCCTCGCCCTCATCGTCACCCAGTCCGATGGCCGCGCGGGCCGTCTGTCGTGCGCGAAGCTCCAGTTCGATGCCCCGCCGGATTTCCTTCTGAATCGTTCGGGGCGTGATGCCGTGCTCCTGGTTGAAGGCCAGTTGCTTCTCACGGCGTCGATTGGTTTCATCGATCGCCTGTTGCATGGCCGGGGTGACCTGGTCGGCGTAGAGGAGAACCTGGGCATTGATGTTTCGCGCAGCCCGGCCGATCTGCTGAATAAGGCTGGTGGCGCTGCGAAGGAAGCCTGTCTTGTCCGCATCCATGATCGCCACGAGTGAAACTTCGGGAAGATCGAGCCCCTCGCGCAAGAGGTTGACACCCACCAGGCAGTCGAATTCGCCCTCGCGCAATTCGCGGAGAATCTGCACCCGGTCAAGCGTCTGGACATCACTGTGCAGATATCGGCAGCGGACATCCTGCGCCGTCAGGTAGGTTGATAAATCCTCGGCCAGACGCTTGGTCAGCGTGGTGACAAGTGTTCGTTCCTTGATTGCGGCCCGCTCTTTGATCGCTTCGAGCAGGTCTGGAACCTGACCATCGGCGGGCCGGACGATGATTTCGGGGTCGACTAGACCCGTGGGCCGGATGATCTGCTCGACCACGGACCCGCCGCACTTCTCCAGTTCGTATGGCCCGGGCGTTGCGCTGACAAAGACGACCTGTGGCCATTCGGCTTCGATTTCCTCAAAGCGCAACGGGCGGTTATCCAGTGCGCTGGGCAGACGAAAACCGTGCTCGACCAGCACGCTCTTGCGGGCGCGATCCCCGTTGTACATCGCACGCATCTGGGGAATGGTCACGTGGCTTTCATCGATCAACAGCAGCCAGTCTTTCGTTGGGCGGAGTTCGGATGCGGAATCGAAATAGTCGAGCAAGGTGTACGGCTTGGCACCGGGCGGACGGCCATCGAGGTGACGGCTGTAGTTCTCGATGCCTGAGCAGAAGCCGACTTCCTGGATCATCTCGATGTCGTACTTGGTTCGGGCCAGAAGGCGCTGAGCTTCGAGCAATTTGCCCTCGCTTCGCAGTTCCATGACGCGATGGTCCAGCTCGGCCTGAATCGATTCGACGGCCCGGACAACTTCGCTGGGCGGCATGACGTAATGCACGGCGGGGTAGATGAAAAGCTGATGTTCCTCGGCCAGCATTTCACCGGTCAACGGATTGACCAGTTCGATCGCCTCGACTTCATCGCCGAACCATTCGATTCTGCAGGCGTACTCTTCTTCGGCCGGCCTGACCTCGATGACATCGCCCCGCACGCGATAGGTGCCGCGCTTGGATTCGACATCATTGCGCTGGTATTGGAGGTCGTTGAGGGCGGTCAGAAAGGCGCGTCGATCCAGGGGCCGGCCCCTGGTCACACTGATGACCGATTTCTTATAACTATCCGGTGAGCCGAGCCCGAAAATACAGGAGACGCTGGCGACGACGATGACATCATTACGGCTGATCAGGCTGGTGGTGGCACTGAGTCGAAGGCGGTCCAGATCATCGTTTCGGGAGGCGTCCTTTTCGATGTAAATGTCCCGCTGGGGGATGTAGGCCTCGGGCTGGTAGTAGTCGTAATAGCTTACGAAATAGCAGACGGCGTTATCGGGGAAAAGCTCCTTGAACTCCTCGTAGAGCTGCGCCGCGAGGGTCTTGTTGTGACTGATGATCAGGGTCGGCCGGTTCAGCCGCGCGATCACATTGGCCATGGTGAAGGTCTTGCCGGTGCCGGTGGCGCCAAGAAGCGTCTGGAACGGCAATCCCTGCTCGATGCCCTCGAGCAGCGCATCGATCGCGGCCGGCTGATCGCCGCGCGGCTGGTACTCGCTGACAAGGGTGAATCGATTGCGGGCCATTGCCGGATCGTACCCCGGCCCTTGCGGCTAAACCAGCGCCGCGGTGGAACGTTGCCGCCGACCCGGCATGGAAAAACAACCCCGACCGGACATGCCGATCGGGGTTGGCGTTTCTGCGCGGCTATTTGCTTGTTACGGCACCCTTGCGGAAGGCGAGGGCGCTGTGTCCGATCAAATTCAGGCTCGCCGGCGGCGGGTGGCGTAGCAGCCCAGGGCGATCAGCCCACCAAGCGCCAGGGTGCCAGTCACCGGCTCGGGAATCGGCTCGCCGGCTTGCTGCGACCGAAGCACCATGTTGCCTTCGTAGAGGTGGGTGTCCCAGGCCGCTCCCTCCGGAGTCTCCACCAGTCCGGCGATATACCCACCGAACCAGAAGGTCATCGGGCCATCGAGATCGTTGGGCGCTCCCTTGGTGTCCTGGCCCCAGAACGCATCGTTCGGGTTGAACGCGATCGTCACGGAGAACTCAAGGCTGCTCAACGTCATCGGATCCGCATCGAGCGGAATCATGAAGCTCATGCCATCGACGGTGAAGTCCGGCCGCAGCGAGGTGTAGGGGCCGAATGGGGCGACATCGTCGGCGTACCAGCCGGGCCATGTCGCCTGGGCATCGAGGAATGAAGTATTCCAGCCCTCGGGCGTCTCAAACGAAATCCACTCGTAAGGCTTGTAGTCCTCGCCCCAGTTGCCGCCGTTGTTGTTCAGGCCCCAGAGACTGAAGGTGTAAAGCCCGTATCCGCTTTCCGCATACTGATTCCATCGGGACTGGAACGTTGCGATCTGACTGTCAACATAGGTTCGTCCCACGTCGGCATGGGTCCCGCTGCTCCCCACGCGAAGCAGGCGGGCACCACTGAACACGCCATTGTCGGCGGCCGTGCTCCCGTCGGGGCCCTCGACGAACACCTGATTGAACAGGTCCGCCGCGGTGAAGGTGAAGGTTCGCTGCTCAATCGGCAACGCCGATGCGGGCGCGGCAATCGCCAACGCGATCGCTGCTGAAGTGAATCCACGGAACATTGCGTTTCTCCCAAGTTTAAGGAATCCCGGGCCCCGAAGACCGCCTCCAAAGCTCCCGGTTAATGAACGTATTGAGGAAACTACTCGATCAGAAGGCGAATGCAAGGACCGGAATGAGAAAAATCTCATAATAATGAGCCGAGTAGCCCTTGAATCGCGCTCACGAGCTTCCCCAGGAGTTCCAAATATCCCAAATTAACTATCGGTTTCTTGCGTTTCTTTCCCCGTCCTGGTGTTCATCCTACGGCGGGCCGGATCAGCAGACTGACAACTTCGGATATGTCCGGATCGATCAGGTACCGCACAGCCAGGGCGATTCCGGCGACGATCGCCACGATGACCAGGACCACAACCAACGCGAGCACGAGGCTGAGGATCAGCACCGCGAATCCTCTGAAGATGGACATCCTGTGTCGCGCGGCCACGATCAGGCTGAACGCGAAGACCAGCACTGGCAACAGCCCCAGACTTGCCAGCCCGGTCACCTGTTCCGTCCAGCCGTAAACCTCCGATGCCAGGGCGACGGTGAAGACCAGGGCCAACTGCACGATTTCGAAGATCAGGACCGTCAGGAAGGCCGAAAGGAATCCGCTTCGTTCGCCGTGGAGCAGGCGAATGGCCCACCAGACGAAGAGCGTGGTTAGGCGAGCGAGAGGATCGCCCCGAGGATCAGAACGCCCACGCCCAGCCCCAGGAGAAACGCCAGGCTTGAGTGCGTTGCTTCCATGAACCGTCATCCTCAATTCCCGCCGCGCGCCATGCTCAGGATCGATTGATGTGATTGAGGGCGATACGCAGATCAGCCGCCGCGCGGCGAAGGCGGTCTTCGCCACTGGGACCTGGCGTGAAGTCCTCGATGATCAGGGGCGCATCGACCCCGGCGGCCTTGAGCATGTTGAGCCATTCGACAAGGTTCAAGTCTCCCTCGGGCAGCGGGCAGAACTGCTCAGCGCTTCGGCGCATGATCGCCGCATCGTAGGCTGTTTGCGTGATCCTTCGCGCTGCGCCGACGTGGACATGATCGATCCAAGGCTCGAGGATGCTCACGGCCAGGTTGGGCTGAAGATTGCCTTCCCGCGCGAAATTGGGCAGATCGAAGATGACGCCGATGACGGCCGGATCAAAGACCCGGCAGATTTCGCGCGCGATGCCGCAATCGACCGCCACACTGCGGGTATGCGTTTCCATCACCAGCTTCAGGCCGCGCTTCTCGGCCTCGGGAACGATTTCACGATACTTGTCGATGACCGTATCCAGCCAGGGGCCGAAATCGAACGGTCCATTGGGATAGTTCTCGGGATTGAGCCTTACCCGTCCGGCTCCGGCGGCTTTGGCTCCGTCCAGATGAAGCTGGATCGCATCGGGAGCGTCGGCGGTGGAGGCGGCCGGCAATGTGCCGAAAGGCTCAAGGCCCGCGCCGCGGATCTGGGCAACGATCCGGTCACCTTCATCCAGAAGGCGCTGCGGGGTGAGGTCGAAAGCATGATTGCCCCAGTTTGAATAGGGCTCCCCACGGGCCTTGTCGCTGATGATTCGCGGGCGAATGGAGTAAAGATCGAGTTTGAGTTCCGAGCACAGGGCCAACTGGCGTTGGAAGTCCAACTCAGGAAGCATGACCGCCGTGACGCCGATCTTTGGAGCGTATATTCCCATGTCAATTCAAGCCTTTTCCGCCGCGGCGGTCGAGGAACCGGACTCGGGCGACGACGGCTCGATCCGTGAGTAGTTGTCCAGATTGCAGACCACGATCTCTCCATCATCCTTGCGCAGGATCAGCCGGTCGAGCCAGAGTTTGTCATCCTTGGCGTGGGCGTACCAGGAACCTGTCTTGCGCTGCTCGAAGCGAACCACCGTGCCGGTCACGCATGTGGTCCAGGCGCGATTCTGGTGGGGGATCTGCTGGGTTACCGTCACCCGGTCGCCGGGCTTGAAGGGCGGTGAGGAATCGGTCATCAATCGAGGCTCCGAATCGGGGGTCGTTCCCCGCAGGGCAAAGCATAATCGATCGGGAATGGTTCCGGAGGGGCGGGGGGATTCCCGACGGGTCGCGGACGCGGGTTTTCGGTCGGCCCGGGGGCTATCCGATGCCCTGGACATACTCCAGAAGCCGGGGTCTTAGCCATTCCTGCCAGAGGATCTTGATGCATGCCGTGACGGGAATCGCCAGGATTAGCCCAATGAAACCGAACACGGCCCCGCCGATCATGACCGCCACCAGCACCACCAGCCAGTTCAACTCGGTGGCCTTACCCTGGACCAGAGGCTCCATGACCGAGCCATCCACGAATTGGGCGATCAAGTAGACGATGGTTGGGGCCAGAATGATCCACAAGAGGCTGGGTGGTTCTTCGGTGCCCACGGCACTGACCCACGTCAGCCCCACGGCCAACGGCCAGGCGATTCCCGCAGCGTAGGGGATCAGGTTGAGAACACCGCCCAGGATGCCTAGGACCAGCCAGTAGGGGACGCCGACAAGCCACCAGCCCAGGCTCAGCAGTACCGCCACGACCAGACTTTGCAGCAGTCGGCCGCGCAGCCACGCCGAAACCGCCCGGTCCATCCGGCCGATCATTCGCCAGATCAGATCGCGCTGGCGCGGCGGCAGGAGCGGGTCGAGCTGATTTCCCAGTTCCGGCAGGTGCCAACTGAAATAGATGAAACTCGCCGCGACCAGCAGCAGCGAGATGAACAGCCAGGTGAAGAAGCCCAGAATCTCCAGCAGACGTGACATCACCCAGCGAGTCGCCAGCCAGCCCCCCTCGGCCAGTTGCTGATAGTCCACTTCCCACTGCGGCGTTCCCGTCTGAGACCGAACCCGTGCATCGGGATCGGGCTCTTCACCATGCTCGTCGGCCGGCCTGGCTTCCGGATCGCGGTCCTCCGGGTCATCGGCCATCGCTTCCGGCGGCGGTTGGGCAACGGCATCGGCTTGCCCGACCAGCCCCAGAGTTCCTCGCAGCGTTGATTCAAGAGAATCCCGAACACCATCCAGCCGCTCCTCCAACCGCCAGTCGTATCGATCCGAAAGCCGTTGCACCTGTCCGGGTACATTGCGAACCAATTCGGCGACCTGGCCGATGGCCTTGGGCGTGACGTAAAGCAGGAGCGCGGCACCGAACAGCAGGGCGATCAGCAGGATCGACAGTGAAGCCAGCCATCGTGGGACTCGTTTCCGGTAAAGGAAGGTCACCAGCGGATTGAAGACATAGGCCAGGGCCAGACCCACGAGCACGGGCGTGACCACAGTGCTGGCGGCCAGCATCAGCATCAGGATCAGCGCCAACAGCAGAAGCACCATGAGATCGCGAATCCATGCGAACTGCCAGAGATGGCGCTCGGCGATATCCGGGATGGGCCTACCGTTGGATGATGAAGCTCCGGCCTGATCGGAACCCGATCCGGCATCCTGAGGTTTTTGAGGCTGGTCGCTCATACCGTGTACCCCGCATCGGCCCGGCGGTTGGCCGCCGCCGCGGGAAGAGAATACCAATGGAAAGAGTCGATCGCGCATCGCACCGGCGGGATACCGGAGATGGCGAGTGGGCAAACCGGAGAAACGAAGGGTTTGCCCCGCTTGACCGAACGTCAGGTTCGTCCGCCGAGCTTGCCCAGATTCACGTCAGCGACCACGTGCGTTGGACGAAGGAATTCAAGCGACGATTGAACGTGCGGGAGTAATTGAAGATGACGATGCGCGCAAAACCCGATCGATTCCGAACCTCGCGGCCGGTGGTCGGCGAACCGGTGATTCTGATTCGTCGTCCTGATGATTTGAGGCGACAGGCGCTGTCGGAAGGTGCGATTGAGCTTGAGGGTTTGATGGCGGCCTATGAGCGGCTGGGCGAGATCGTGCTTGACCGGGTGGTGGATCGGCTTCTTGGTCGGTTCGGCTCGGTTGGACAGGCAAGCCGCTTGCCCGAATAGTCCGGGGGCCGTCCCGGGGCCGTTCGTGGATTCCGTCAGTCGCGGCAGCGGACCACGACGATCGTCGTGTCATCGGTGGATTGATTCAGGCCCACGTATCGCCGCATCTCCCACAGGACGTGATTGAGCACATCGCGTGCCGGCTTGTCGGCCATGGCCTTGATGGCGCTGATGATGCGATCGCGCCCGAAGCGCTTGCCCTCGAAGCTGAGCGCATCGGTAAGCCCGTCGGTATGAATGACCAGCAGGTCGCCAGGCCGCATGTCCAGGAGGTCTCGATGGTAAACCTGACGGGGATCGATGCCCACGATCATGCCGCCGACATCGAGCAGTCGCACCTGTCCATCGCGGAGGAGAATCGCCGGTTCGTGGCCGGCGCTGCAGTAGGTCAGGCGTCGTCGCTGGGGATCGATGACCCCGTAGAACAAGGTGGCGAATTCGTTATCCAGCGTGTCGTGGCAGAGGGCCACGTTGACCCGGCGGATGATCTCATTGAGGTCGTAGAGGTTTTCGGCGAAGGCGCGAAGACTTGAGCGCACGCCCGCCATGAGAAGGCTGGCCGCGATCCCTTTGCCCACGACATCGCCCACGGCGATGCCCACGTGTCCCTGTAGCTCGATCAGATCGTAAAAGTCGCCCCCCAATTCGAAGCAGGGCACATAACGGGCCGCGATTTCGAAGTTGGGCAGTTCCGGCGAACGGGCCGGCAGCATGCGGTATTGCACATCCGCGGCCAGCTTCAATTGACGCTGGACATCGCGGCTTTCCTGGCGCATCTCCTCAAGACGCGCGTTTTCGATGGCGGCGGCGAGCAACTGGGCCATGGCGCGGAGCAAGTTGATTTCGAAGCGGCTGAAAGTGCGCCGCGTCTCGGTGAACAACTGGAGCACGCCGATCGGCTGATTCTGATAGATCATCCCCGCGATGATGGCCGAGACGATTCCTTCGCGTCGGGCATCATCAGGATAGACCACGCGAGGGTCGGTGCGCATGTCGGCGACGTACACAATCTGCCCACGAAGCGCGGCGGCGAAGAGATCGTTGCCCTGCAGGCGCAGCGGCCCCTTGTCCAGATAGGTCGATGAAAGGTTGTAGCCGGCGCGGATGACCAGTTCCTGGTTGTCCGGGTTCAACAGCCGGACACTTGCCGCCTTGACGCCGAGCACCTCCGCGGCCGAGCGCGCGGCGGTGTCCAGCACCTGCTGAACGTCACGGTGCGCCGCCAGGACCGTGCTCAGGCGGTACAACGCGCTGAGTTCATCGACCCGCTGGGAGAGTTGGAACTCCTGGTAGCAGAGCCTGGCCAGATGATTGGCCAGAATATTGAGGAACTGCACACCCGCCGCGCGGTTGAACCCGGCGCACTCCAGGGCGGCGGCGTACACCTCATCGAGTTCGGCATCGTTGAGGTTGAGCGACTTCAGTCGCGAGCCGAGCAGCGCCTTCTGCATCGGAGTGGCGACCAGGGGTTGTGAAGACCGATGCCGCTGGATGACGATGGAGCCGATCACCGCGCCTTCAACCACGATCGGGGCGGCCAGGGGCTGATCGCCATCGGGCATTTCCTCATCCCCCTCGATGAGCCAGTCAAGGGCCTTGTCGCCTTCGTGGAGTCGGTCCAGTTCCGTGGGTTGCGTGATCGCCCTGCCGTTGCCATCGAGGATCAACGTCTCCAATCGAGTCAGTGAGGTAAAGCCGTCCTGAATTTCCTGAAGATCATCGGGGCTGAGGATATCGACCAGGCGTACCGGCGCGATGGATGGCGGTTGGTCCTGACGCCGGGCCGGTGATGCTCCGGCCACCGTCGGATCCGCCGATGGGCGATGATGATTCGAGGTCAGTTCGTTCACGGTGAAGGGTCTTGCCGAACCGGGACCGCGCCACGCGCGGCGCGTCGGGGAGTTGCAGTCGGGTCGCCATCAGGGTCGCCACCACCTCGACCGCCATGGCGGTCGGCGAGCGTGGATCGACGAGTTCGGGGCTGACGAGTTCGCTCACCGGATCGATCATCGCGACCGCCATGGTGGCGCCGCCCGGGAGCACCACGGTGTACAGCAGGCTCGGGTCGGTGAACTCGACCGGGAGGGCGTTGTCGAGCGTGAGGTAGTC
>JAFIFY010000040.1 GCA_020831765.1 Phycisphaeraceae bacterium | reverse complement strand
CGGCATCGATCCGGTGGCCAACACCGCATAGCGCAGTGTGGCGCGTCGCCCCTTGTAGGGGATCGGGGTGTCGGGCGGATTGGCCATGGGCAGAGTTTACTTTTACGTAAACCATACCCTCCGAATGCGGCTCGGTCAAGTGGCGCTGCCCAACGCCCTGTTATTATGGTCCCCCAGCCAGGCGACCACGCCGGCGGCCGAATCCCAAACCCAATATTGGGCAAACCTTATGCCTCTACCTGTTGATGTCCGATTCTTCAATTCGCTCACCCGGCAGGTCGAGCCGTTCGAGCCGATCGAGCCCGGGTTGGTTCGGATGTACAACTGCGGGCCGACGGTTTACGACTTCGCCCACATCGGGAACTTTCGAACCTTTCTCTTCGCGGATGTGCTGCGCCGCTTCCTCGAACTCATCGGCCTGCGGGTCGACCAGGTGATGAACATCACCGATGTGGGGCACATGACCGAAGATTCGGTGGCCGATGGTGCCGGCGAGGACAAGATGCAGGCCGCGGCACGCCGGCTTCGGGAAGATAAGAAGGCCGGGAAGCTGCCACCGGGCGCGGACATGGTCAGCGACCCGGATGATCCCTACCAGATCGCGACCTTCTACAGCCGGGCATTCGTCGAGGATGGCCTGGCCCTGGGCCTGCGCATCGCTTCTGAATTTCATGATGATCCCGCCCAGTCGCGCATGCCCCGGGCAACCGATCACATCCCGCAGATGCAGGCGATGATCCAGCGATTGATCGAGCGCGGCCATGCCTACCAGGGCACCGATGGCGCTGTGTACTACTCCGTCGAGTCGTTCCCCGACTACGGCAAACTCAGCGGCAACTCCCTCGAAGCCCTGCGAGGCGGCGCTGGCGGGCGGATCGACCAGGAAAACCAGGCCGCCAAGCGCCACCCCGCCGACTTCCTCCTGTGGAAGCCCGATGCCAGGCACCTGATGAAATGGGACAGCCCGTGGGGCGCCGGCTATCCGGGCTGGCATATCGAATGCTCGGCCATGGCCACCGCGCGGCTGGGGCGGGAAACGATCGACATCCACACCGGCGGCGAAGACAACATCTTCCCCCACCACGAATGTGAAATCGCCCAGTCATGCGGCGCTTCAGGCCGGGAGTACTTCGCCCGCTTCTGGATGCATGCCCGCCATCTGCTGGTCGAAGGCGCCAAGATGAGCAAGCGCGCCGGCACCTTCTTCACCTGCCGCGACATCACCGAAGGCCGGGCGACCGGCCATCCTGTGCATCCAGCCATTCTTCGCTGGGCACTGATCCGAAGCCACTACCGCACCAACATGGACTTCACCTTCCGCGGTCTTCACGAATCGGCCATGGCCGTCAGCGAGCTTCGCCGCGCGGCGACGCTCTGGATCGAACGGATCGGCGGGCCCCAGCGACTGGCCGAGCTGCCGCCCGCCGGGCTGAATGAGCCTGAGCTCAAGCAGTTCGTCGAGATGCTGGCCGACGATCTGAACATCGCCGGCGCGATCGGCACCGTTTTCGCCTGGCTCGACAAGCCCAAGGGCGATCCGGCCAGGAAGTTGGCCATCCTTCAGAAAATCGACTCGGTGTTGGGGGTGGTCTTTCCCCAGCCCGTTGGGACGCCCGAAGCACTGGCCGAGGGACCGCTTGCGGCTGAGGAACTTCAGGGCCGTCTGGCAGCGGTTGGGGATGCCCGCCGCGCACGTGATTTCGCGCAGGCCGATGCGATCAAGGCTCAACTCCGCGATCTGGGCTACGAGGTGATGGACACACCGGCGGGAACGCGAGCCCTGTTCCGGCCAACCGTGGTCAACCTCGATCAATAGCGATAACGGGCGGCTGGAACGCAATAACTCGGTGGGTCAGCCGTCAAGGTCGTTATGCCTCACCTTGCATCCCATCACCACCATCGTCGCCCAACGGCACCCGCCATCCATCGCACCCATGGCCGCGCTTTGGGCCTGACCCTTGCCGTGGCATCCTGTTTCCTGCTACTGGGCTTCAAGCTGGGCCCCAGCGCCCGGGCGGATCAACCAGCACCGCCGCCGGCCGTGGTGGTCGTCGATGGTCAGCGGATCGACATCAACGGCCAGATCGAAATCCCCCGAGGACTTTTTGGTGTCCATTCGGCACGGCACGATCCGGAGACCGCCCGCGAATGGGGCATCGACTGCTTCCGTGGCATCTTCTTCGGACCGGGCTCGAACTCCCGCGTGCTGGACGGCGAAGGCAACATCCGCGATACCTACCGCGACATGCCCGTGGTCATCGATTGCCAGGGCGATCGATACCAGGTCGCCACCCTGCTGACCGATCCCAACTTCCGCCAGTTCTACGATCGGATCGGTCGTGAATATGCCCAGCGTACGCTCGCCCATCCCGAACGCACCTTCTATGCCGAGTTCTGGAATGAGCCTTATCTGAACTGGGCTTCGCGAAGCCACGGCTCTGCCCGCAATCATTACCATCCCCGCTTCTACGATGAAACCAAGGCCAAGGATGGCGGTCCGGTGACGATCAAGGGTTGGGATGAACCGCTGGAACACCTACGCTGGCGCAAGCACTGGGCCAAGGGCGAGGATGGCCGCATCTACTACGGCGTGGCCATTCCCGATGGACTCAAACCCGGCGATACCTTCCGCGGCCGAAGCCCCGCCGATTGGTATTTCACCAATCGCCAGGAACAGACCTTCACCGTCGTCGAGCAATGGGGCATTGAAGACCCCACGCAGGTCAGCTTCTGGTCCGGCAAGCAGAATTACCAGTTCTACATGTGGATGTTCAAGCCGTGGGCCAAGGCCATTCGCCAGGTCAATCCCGATGTGCAGATCATCGCTGGTTGGGATTTTGGCTATCACCACGGCGACTGGGCGGTCTGGCGGCAGTTGCTCCAGCCCATGCTCGATGAAGCGATCGATTACATCGATGGCATCTGCGAGCATCACTACGGCATCAACCCGAGGATGGTGACGGTCTGGTACGAGATGGCCACCGCCTACACCGTAAGCCGGCATGACAAGTGGATTCGTTCGTTCAATACCGAGTGCGGCCCTGGTCAGGATCCGGCCGTTCACGGCGTTCAGGCCCTGGAGGAACGGGAGCCCGATGCCGTCAGGGCCGCGGCCGGGCGAGCCAGCTACATGCTCCGCGATGTCCTGGAGCTGGCCTACCACAGCCCAGCCAAGGTCGGCTCGCGAACCACCCATCAGCCACGCGAACAGGGCGAAGGCCAGGCCTTCCGCCTGCTGCGGGAACTGCGCGGCCCGATGGTGCGGACGATCAGCGACGACCCGGACATCTGGGCGGTCAGCGGCATCAACAACGATCGCCTGGTGGTGATGGCGATCAACAACTCCAGCCAGGAGCGTGCAGTCAACTTCCATGTCGCCGCGCCCGATCGCGCAACGTTCAAGCCCGGAACCATCGCCACCATCGGCGCTGCCCGTGAGGGCGGCGAACGACGGTTGGCGGTGCTCGAGTCACCGCAGGATGCCGGCGGTCGGCAGGTTGAGCTGAGCACCACGCTTGCCCGTCACCAGGCGGTCCGCTACGTGCTCCCACTGGAGAACGCAAGACCCGTTCGTGATGGCCAGCCCCAGATTCAGCGTCGGCAGTTCTTCGCCAAAGAAGGCGTTCTGAACGATGTGGCCAACGATAAGCCCCTGACCCTGACCATCCCCGTTCCCGAAACGGGCCGAAGCAGAGCCGACCGGGCATGGCTTCAGATCGCCTTTGAACGTGTCGTGGACCGGGAAGTGCGATTGACCCTCAACGGACAGGAGATTGAATTGCCCGCCGGCCGGAATTTCACCCTCCGGCTGCCCATCGATCCTGAAAGGATCGAAGCCCAGAACACCCTGCGATTCACCCGTGACCCGTCCGGCGCGCGCGGCGACCGCGATGCCTATCGCATCGTCATGGCAAGCATCCTGACCGATCGCGCCACACGGTAGGGCCGAAAATCCCCGTTGGTCCGCCCGTGCAGGGCGCGACGTTCCCGCGAGCGGATGGCTTGACGAACAAAGGAGACACGGCTGGCCATCAAGGGGGGCGACCCTGCGCCTTTTGAACGTTTCATCTCCGCATCGAGTGAGCGAAAGTGATAGTCAGAATCAGGTAGGTTGGGTTTCCTCATTTTCTATGTGAATCTCGATCCCCCATCGGGGTGGTCACTCGCTGTTTACTTGTGAAAATGCGGAGAAATCGCGCTTCTTGCGTTGACATTGTCGTATTCATGGTCTACTCTCCATCTCAGAGGAAGATCGACTTTCGCTTCTATGGTTTCAAGTGTTGAAGACTGGCTGCTGCAAGAAGGAGAATCCCTCACGGCGTCTCGGTTAGAGCGATAGCTTCAACCTCGCCGGGCCAAGCCCACCGGGCAAGGGAACGAACTTGCCGCATCGACTTCCGGGCAGTTACGTTTCGGTGCGGCCCAGCACACTTGACATTGAGACTCATTCTCAATTATTCTGCATCTGGCCCTGTCGCCTCGCGATCGCGAGGACAGACGGATGATCTTCACCAAGTGTGCGGTCTTGTGAAGTAATGGTTGGCCTTGGTGATGTGCTCAGGCAACCTGAGGAAGGATGATGAAATTGGAACGGAGCAACTCCAAAATGCGGCACCTCTCGAACCGTGTCATTGTTCCGGCCTTGGCCGCGCTTCTTGTTTTGCCAGCCGCAGCTTCGGCCGAAACGGTCATCTTCTGGGACTTCAATCTGCCAGGCGTCGGAACCGGGACCACCGGTACCAGCGTTCCGGTCATTGACCTGACGGGCAATGCATCGATCGAGCTCATCGGGGGTGTCAGCGGAAGCACCGTCGGCAACGGTTTTGTCTTCGCTGACTCCAGCCAGCCATCGTTCCCGAACAACAAGTCCAGCGACCCCACGCCCAAGGATGATGATTCGGCGATCATGGCCAATCAGTATCCGCCGCAGGGAACGGGCGACAAGACCGCGGGGTTCGAGTTCAGCTTCAACACGATGGACTGGACCAACATCGTGATGCGCTTCGATATGCTGGTTCAAAGCTCAGCATCGCGATATCAGCAGTTGCAGTATTCGATCAACGGTGAGGAATTCGTTGACTTTGCCCTGATTGATGTGCATGAAGCGTGGGGTAATCAGGATCCCTTCTACGCATTGCAGACCAATCACTGGATCCTGGACTACACCTACGACTTCGGATCGCTGCTCGACCATGCCGTGACCGTGGACGTCCGCCTGGTGACACAATTCGCTCCCGGAGAGGACATTTACATCACCAATTTCGGGCTGGACAACTACGACACCGTGCTGGGTCGGCCCGGCCAAATCAGGCTGGACATGGTCTTCTTCGAAGGCGATTCCAGCCCGTTCCCGTTCATCGCCGGTGATGCCAACACGGACGGTTTCGTGAATGACCAGGACCTGGCCATCCTTCAGGCCAACCTCGGGCTGGAAGGCGCCAACTGGCTTGACGGTGACTTCACCGGGGACAAGCGGGTCGGTCTGCGTGATGCCTTCCTTCACTTTGAGAATTACCAGTCAAGTCCGCCGATGGCGATACCTGAGCCCGCTTCGATCGTGATTCTGGTCGCTGGCGGGTCATTGATCTTGTCGAGGCGGGGCCGACGCACGGAGTCGCCCTGATCGACAGTAACGAACAACCCAATGGCGGGAAAGCGTTTTTCGCCAGTCTCTCGTGATCCAGTAAGGAGAAGCAGAATGAAGCATCGAGTCATCAAGGGTTCACTCACCAGCGCGGCCGCTCTGGCCGTGGCCATGGCCGGATCGTCCGCCCACGGTTTCTTTGAACAGGTCTTCACGTTCGCTGATGCGGTCGCTGGGACCGGAGCGACGTTCTTTGACAGCGTCGCCGTGGATGGGCCGGACGTTTACGTTTTCGCCCGTACGGCTCCGGCAGGCGTTGATGTCATCCAAAAGGTGGCCAGTGCCGGCACGCCCGGACAGTCGATCACCACCCTGATGGATACCGCCACCTGGCAAACTTTGGCCGGTACCACCAGGTTGTCGGGCCAGTTCGGCTCGGAGGTGGTCGGTGGGGAGATCGTGTTCTCCAACAGCTTCGCCAACGCGGTGTATGAAGTCGACCTCCTGGCGGGCGTCCCAAGTCTTCGGGCCTCGACGGCGTCGATCGCCGCCGCGACCGGTTCGGGCACGGCGAATCTGACCAGCACCTACACGATCGACAGCACCGGCAACCTGTTTGCACGGGATGGAACCTCGGCTTCGATCATCAAGGTCGACCCGATCGGGGCGGTCTCCGTCGCGATCACCAGTGCCGAACTCGACTCGGTTGCGGGCTCGACGATCATCAACGGCGGCTTGGCCGTGGATGCCGACGATCGCATCTACTGGGGACGGAATGCGGGCAATGCGATCTATCGCTGGGATCCGGCGACCAGTTCCGGCGTGACGGCTCTGAGCCAGTCGGACTTCAACTCGGCCCAGGGCAATGCGCCGGGCACGAGCGTCAGCTTCCGTGACTTGTTCTTCGCGCCGGATGGTCTGATCTACTTTTTCGAGCTGTCCGGTCGCGACATTCTGGCTTTCGATCCTGTGGACCCCGTCGGCACGCTGGATGTCGTGATCACGCGCGGCCAGCTCGAAGCCAACACGGGTGGAGGCTCACAGGTCTGGAAGCTGACCTGGTTTGATGACAACCTGGCGTGGTACATGACCGACGGAGCTTCGCCGGGTTTCTTTGCGATTCCCGAACCGGCATCGTTGAGCCTGCTGGGGATCGGTGCCCTGGCACTGCTGCGGCGCAGAGGGGCCTGACCCGGTGACCCGCCCCATGGGTCGCGAAGAACCGAACGCGGAGGTTCCTCCCGGATCGCGCATGGTCCGGGAGGAGCCTCCTACGATTCGTGAAGGACCTCTGCCCCGTGCATGGTCGTGGGCCGGCCGGATGGTGATTCAGCCAGGGCACAGGAGCCGTTGAGGGGATAAGCCCAGGAAAACAAACCCATGGCACGGATTCGATATCCCCAGCCCCTTGGTCAGCGACTGCCGCGCGGGTTCACGCTCATCGAGCTCCTGGTGGTCATCAGCATCATCGCCCTGCTGATCGGCATTCTTCTGCCCGCACTGGCCGGGGCGCGTGATGCGGCCCGCAACACCCAGTGCCTGGCCAACCTCCGCTCCATATTCCAGGCGGGCATGGGGTATTCGGTGGATAACAACGAACGCCTGCCAGGCCCTTCAGCCCTCGAACCGGGGACACCGGCACAGATCGTGGCGTCCTATCGCGTGCTTGCCGGAACAATGCTCGACGGCCAGGGGCCAGAGGAGTACGGCCTGTCGGCGGTTTTCGATCGCCTGGGATATATGGCCGCGGTACCGGGCGCCTGGACATGCCAACTGAATACCCCGTTCGTTGACTTCGGCAGCACCTATGCCTTCCTGAACTCCGGACCGACGCTTCAACGGCCGGTCAGCGAGTTGGGGGCCAGTGTATCTCAGCAACGTTACGCATGGGACAACTTCACCTTCCGACCTCAGCGGCCCAACGTCTACGGCAACAGCCCCACCGTTCCCGCTTCGCAACGACAACATATACACGGGCGCCCCGGTTCCATGAGCGTGATCAACTCCACCAACGGCGTTCATCTTGACGGTCACGTATCGCTGCACTTCAACAACACGAACTGAGTCCTGGATACCTCGGGTTCTGATCAAGTCACCGCCGCGTGCTGAAGGATGGCGCTCACACGTCGGCATACCGGCCGAGCTTGCCCAGCCGCTCCTGCCGGCGACGGATCAGGTTTTCGATCTTGAACCGCTTGATTTCCCGCAAGTGCTGCGTGGCCCACTTTTCGACCCGGTCGTAGATCACCAGGGGATTGCGATGCGCCCCACCCAACGGCTCCTCAAGGATGCCATCGATCGTCCCCAGCTTCAGATTGTCCCGGGCCGTCAGCTTCAGCGCCTCGGCCGCTTTTTCGGTCTGTTCAGCGGTCTTCCAAAGGATGGAACTGCACGCTTCGGGCGAGATCACGCTGTACCAGGCATATTGCAGCATGGCGGTGCGATCGGCCACGCCGATGCCCAGTGCTCCGCCGCTGCCGCCTTCGCCGATGATGACGGCCAGGATCGGTGTCCGCAGCCTGGCCATCTCCATGATGTTGACCGCAATCGCCTGCGCCTGGCCGCGTTCCTCGGCGCCGATGCCGGGAAAAGCCCCGGGCGTATCGATCAGACAGACCACCGGCAGTCGGTATTTCTCGGCCAGCTTCATCGCCCGCAGTGCCTTGCGATAGCCTTCCGGGTGGGCCATGCCGAAGTTGCAGTGAATCCGCTCGCGGGTGTCGCGCCCCTTCTGATGGCCGATCAGCATGCACTTGTGCGAGCCGATTCTGCCGAAGCCGCAGATGATGGCCGGATCGTCACCAAAGGTCCGATCGCCGTGCAACTCGCAGAAATCCTTGACGATGTGCCGCAGGTAGTCCACAGTCTGCGGACGCGCCGGGTGCCTCGCGACCTTGACCGTGTTGGCCCCGCTCAGGTTCTCGTAGATTTTCCTGAGCATCGTGGTATGGCTCTCGCGAAGCTTGCGAATTTCCATCGCAAAGTCATCCTCGCGACCCGACGATTCATCGTCGGAGCGCCTTGCCTGGGCCAGGCTCGATTCCAAGTGACTGATCTGGCGTTCGAGCTGGGCCAGTGGGCGCTCGAAATCGAGATCGACCGTCACGGAGGGGGTCGGCTCCAGACCGGGATTCATGGCTTGGCTCATCGCACCATCCTTGACTCAGGTTCATGAACACAGGAACGCATCTTCATACCTGTAGAACTTTTTATCCGGACCCGCTTCGGCCCTGCTGGAACCACCCAGCGCGGGTCGCCCGGCCCGAACCGGCCCGCCCGTGGCCGCGAGTCGATCCGGTCATCGACCGTCCGAAGAAACTCGGAAATTCGCCACCACGCGGCGATGCACGGTCGATATCATAAAGGACTCAAACCGGCCGGGTCCACCCCTGTTCCGACCCGATCGCATCGGCCCTTGCGCTGGGCCCCCTAGCGAGGATAAACGTTGGATATGGGTGACCCGTCGATTCATCTAAGCAGCCACAACCTGGCATACGTTGAAGAGCTTTTTGAAGCGTGGAGTCGGCAGCCGGACTCGGTTCCGGAGTACTGGCAGGCGATCTTCGAAGCCCAGAGCCCGGAAGGCGCTGATCCATCGGAATCGCCAGCCAATCGGCCCTCGAACGGCCGCCAGCCGCGGGGCTACTTTGCCGCGCGTGCCCTTGGCCGGGAGGCTCCCGCGATCAACGGTAATGGCCGCACGCGGCCGGCCCCAACCCGCAAGTCGGAGGGGAGCAACGGAAGTCCGGGTGCGCTCCTGCCCACCGTCGGCACCGCCCCGGACGCCCAGACCGCAGCGCCATCGACCCCCGCCGCCACGCCCCAGGCTGTCCTCGATCTGCAACACCGGGTCGATCAGCTCATCCGCAACATCCGAGTGCGCGGCCATCGGATCGCCCAGCTCGATCCGCTGGGCCAGCCTCGCCATTCGCCGCCGGAGCTCGATCCGGCCTTCTACGGCCTGACCGACCAGGATATGGATCGGGTTTTCACGATGAGTTCCTCACGAAGGAACCAGCGAACGCTCACCCTCCGGCAGATCATCAGCCTGCTGCAGAACACCTATTGCCGCTACATCGGCGTGCAGTACATGCACATCGATGATCTGGAGATGCGGGAGTGGCTGCAAGAGCGGATGGAGGGAACGGAAAACCGAATCCACCTGGACCGTCCCCAGCAACTGCGAATCCTGACACGACTGACCGATGCGGTCATCTTCGAGCAGTTCGTCCAGAAGAAATACCTGGGGGCCAAGACCTTCAGCCTCGAAGGCGGCGAGAGCCTGATTCCGCTTCTGGAGATGGCCATCGAGAAAGCCGGCGGCCAGGGCGTTCGCGAGATCGTGATGGCCATGGCCCATCGCGGGCGGCTCAATGTACTGGCCAACATTCTGGGCAAGAGCGCCAAGCAGATTTTCCGTGAATTCGAGGATTCCGACCACGCCTCGCTGTTGGGGCGAGGCGATGTGAAGTATCACATGGGCCATTCCAGCGACTGGACAACCGCTCGGGGCGAAAAGGTCCATCTCTCGCTCTGCTTCAATCCCAGTCACCTCGAGTACATCAACCCGGTCGCCCTCGGCCGGATGCGGGCCAAGATGGATCGGGGCGGCCCGGGATGGCGGCAGAAGGGCCTGGTGGTCCTCATTCACGGCGATGCGGCTTTCGCCGGCGAAGGCATCGTGCCGGAGACCCTGAACCTGAGCGAGCTGCCCGGCTACGATACGGGCGGAGCCCTGCACATCATCGTCAACAACCAGATCGGCTTTACGACCGGCCCGCAACAGGCACGCTCCACGCTTTATGCCACCAGTGTGGCCAAGATGCTCGCCTCGCCGATCTTCCACGTCAATGGCGAAGACCCCGAGGCCGTCGCCCAGGCATTGCAGCTCAGTCTCGATTTTCGGCGCCAGTTCGGGCGCGATGCGTTCATCGACATGTACTGCTATCGCAAGCGAGGCCATAACGAAGGCGATGAGCCTTCATTCACCCAGCCCCGCCTCTACAAGGCCATCGGCCAGCGCAAGGGTGTGCGCGAGGGCTACCTCGAGCATCTGCTCAAGCTCGGCGGCATCAGCGAGGACGAAGCCAATGCCATCGCCGAACAGCGGCTGGAGCACCTGGAATCGGAATTGACCGCGGCGCGCTCCGCTTCATCGGCGACGGCGGCCAAGAAGCCGCCCAGCGTGTGGAATGTCTACCAGGGTGGCCACGAAGCCGACGTCCCCGAAGTGGACACCACCGTCGCGGCCAACGAACTCAAGCACCTGCTCAAGCAACTTTGCGCCGTACCTCAAGATTTCAACGTTCATCCCAAAATCCGCCGTCTGCTCGACCAGCGACTGGAGATGGCTGAAAGCAAGCGCCCGCTCGACTGGGCGGCCGGTGAAGCCTTGGCCTATGCCAGCCTCGCCGTCGAGGGCTGGCGCATCCGCATGTCGGGACAGGACTGCGAAAGGGGAACCTTCAGCCATCGTCACGCGGTGCTGCATGACATCGAGGACGATCGAACCTGGCCGGTCTTCCAGAACCTGAGCGAAACCCAGTCACCGGTGGAGTTCTACAACAGCCCGCTTTCCGAGGCCGGTGTGCTCGGATTCGAATACGGCTACAGCCTTGATCGCCCGGATGGCCTGACGCTCTGGGAAGCCCAGTTCGGCGACTTCATCAACGCCGCGCAGGTCATTGTCGATCAGTTCATCGCCAGTGGGGAGGATAAGTGGAACCGCCTGAGCGGGTTGGTTGTTCTGCTGCCGCATGGTTTTGAAGGCCAGGGGCCCGAGCATTCCAGCGGCCGGCTTGAACGCTTGCTGCTGCTGGCCGCTGATGACAACATTCAGGTCACCTACCCCACCACCCCGGCCCAGATATTCCACCTGTTGCGGCGACAGGTGCTCCGGACGTGGCGCAAGCCGCTGTTCATCATGACACCCAAGAGCATGCTTCGCCTGCCCGCGGCGACCAGTTCGCTGGCGGAGTTCGAGGGGCGGTTTCAGCGGATCATTCCCGACGATGTTTCGGGCCGTGATGATCAGGTGCGGCGCGTCATCCTGTGTACCGGCAAGATCCATTACGAACTGGCCGAACAGCGTAAGCAACTTGAGAAGGAATCGCAGGTGGCGATCATCCGGCTTGAACAACTCCACCCCCTCACCGAGGATGCGCTGATGGCCGCGCTCGAACCGTACCCGCCCGGAGCCGAAGTTTTCTGGGTGCAGGAAGAGCCCGGAAACATGGGAGCATGGCGTTACATGAAAGTGCGCTTCGGGGATGCCCTCAACGCTCGGACGGGTGGGCGTTTCCGTGGACTGATGCGCCCGGACTCGGCCAGCCCGGCGACCGGGTCGGCCAAGGCCCACCGGACCGAACAGGACCGCATCCTCGAAGATGCATTCGCGGAGGTGGGGTGATCGGGCCTCGGCCTCACGCCAGCGCCGCATGCCATATGATCTTTCGCCGCGACTAGGCCGATCAGAACGGCTTCGACGGCGAAACGGGTATGCTGTTGGCGGTTTTCAGCGTGCCCAATGACGATCGTTTTTCCATGACCCGCAACTGAGATATGAACCCCTATGAGCGTGGAACTTAAGGTCCCCAACGTCGGTGAATCGATCACCGAGGTGCAAATCGGCTCCTGGCTTAAGCAGGAAGGCGATTCTGTTGAGAAAGATGAGCCGGTGGTCGAGATCGAAACCGACAAGGTCACCGTCGAGGTTCCCGCGCCGGAGGCCGGCGTGCTGGGCAAGGTGCTCAAGAGCGCTGGCGAAGCCGCGGCGGTGGGCGATGTCATCGGCCTGCTGGAGTCCAACGGCGCCTCGTCCTCCTCCAGCGTATCCGACGACAAGAAAAAGTCGGAATCCTCCGAATCGAAGAATACCAAGTCCAAAGCAAGCGAAGAAAAATCCAAGAGCGCGGCCAAGGACAAAAAGGACGACTCCTCCTCACCCCCGGAAGACAAGGCATCCCCGGAAGATAAGTCACCCGCGAAAGACAAGGAATCCGTGAAGGAATCCGCGGAAGACAAGCCCACCACTAAGGGTAAAGTCGATTCAGACCGGTATTCGACCAAATCCGAATCCAAGGCCGCGCCGAAGCAGGAGGTTGATCTCGAAGACGCCGAGCTGGTGCCCATGACCCCACTTCGCCGCCGCATCGCCGAGCGGCTGGTCGAGGCGCAGCGGAATGCGGCGATCCTCACCACCTTCAATGAAGTGGACATGAGCGAAGTGATCGCGCTGCGGAAGGAGTATCAGGAAGCGTTCCAGCAGCGGTACGGCGTCAAGCTCGGATTCATGAGTTTCTTCGTCAAGGCTGTGGTCGAGGGCCTGAAGGAAGTGCCGCAGGTCAACGCACAGATGCACGGCAATTCCATCGCGTTCTTCAAGCGTTATGACATCGGCGTGGCCGTCGGCGGAGGAAAGGGGCTGGTGGTTCCGGTCATCCGCCATGCCGATCGACTGGGCTTCGGGCAGATCGAACAGACGATCGCCGACTTGGGTGGCCGCGCCCGGAACAACACGCTTGAGCTGCACGAACTTCAGGGCGGCACGTTCACGATCAGCAATGGCGGCATCTACGGCTCGATGCTCTCCACGCCGATCCTGAACCCGCCCCAGAGCGGCATTCTCGGGCTGCATGCCATCCAGGAACGCGCGGTCGTGCGGAACGGGCAGGTGGTGGTCCGGCCGATGATGTATCTTGCCCTGAGCTACGATCATCGGATCGTCGATGGACGCGAGGCGGTGACGTTCCTCAAGCGGGTTAAGGAAACCATCGAGACGCCCTTGCGGATCATGATCGAGCTCTGATTGGACCGGTCGCCGGCGAAACCTGATCCATACCCGCGGCCGAGGCCTTCGATCCATCATGGCCCAAGCCCGCGCGGCGACTGGAGCATCCAACGCCGCCCAAGACCCACACCGGCCAGAACCATGCCCAGACCCGGCCGAAAGCTGCGCTCAACACGACGGGATAAGGCCAGGCGGCCGCCCGGGCGGTATGCCCCGCTTTTACCGACGATCATGACCCTGGGCAACGTGGTCTGCGGCTTCCTGGCGATCTTCTTCGCCACTCGCGATCCGGCCACCACCATGCCCTTTGAGTGGTCGCCCATCGCGTTCGGCGCGGTGTTCATCTTTCTGGGCATGGGATTCGATGCGCTCGACGGCCGCCTGGCGCGACTGACACGCCAGACCAGTGAGCTGGGTGAACAGCTTGACAGCATGGCGGACATGGTCACCTTCGGTGTCGCCCCGGCCATGCTGGTGGTTCTGCTGATCGGTGTGGGCGAGCCGTTCGTCTCCGATACGATCAACAGCCTTTACAACCGAACCGCGCTGGGCATCGCGCTGCTGTTTGTCGCGTTCGCCGCGCTCCGCCTGGCCCGCTTCAACGTCGAACACCGGCTCGGAGTCGCGACCGATCCGAACTACTTCAAAGGCCTGCCGACGCCGGGGGCCGCCGGCACCCTGGCGAGCCTGGTCCTGCTGCATGATTTTCTCGATCCCGGTATCGTCGCGACAACGGCCGAGGGCGCCGATGGTCCGGCCGCCACAAATGCCGACTGGCGTATGGCGACATCGGCGACGGTGTTGCTTTGCGTCATGCTGCTGGTCAGCTTCGCGATGATCAGTCGATTGTCCTATGTCCACATCATGAACCGCTATATCCGGGGGCGCGTAAGATTCAGGGAGGTGGCGCGCATCGTCGCGGCGCTGATCCTGCTGGTCATGTGGCCAAGTTGGGTTCTGGCGGTCGTTTTTGTCGCCTACGCCGTCAGCGCACCTCTGGGAAAGGCGCTGCGGGGCCGGGAATTCGGCGTACCGGCACCCGATGGGCGTCCTGCGGGCGAAGCCGCGAGCGAATCGAACCCTTCGGCCCCAAAGACGGATGATCATGAGGCCGACCAGCCCCAGCCCGCGAATGCGTCGAAAGATTCGGTCGATACGGCGGGCAATGGTTCGGGCCGCTGATCACCCCGTTCCCGGCCGGTGAGTTTCCGACCGCCGCCGATGGTTCACAGGATGGAAGATATGAATCGATTGCCAACCCATTGCTGGTTCACCCGACGGTCGTTGCTGTCGGCGGCGATGGAGCCGGGCCGATGGGGACGACCGCGTCCATGGCTGTTGGTGTTTGCTCTGCTCTGCTCACTGTCGGTGATCGCCGTGGCTGACGATGCGGATAACCAACTGGTCAATCACGATGTCGATGCCGTGAACGAATCGGAGGAGCGGCCGCCGGCTCCAGCGCAAGCGATGGATTACAGCTTCGGAGGCCCACCGCTCACGCAGCGCGAGGCGGTCATCCTGCGCCAGACCACCGAAGACCGGACGACGGTTCGCGCGCCGCACAACCCGGGGTTTGATGTCCTGGTTCGTCATGTCGATCGCTGGGAACAGCCACCAACCGGCGGTTATATGGTGCCGGATTACACCGTCATCCACCAACAGCCCGAGGCGATGCGAGGCAAGCTGTTCTCCCTTCGGGGCTTTCTGGTTCAAAGCGATCCGGTCCAGACCATGACCGTCCGCGGGCCCCATACGGAGAATCTCACCGAATGGGTGCTCAAGCTAGACCGCGACCCGCGTAAACCCGAATCCATCATCGTCTATCTCTCCGATCCGCCCGACGATGTCGCCTTCGGCGATCAAGTGGAACTGATGGCTCGCTTCTTCAAGCTCTGGCGCAACGTGGATACCCGGCGAGGCAACGTTGAGACCGACTATCCAGTCTTCGTCGCCAGAACGGCTGATCGCGTCGCGGGCGAGGCCAGGGTCACCCCGACCGGCGGTGCCGCGTTCGGAGGCGGGAGCTGGACGACCATCATCACCACGGCGGTCATCGTCCTGCTGGTCTTCTTCTACTTCCTGCGGCGATTGATGCGCATGAGCCTGAATCAGCCCCAGCCCCTGGGGGCATCCAAAGTCGGGCAGGCCAGGCTCCGGGCGACCGATACCGATGAAGAGGATGAAGAGGAGCTGGCCGAAGTCGAACCCCTGCCCGAATCGCCCGACGCGGCCATGGAGGAAATGGCCCGCCGCCGCGAGCGGGAGCGCAGCCTATGAGAGGCGGATTCTCCAGGTTGACCGACACCCTGACCCGACGGCGCAGGTTGCTGCTGCTGCTGGGCATGTTGCTCATCGCCGCGGCCCTGGTGACGCAGGCCAGCTGCGCCACACGCATCATTCCCCCCGCCTCGGTCGAGAACCCGGTCACCGTTTATGTGGTGGACTATGGCCGGCACAGCAGCCTTGTGATGCCCGATCAGGAAGGCATACTGGTCGAGTACGCCTACGGTGAATGGCTCTGGTTCGCCGAGAACCGATCGCAGTGGTACCGAGTCGGCCCGACGCTGTTTTTTCCCACACGGGGCACGTTGGGACGATGGTCCGCGGGCGGCCATCATCGCCCGACATCCATCGAAGTGGTCTCACGCGGCGCTCGAACGCTGTCACTGACTGTCGAGCGCGGCCTGGTCAGCGATCTGATGCTGCGCCTGGATGAAATCCATGCACAAACGGATGATCCCTTGTACAACCCGGCCATGCGGCTTTACTTTGCCGACCACCCCCGAAGCTACTGGTTCGGCTTCAACTGCAACCACGCTGTCGCCGGCTGGCTTCGTGACCTGGACTGCCGCATCATCGGCTGGCCGCTGCTTTCCAACTTCCGGCTCGATGGGCCGTGAACCCAAAGCGGACCGCCCGCCCGAGCCCGGAGATTTTCCATCACCGGCCAGGCCCCAGGACTCGCCGATCGCCGGGCCATCTCGTTGGATCCCCTTGGGCATCACCGATCAGATCAAAAGGCATGCGACTGTAAAGGTCTATCAGTCCCGACTGATCCCTTGCTGACACCGGCATCAGATCCCACGCGATCAACTTCCCGCGAAGTCTGGCCGATTCACTCAACCCCTCGGCTGGAAGGAAGCTCCCCTCCAGTCGATTCAATTCGTTCAACCAACGTGGCCCGATGTGATAAACCTGATCAGGGCGCTGGGTCAATCGCCTCAAACCCGCATCCAGCTCAACCCACATATTGTCCAACGTATTGATCCGCACCCCCGGAAGCCTGTCCCCCGGAAGCATCGCGCCAGGAAGTTCCGATCCCGACGACGCGGATCCCGGGCCAGCCGCAAGCACGGACGCTTCCGCCAGTTCGCCGAGGTGAAGCAGTCTCAAGCCCGCCGCCCAGCGCGCAAGCGGATCGCCAATTCCATCATCCCTGACCTCCCGCGTACGGGCCTCGATCACCTGCCAATCCCATTGGGCATCCTTGAATCCCACAAGACCAAGCATCGGCTGATGGGACTGAAAGCCGCCGATCACGACATGGGTTCGGGGAAAAACCCTCTGGAATGTCGCGGCGATGCTTCGAAACTGCTCGGGCGTAAGCTGATACATGGCAAGCCACTGGCAGAAAACACCTCCAGGAGCCAGCGACATCTTCACGGCTTCGAAGTGCTCACGGCTGTACAGCCTCGCTTCGCCCGGCCCCCATGGGAGAAAGAGATCGCCAAGGACGACATCGAACTGCTCCCGGGCCGAGGCGATGTAGGTTCGTCCATCCTCGACGATGATGCGCGCTCTGGGGTCACCAACAATATTTCCGTTGTATTCCGCGAAGTAATGTTCAGCCAGTTCGATCACCAGCGGCGAAAGTTCAATCGCCGTCACCGATTCAACCGCCCGATGCTGGAGTGCCGCGCCGGGTGTGATGCCCGTGGCCAGACCGATCGCGGCCACTCGTTTTGGTTGCGGATGAAGCAACATCGGAAGATGCGCCTGACGCTCCTGGTCCCATCGCGCGGCCGTCCCGCCGAGTACGTATTGATTGCTCATCAGCATGGATCGGCCCAGGCCCACGCCCTCGATCACCGCAACCGTTCCCTCGCGGCCGCTTCGCTGGGCAAGCGCGGTCCAACCCATACGCTGGTTGAACAAGGGCAAGTCGCCAAGCACCATCGTGATCATCAGAACGCAGGCCACCGTGGCCGCCACCGTCGGCAACACCGGTATCCAGCGAGGCCGTGCCATGTGGATCGCCAGGGCCAGGCCACTGAACAGGTAAAGCAGGCCGATCACACCAATCGTCTGATGCGGTCCCAGCATCGGCAACAAGAGCCGATAGGCAAACTCCGCTCCGAGCAATCCACCGATCCCGTTCGCGGCCAGCAGCCAACCCAGCGTCCGGCCACCCCGGTCCCCTTCAGCGCTGACCCAGCCGAGGATGAGCGGAAACACCAGGGCCGCGGGCAGCATCGCCGGCCCCAGACTCAACGCCGTGAGGATGGCAAGGTTCAAGAACCAGCGACCGAGGCTGGGTGCTGAAACGAGTTCTCCCGTCTGCTCGGCCACCTGAAAGAACCACGGCGGCGTGGTGACGGTCAAGATGCCGGCGAGGATCAGGACACCAATCATCAGCCCGATGGACGAGCCGATGCCACGTCTAAGCGCCGGTGCGATCGCCGCGCCCAACGCGAGAATGAAAATGATCACCATCAGAATGGCGCTTGGGGCATAGAAGGAAAGCGGCGCAACCAGCATGAGCACCTGGAGCGCGGCCACCTCAAAGCCCAGGATCGCAAAACCGGACATGAACGCCAGAATCATTGACCATCGCCGCACATCGGGACTGATGGGCGTGCTGGTTGCGGTGGGTCCGGCGCTTGCCATGGTCCTGGGCTGGTCCCAGCGATCGAGGAGCAACGCCCAGAGCACGACGATGGCGTTCATCCCCATGGCCGCGATCATGGAACCCCAGGCACCCAGCCACTGGAGCAACGCCAGCATGACCAGTCCCAGTCCGATGACGCCGCCAAGCGTGTTGATGGCGTATATCCACGTGCCATGTCGGCCAAGCTGGGCACCGCCGCGCAGCACAGCGGGAACCAGGATCGGCAGCGTCATTCCCATCGCCGTGGCCGGAGGCAGGACGACGATCAGCGATGCCACCAGCTTAACCGCGCCGCCCTGCCAACCCACAAGGCCGGCCTCGCCCAGCCACGGCCATATCCATCCGGTCCACCGTGGAAGCAGCAGAGCCGGCAGGCTCAGAAGTATCACGGCAAGTTCGATCGAGGCGATCCAACGCCACGGCCTGTTTACCCGCCGAAGCAGCCCCGATGCCGCCGCCGCGCCCAACGCCAGGCCAAGGAAGAACGCCCCAAAGACACGAGCTGAAGACTCATGACCAGCGCCCAGGAGATCGATCAATCGACGTGTCCAGAGCAGTTGATGGCTCAGGGCCGCCATGCCACTGACCAACGCCAGCCCCAGGGCAGCGCTGTAAAAGCGCCAATGAATCGGTCTGGCATCACTCATCGGCTTCAGGCCCCGTACAGGCGAATCCGCAAGAAAAAAGCCCGCGGCACATGGCATGGCGGGCTTTGCATGAGGGTCATGCGCCTTCCTTCACCGCACGCTCCGCCCCATCAGCACAAGAGCACCCAAACCCAGAACCGCAAGGCTGACCGGTTCCGGAATCATGGTCATTGAAATTGGCGAATAGTTTTCGGAGAGGATGAATGCATCCCGCAGACTGACGCGGCCATCTCCGGTGAAATCCCCGTCCGACCAGCCTGAGACGAGCTGACCGAAATTGGCCTGAACGATCGCAAGGTCCAGATCATCGACCACGCCATCGAGGTTGGCATCGCCGGGCAGGAAAGGCACCGGCTCCACGCGGAAGGTGAATGTGTTGATGCCTGATATCTCCTGACCACCGACCAAGGTGCCCAGTACCTTGAGCTCGACTTGGTAATAGCCCGGGGCGGTGAAACCCATCGAGAAATGCGTGTGGTCGGGTACGAATGCTTCAAAGGGCGTGTTGTACGGTTCCAGCGATGACCAATAGTGGACGAACTGGCCCGGCCCGGTGGTCTGCCAGATGGCGAACTCGCCCGGTCCGGACACCGACTCCAGCGACAACGTCATCTTGCCGCTCCAATCCGTAGCCACGAGATTGCCGGTATCGAACCCAAGCTCCGGAACGCCCGGCACAAAATTGGGCGGCAATGTCCAGATCGGGTCATCGACCTGTACGCCAAGAAAAGGAATATCAAATGGCGAGGCGATCTCCCGAAACTCGGGAACCACGGTCACGACCTGATCGGTCTCGAAAATGGTTCCCGCGCTGGGGACCGGGGTGCCATCGAGCACCGCACCGGAATCGAACATGTAAACCCAGCGAAGTTGGCCATGCTCATAGCGCAACGCCTTGTCCACATGGCCTTCGGTGTAATCCCAGGGCTGGGCACTGGCGGTCGCGGCGGCGAGCCCGCAGACCAGCACCCCAATCGTCGCCCGCAGGTAAGTTCGATCCAGCACGATTTCACTCCTTGGCACACCCGAAACACAGTCCTGCCTGCCAGCGGACACCACTGTGGAAGCGACTTTCGAAACACCTGGTTATTGATAATCGCTTATCAGGGAGAAGTCAAGCGGATCATTCGCCCTCCAGTCAGGAATGAAGGAGCTAAATCAATATCGATTCATACTTTACGGCATAAGGTGGTGGCCCCGGATTTCAATTCCTGACCCGATGATCCAGAAAAATTCACTCAAGCGACTAACGCATCCGATTTTTGCTATAATGCCTGCCCAGCCGCGACCGGAACGGCTTCGGACCGACCCATGGGAGCGTAACGCCACCATTTGTACGCCCAAGCGGAAGCGCCGCCGCGCATGGGCGCCTGGAAAACAAGGATTCACACCGATGATCACGAGCGAACTGGAATTGCTTGAGGATTTTCCGCCCGTCAGCTACGAAGAGTGGCGGCAGGTCGTGGAAACCGATCTCAAAGGCGCGCCGTTCGAAAAGCGACTGGTCAGCCAGACCTACGAAGGCATTGGCATCCAGCCGGTTTACTGTGCCCAGCACTGGGATGCGCAAGGCGATCCCTCCGGGTTTCCCGGGATGGCTCCGACGACGCGCGGCGGTGGTCTGTTGGGCAACGCCGTCACCGGCTGGGAACTGTGCCAGGAACACATGCACCCCGATCTGGCACTGACGCAGGCCGCGATACTCACCGACCTGGAGCGCGGCGTGAACAGCCTGCTGCTACGCCTCGATGCCGCGGCGAGGAATCTGCTTGACCCTGAAATGGAAGAAGCACGACATCTGGTCGGCCGCGATGGCCTACCCATCTACGCCCGGCAGGATCTCGATCTGGTCCTGGCGGGTGTGCATCTGGATATGGTCGGTATCCACCTGGAAGCGGGCGCGGCGTTCCTCCCGGCGGCGGCGATGCTCGCTTCGCTCTGGCAGACGCGCGGGCTCAGCCTCGACAAGGTCAGCGGCGCTTTCAACGCCGATCCGCTGGCCGTGCTGGCACGCGATGGACGACTGCCCTGCTCGATCCAGCAGGCGCTGGGGCAGATGGCCGAACTGGCGGCCTGGACGAATCGCCACGCGCCGGGCATGACGGCGGTGCGCGTGGGCTCTGGCCCCTACCATCACGCCGGAGCGCACGCGGCACAGGACCTGGGTTTCTCCATGGCCACCGCCGTCTGCTACCTGCGCGCCATGACCGACCGGGGCATGTCCATCCTCGATGCAGCCCGGCAGATTCGCTTTGCCTACAGCCTTGGATGTAATCAGTTTCTCGCGATCGCCAAGCTTCGCGCGGCCCGCAAACTCTGGGCTTCGGTGCTCAGCGCCGCGGGCATCGATCCCGATGAAGCACCGATGCGCATGCACGCCCGAATGAGCAAGCGCGTGATCACCGCGCGCGATCCGTGGGTCAACATGCTGCGCAACACCGTCTGCTGTTTCACCGCGGCCGTGGGCGGCGCACAGACCATCACCTCCGAGCCGTTCGACAAGGCCATCGGCCTGCCGGATGACCTTGCCCGCCGCATCGCGCGCAATACCGCCATCATCCTCCAGGAGGAATCGCACCTGCTGCGGGTGGTCGATCCGGCCGGTGGTTGCTGGATGCTGGAAAGCCTTACCGATGAACTGGCCGAGAAGTCCTGGCAGGTCTTCCAACAGGTCGAACAGCAAGGCGGCATGGCCGAGGCGCTGGCGGATGGCTGGATCGCCCAGCAGATTGATTCGGCGTTCAAACCCCGGCTCAAAAATCTTTCGACGCGCAAGGACCCGATCACCGGTGTCAGCGAGTTTCCCAACCTCGGCGAGAAGCCGGTGGTGCGCACCGCGCCGGATTTTGCTGGGATCCGACACGCCGCCATGGCCAGGCGTTCAGCGCGCGGCGAGCAGACCGGCGGCCAGGTCGCCTGCACCATCGTCAGCCGCGCCCTGTCATCGGGCAGGCCCGGCGCGATCATGGAAGCGGCGGTGGATGCCGCCGGCGGCGATGCCTCGTTGGCCGATATCCATAAGGCGCTGGTGCCGGACCCAGCGCCAATCACCCAGCCCCCACTTTCGCCGCATCCTTATGCCGAGCCCTTCGAGCAGCTTCGCGATGCCAGCGATGCCTACATGGAACGGACCGGTGCGCGGCCGAAGGTGTTCCTGGCCAATCTCGGCCCGGTGGCCGCACATATCGCCCGCGCGACCTACAGCCGCAACTTCTTCGAGGCCGGCGGGTTCGAGGTGATCGGCAACAATGGCTTTGCCGACGCCGACGCGGCGGCCGAGTCGTTCCGGGCCAGCGGCGCCAAAATCGCCGTGATCTGTTCGAGCGATCCGGTTTATCAGGAGATGGTCGGGAAGGTCGGCCCCGCGCTGCGGCGGGCCGGTGCCCGCGACCTGATCCTGGCCGGGCACCCGGGTTCCAACGAAGTCATCTATCGGGAGGCGGGCGTGGATCGGTTTATTTTCATTCGATGTGATGTTCTTTCCACACTTCGCGACCTGCTTCGCGAGGAGGGCGTTCTTTGATGAGTGCGATTCCTGACTATACGCAAGTGGCTCTGAAATCCTCCCGCCGCGATTCGGACACGATCGAGACCTGGAAAGACCGTGCCGATCGCGCCCTGGGCCGCGATACCGATGAACTGCACTGGAATACCGCCGAGAAGATTCCGGTCAAGCCGCTGTTCACCGGCCGCGACCTCGATGGCATCGAGCATCTGAACACGATGCCCGGCCTGCCGCCATTTCTGCGCGGCCCCTATGCGACCATGTACGTGCTCCAGCCTTGGACCGTGCGGCAATACGCCGGCTTTTCCACCGCCGAGGAGTCCAACGCGTTCTATCGCCGCAATCTCACGGCCGGCCAGAAGGGCCTGAGCATCGCCTTCGATCTGGCCACGCACCGTGGCTATGACTCGGACCATCCGCGCGTGCCCGGCGATGTGGGCATGGCCGGTGTGGCGATCGATTCGATCCTGGATATGCGCATTCTATTTGATGGCATTCCGCTGGACAAGATGAGCGTCTCGATGACCATGAACGGTGCTGTCCTGCCGGTGATGGCGCTCTACATCCTCGCCGCCGAGGAACAGGGCGTGAAGCCCGAGCAGCTCTCGGGCACCATCCAGAACGACATCCTCAAGGAATTCATGGTCCGCAATACCTACATCTATCCGCCCGAACCCAGCATGCGGATCATCTCGGACATCTTCGCCTTCACCAGCAAGCGGATGCCCCGGTTCAACAGCATCAGCATCTCGGGCTACCACATGCAGGAAGCCGGGGCGACGGCCGACCTGGAGCTGGCCTACACGCTGGCCGATGGTGTGGAATATGTGCGCAGCGGTCTCAAGGCGGGCTTGACCGTCGATGCCTTTGCGCCTCGGTTGAGCTTCTTCTGGGCGGTGGGCATGAACTTCTTCATGGAGATCGCCAAGCTTCGTGCCGCGCGCATGCTCTGGGCCAAGCTCATCAAACGATTCGAGCCCAAGAACCCCAAGAGCATGTCGCTGCGAACACACAGCCAGACCAGCGGCTGGAGCCTGACGGCTCAGGATGTCTACAACAACGTGGTGCGAACCTGCATCGAGGCCATGGCCGCGACCCAGGGCCATACCCAGAGCCTGCACACCAATGCCCTGGATGAAGCGCTGGCCCTGCCGACCGACTTCTCGGCCCGGATCGCCAGAAACACCCAACTCTTCCTCCAGCAGGAGACCGATACCTGCAAGGTGGTCGATGCATGGGGCGGCAGCTACTACGTCGAGCGACTGACTCACGAACTGGCCACGAAAGCGTGGGCGCATATCCAGGAGGTGGAAGACCTGGGCGGCATGGCCAAAGCCATCGAAAAAGGCATTCCAAAGCTGCGCATCGAGGAGGCGGCGGCGCGAACGCAGGCCCGGATCGACTCCGGCCGCCAGACCGTGGTGGGCGTCAACAAGTATCGACTGGACACCGAAGAGCAAATTGATGTGCTGAAGGTGGACAACACTGTGGTGCTCGAAGCGCAGGTCAAGCGTTTGGCCGAGCTTCGCGCGATGCGCGATGATGGCGCGGTCAAGCGGGAGTTGGCGCGGCTGACCGAAGCAGCGCGTTCGGGCGAGGGTAACCTGCTGGAGCTTTGTGTGGATGCAGCGCGGGCCATGGCGACCGTTGGCGAGATTTCCAATGCCCTGGAGGAGGTCTATGGCCGCCACCAGGCCGATATCCAGACCATCAGCGGCGTCTATGCCGGAGAAGTGGGTGCTCAGAGCGATATGGTCCGACAAGTACTCGATCGCGTTGAGAAGTTTGAAGAGCTTGAAGGCCGTCGGCCGCGCATTCTGATCGCCAAGATGGGTCAGGATGGACATGATCGCGGTCAGAAGGTGGTCGCAAGCGCCTATGCCGACCTGGGTTTTGATGTCGATGTCGGCCCGCTCTTCCAGACCCCCGAGGAGACCGCGCGGCAGGCGGTGGAGAACGATGTCCACATCTGCGCGGTCAGTTCGCTGGCCGCCGGGCATCTGACCCTGGTCCCCGCGCTGCGCAAAGCGCTGGCCGAGCTCGGCCGCGAGGACATCCTGATCGTGGTCGGCGGCGTCATTCCGCCACAGGATTACGATGCGCTCCATAAGGCCGGAGCGGTGGCGATCTTCGGCCCCGGTACAGTCATCGCCCACGCCGCGATGAAGGTTCTGGACCTGCTGGCGCGGCAGTTCGAATACGACATCTGATTCGCGCGATAGCGACACACGGCATTCGGTTGCTATGCTCGTGGCGGCGTTGCCCGTGGCCTGGATTGTTCCCTGCCTTGCCGCGCATCGCCTGACCTGGAGTGCTTCCATGCCCAGTGAACATCGGGTGTTGCTTGAGGTGCCGGTGGCTCGCGTGCCAACGGCCAACGGCCAACGGGAACTGGTCGCGGATCTTTACCTGCCGCGCTCCGATCGTCCGACGCCCCTGGTGATGTATGTCCACGGGGGCGGCTGGAAACAGGGAACGCAGTATCGGCCGCCCTTTGCGCCGCGTCTGTTCGATGAGGGCATCGCCGTGGCGGCCACGACCTACCGATTCAGCGGCGAGGCCCCCTTTCCCGCCTGCCTGCATGACTGCAAGACCATGCTCCGCTGGCTTCGGGCCCATGCCTCGACTTACAACTTCGATGCCGGTCGGATCGTCGTCTGGGGCATCTCGGCGGGCGGGCACCTGGTTTCACTCATGGGCCTGACCGCCGATCAGCCGCAATGGGAAGGCGATGGCCCCCACCACGATCAATCCACGGCCGTCACCGCCGTGGTCAACTGGTGCGGCCCGACGGACTTTGTCCGCGCGGCGACCGATCCCAACCCCGGCGTGGGTATCCACCCGCTGGTGACGGCACTGATCGGCGGCCCCTATGAAGAACGCATGGATGTGGCCCGCGCCGCCAGCCCGGTGTATCACGTTCATCCCCAGGCGCCGCCTCACCTCCTGGTCTTCGGACGCCTCGATGAACAGGTTCCGCTCTGGAACGGCCAGTCCTACCACCAGAAGCTCACCGAGGCCGGTGTCCAGTCGGAACTGGTCATCAACGATGAAGCCGGCCATGCCCTGGGCCAGGAACTTGAGGTACAGGCCACCGCACGTTTCATCCGCCGCCACCTCCTGAAAACCTGAAGCGACGGCGAACCCCATCGCCTCCCGGATCAACTCTCCAGCCAGCGCCCCCAGAGCGGTGCCAGTCTGCGCTTTTCATCTTCATCAATCCGGTCGCGCGCGGTCCAGATGGCCATCTTCAAGGCATCATGGGCCGGGCTGGGCTCAGCTTGAAGCGGATGGATATCGCTGATCGCCTCATCGATCAGGCGCAGGCTGGCATTGGCGGCACGCTCGAGATTGGCGATCACCATCGAGAGGATGGACGCCTCATCCGCGCCCGCCGATGCGTGCCCCGCTTCGCGCCAGCAGTCGTAATCCGTAGGCAAACCGATGAGCGCATAGGCGATCTCAGCCTCGCGCGCGAGTTTGGCTTCGGGCATGGCGGTCATCCCGATCAGGTCGCCGCCCCACTGCCGATGCATCAGGCTTTCAGCGCGGGTCGAGAACTGCGGTCCTTCCATGCAGACATAGGTTCCCTGCTCATGAATCCGGGGGCGGGCCTCACTCTCTGGGACGCCTGCGAACAATCGGTGTCCTGCGTTGATCAACCAGCGGCGCATCACCGGGCAGAATGGCGAAGGCAGCTCCACATGCACGGCGGCATGGTCGAAAAAGGTGCCGGGGCGGCGGAACGTCCTATCAATCACCTGATCGACAATGACCAGATCGCCGGGCCGGATTTCCTCGCGAAGGCTTCCGGTCGCGCCCGTGGCGATGATGTGCGTCACGCCCAGCAGCTTCATGGCGAAAATATTGGCCTGAAACGGCACCTTGTGCGGCGGAAACCGATGGCCCGGGCCGTGACGCTTGAGGATCGCCAGCTCGACCTTCCGCCGCCTGATCCGAAGGATCGGCCCGGCCGGTTTACCGAACGGCGTATCCAATTCCACAGATTCGCCCTGGTCTTGAGCGAAAGCCTCGTCCAGCCCCGTTCCGCCGATGATTCCGATCCGCACCGTCGATTGATTCACTGATCAAACCTCCCTGATCAATCCGCCTGGTTCGAGATGTCGTCTCCGCCCGGCGAAGTGAGTTCGCCCGGCCCTTCCAGACAACGTATCCAGAACGAAACCCAGTTCTCCCCGAGTATCCGGCGGATGTCCCGATCGGTGAAGCCCCGCTTGTTGAGCCACTCCGGCAGCAGACGCAGGCCGGCGATGGATTCGACTTCACGTGGAACATGCTCGCGGCCGAAGCCGCCGTCCAGATCGCTGCCCACGCCCACGTGCTCAATCGAGCCGGTCACCTGGCAGATGTGGTCGATGTGCTCGGCGACATGGCGCAGCGAGATCAAATCACGCGCGGGGGGCTTTGCCTCTGACGTTGAGAGCATGAAGTTACACAGGACCACGCCGACCACCCCGCCCCGCGCGCCAATCCGCCCGATCTGCCGGTCGGTCAGTTGTCTCGGGCCGGGAACCAGTCTGCGGCAGTTGCAGTGGCTGGCATACACCCATCCCTCGAACCGATCCTCCGCTTCTTCGAAGCTGCGGTCCGAGAGGTGGCTCAGGTCCAGCGCCAGCCCCAGTTCCGCCATGCGCACCAGCAATTGTCGGCCCGCGTCGGTCAAGCCTCCATCCGACTCCGGGCAGTCGTTGCCCGCGGCGTAGGTTGATCGCTGGACATGCGAGAGGCTCAATCCGCAAAGCCCCCGCCGCCGCCACCAGTCCAGTTCCTCGACATCGCTGATCGCATCCGCGCATTCCATCAGCAGGATGATGCCCACTAGATCCGCCGCGCCCGCCTGCCACTGCCGCCAATGCTCGGCCACCGCCGGAGCCGAGTTCAGACAGACGACTTCACCCCGTCGCTCGAGCAGTTGGTAGTAGGCAAGCTGTCCGCACGCCGCGGCATGCGTCAGGGCCGGTGAAGCGAAATCCGGATCAGCGCGAAGGAGCATCTCGCGCGGCCCCTTGCGATTGCCCGTTCGCTGAAAGATCGTCGCGTGGACCATGGCCACGCCTGCGCGGCGGAGTTCAGGCAGACAGACCGTGGCGGTTCCGGGGCCGATTCCGGGGGCGGGGGCGGGAGCGGGGGTGGTTCCGGGGGTTGAGGCGGGGCCAGAGTCTCTACCCCGGGCGAGCCCGGCGGCCGCGCCTCTACCGTTTTCCGATGTGGTCGGCATCTCGCGCATGCGGATTTCAGCCAGCGGCAGGGTCTGGTCGCGGCCGTAACCCAGCGCGTTCCATGCCAGGTCCAGATGCCCATCAAAGATCGGGACATTCCAGCGGGGAGCGGGAAACGGATTTTCCAGACCTGCGGTGTCACCCATACCCACAAGATAACTCATGCACTCACTGAGCCACCGTCGAAGACCTGATTCAGAAACCTCGCCACCATATCGACCCACGATGCGATCTCCGGCCGGTCAAGGGCCAGACCCAACCCGTGCCGCCCGTGGGCAAAAACATGCATCTCGCAGGCAACCCCCGCACGAACCAGCGCTTCGGCATAACGCAGCGCCCCGCCCACCGGCACGACGGGATCGTCGGCCGTATGCCAGAGGAACGTCGGCGGCGTGGCCCGGTGGACCTGATCGGGCATGCTCAACTGGCTGAGCAACGATGATTCAGGGTTCGGCCCGAGCAGGGATGCGAATGAACCGGCATGGGCATACTCGAACGCATCCAGAACCGCATAGCAGAGGATGGATGCATCCGGTCGAGCCGAATACCGCTCGGCCAGATCATCATCCGGCGATGGAAAACGATCGTAATGATTGGCCGCGCTCGCCGCGAGGTGGCCCCCGGCGCTGAACCCAAGCACGGCGATTTTCGATGGGTCGATCCGCCACTCCAGGGCCGAGGCACGCATCATTCTCACCGCCCGCTGAACATCGTGCAGGGGCGATGGATGCCGGCAGGGTTGAACACGGTACCGAAGGACCGCCGCGTGAAAGCCCCGTTCCCGGAACGCATGCGCGACCGGATCACCTTCATGCGCGGCAAGATGGCTGTACCCCCCACCCGGCAGGATCAGGACACACGGCCGGCCGGAATCAGCTTTAGCCTGTCCGGTTTCAAGTAAATGCGGTACAAGGACCGGCTTCTGCCCATGCGAACCGGTCGGGCCATCACCGGCCCACAACTCCAGAGCCTCACGCACGGAATTCTCCTCGGTCAGACCAGACGATCATACCGGAATCGAAAGCTGGTCCACCGATGGTGCCAACCGTGCATTCAAGTCCCGATCCAGGCGGTCACAAAATCTCCGCTGCCCGGTTCTTACACAGCATTGTTGTTTTTTTTCTTACTCAGGCATCCGGGCACAATAGGAAGCCGACACTGGCGTTGGCCCTTGATCCATCTCCGGCGTGTTCCGGAGTTCCCCCGTGATGAGAATTCTTCTGATGCCAATCCCGCAACTCGCCCGTCGATCGTCGTTCTGGAGATTGCTTGCTCTGGGCTTCTGGGTCACTGCCGGGTTCCTGGGCGGCGTCGTTGTCGCAGATGTTCCGGCACAATCACCAAATCGGCCACTGGTTGATTTGTCGAATTCAATACCCACGATTGGGCCAGATGCCTTCAGCGTCGAGCTGCGGATCCCCGCCGGGGCTGTCCCGGGCGTGGGCGAGGCGGCCGGGCCGCTGGAGATCAAGTTGACACGGATCAACGGCCGCTGGACGCAAACCGAGGGACGGTTTCGCAACGAGCGGCGGCGAAGCATCACGATCCAACCGGGCGAGATCGAGTTGTCCGATCGCGCCATGCAACTGCAATTCTCACTGACCGCCGATGAGGGCCAACCGACCCGTGCCAGCACGCGTCTGACGATTCAGGCCGAAGTCCCGGCAATCGCCGATGCCGACGATCCGGACTGGTTCGCCGGCGGATTCTGGACGGTGCAGGCCATGGTTCCTCAGGCCCATCGTCCTGTGCGGGGGACCGTTGGCATACGACAGGATGGCCAGGAGACCACCGCCAACATCACAGGACGCCTGCTGCCAGTGGCCGGCCCCGGTCAATGGACCAGCGGGCAGTGGATTCCGGGTGAAGGCGTGGCCATGGGTTTCGACATGGGCGAACGCCGCCAGAACTGGAACTTTGCCCGCCTGGCGATGCTGCGATTCGCCGAACCGAAAGACATCTCCGGATTCTCGCAGCTTCGAGTCGAGATCAGCACCGAACAACCACGCGATGATGCGGCGGTTTCGATATGGCTTCGCGAGGCCGAGGGCGGCTGGTACTACATCCGCAATGCCGTTCCCCTGAGCCGTGAGTCGAATCGTGTCGAGCTTCATTTCGAGGATTTCGCCGAAGCGGAGTGGGTTGCGCCGGGCAACCACATGGATGCCGACTACACCTTGGATTTTTCACGCATCAGCGAGATGGCCATTGGCGTGATCAACCCGCTGGGTGTGGGCAAGGTTGAGTTCACGCTGGGTGCGATCTACACCTTCGGGGCGCCGTTTGACAAGATTGAACGCCAGCCGGCCCAACTCCGGGTCAGCGGTCGGACGCTGTCGATCAACGACCACAATGTGGTTCCGGCGGCCATCTTCGGCGGTTACGCGCCGGATGTTCCCCAGGAATTCCGTCCGGGCACGCAACGGTACCTCCATCCCTCCACCCAGCCGCGCATCCCCGAGCAGCATCGCCAACTCCTGAACGATGATGATGTGCTCGACAGCGCGGCGATCATCGCCAGGGTCATCCCAGGCAACGACGACCAGCCACCCCCCAGCGCTGCGATCGCCCACCTCCGGAGTCGGCTGGATGAGCGGTCGATGCGGGACTTATCGCGATTGAACCCGGATCAGCGAGCCGAAGATCGAGGCCGGCGGCTGGTGCGCGATGCGTTCAACCGCCTGATGCGCCAGCGCGAACTTTACGATGCTCAGGCGATGGCGACGGTCAATCTTGAAGAACCGGCCCGCAAGCTGGCATCGCGCCTGGCCGAAGGAAAACTGAACGACACCGAGGTGATGCGATTGAATCGTCACCTTCTGGTGGCGTTATTCGAGGGCGACCTGCGACCGGCCCCCGAGCACCGGCGAGCCGAAATGTACTTCATTGACTGCCTGGGCGAGCGCAAGGAACCGGCGTACATGCTGCGCAATCCCAACTGGGAGCGGTGGTTCGCCGACTGGGGACGAAGATTCGCTGAAAACGCCAGGAACAGCGGCGAGAAGGTCGCGTTTCAATTCTGGAACGAGCCCTATCTGAACTGGGCCGAGCGATCGCGAGTCAACTTCAACACCCAGTTTTATGATGTCGAGAACGCGGGCGAAGACAAGCCGGTGCGTATCCGCTATCCCAACGGGGAGCTCGGCCCGGAGATTCCTTACTTCGCCTGGCGCCGAGGCAATCGGGGCTGGGAAGTTTATGACACCACGGCGTTCAGCTACTGGTCGGGCAAGGGGAACGGGTGGATCTACGACCAGATGCTGGGAGCCATCGCGCCGGAGATCAAGAAGACGCATCCGGAGATCATTCTGATCGCCGGATGGGGTTTCCGATGGCATGAGGACCACTGGGCGGCGTGGGAGATGCTGTACAAGCCGACCATCGACCAGCACATTGAATGGATCGATGCCCTGGATGAACACCACTACCAGGGCGACACCACGGCCATGAACGGCAGCTATGAGGTGGCCACGGCCTACGCGATGACCGAACACGGCAAGTGGCTCTACAGCGCCAATACCGAAACCAACGACCTGGTCGACGCCCCGGCCCGAGGCGCGATCACCACGCCGGAAGCCGCGCGACAGGCCCGCGAATACCGGCGCATGGTCTACAACGTCCGCGACCTGATTTACAGCATCAAGCAGAGCCCTGACAAGCTATTGACCCGTACGGTGCTGCATCCCACCCACACACCGCAGATGATGCGCGTCGGTTACGGCATGTTGACCAACCTGCGCGGCAGGCTCATCGAAGCCACGACCGATGATCCGGGCGTCTGGGTTGTCGCCTCGGTTGATGGAACCGACCCCAAGGCCCTCCCACCGGGCTGGACGACCGAGCACGGGCAGGAGCTGGTCGTGGTCGTATTTAATGACCATCGCTTCCCGCGTGAGGCGAAGCTGACGATCGATGCGCCCACCGGCACGCGCTTCGACACGGGCACGATCGAGCGCAACGTTGTGGACATGACCACCTTCGAGATTGACCTCGAACGTCAGGAGAACGTGAAGCTGGATGAGCGGACGGCGCGTTTTGACATTCAGCTTGATGCCCGCATGGCCTGGAAAATCACCATTCCACTCAAGGGCGACATCGTCGAGCACGACCAGGTATCCCGAACGCAGCACTTCTCGCCGGATATCCTGCAATGGATTCGCCGTGATCAGCCGTTGGAAACCACCATCACGCTTCCGGCCGACAAGCTGGCGACGGCCACGGCCGCGCGGCTGCGCATCGTGGTCGAGGAAGTCGCCGAAGGTGAAGCGGTGGTGAAGATCGGCGAACAGCGTCTGGTACTGCCCCGCGCCATGACCGCCGACAACGGCAATCGAATCATGGAACTGCCGCTCGACCTTGCCGGACTCAAGCCACAGACGCCCGTCCGCTTCGAACTGGGCGACCCGGGCCGGCCTGGCTACCACGTTTGCATGAGCAGCATCGTGCTCGAACACCATACGACCGGATCCGACCGCGAATCCGGTACCCCTGATTAATCATCCATGACTACTGGAGTAAGACAATGAAACGATTCGTGACACAAAGCTTTCATGTCCCCATGTTGGCTCTACTGGCCGCATGTCTGGGGCTTCTGGTCGCGGCCACTCCGGCCCAGGCCGAACGGATACAGATGACGCTGGTCCTTGATGGAGCACTTTTCCACGGCGCGGACCCATCGGGTCGCCGCGCTTCGCTGATGGTCACCTTGCTCAAAGAAGATGGCCAGTGGGAGCGCGTTTGGGGCATCGCGGCACGCTATGCTGGAACATACCACCCAGGCATCGTGACCGGGGCCACGCCGGGGCGGTTTCTGGCCTCCGGAAAGGACAACCCGAACCAGACCGACGACCCGGCCGAGATTCGCCTGGTGATGGACATTCGCGGAGATAGCTGGGTGCCCGCCGCGGGGTTCGCCGAGTTCAACGTGAAGCTGACCGAGGCCGCCGACAACGGCGATGTGGTCGGAGAATTCAAAGGCCGCTTCAAGGGCCATGAGATCGTCGGCCATGCCCGCGCCAGCATCACCGTTCATGACGATGATGCCGGATTGTCCATCAGCGAGTTGATCAAGCAGCCTCGGCCCCGCGTGCTGTTCAAAAAGTCCGAGCTCGCCGAGCTTCGCCAACGCGCCAAAACGCCCTTCGGACGCGCTGCCATGGAGCAGCTCACTGATGCGGTCGGCCTCGGTGTTCGCTACCAGTTGACGGGCGATGCTGACTTGGCCGCGCAGGCTCGGAGGCAAGTGATTGCGCTGATGGCCGATACCGACAGTGGTACCAAAATCGACCGGGCGCGCGTGTGGGGACGGCGTTTGGAGCAGGTGGCTCTGACGTTCGACCTCTGTTACGAGGCGTGGGATCAGGAATTCCGGGATGAGGTTCGTCAGTATCTGCTCAACGCCTCGGATCGTCTCTATTACTCGCGCGCCACATTCCACAACGAAATCAACTGGACCATCGGTGGAAACTACATCGGGCCCATCCTCTACGGCGCGGCCCTGGGCGGTCTGTCGGTTCTTGGAGAAACCGGTTCCGAACCGCCTCGCCCGGATGCGCCCAACACCACCGAACACATCCAGGCGGACAAGGACTTTGCCCCGGCTCAGGGAGTCCCGGTCGTCCAGTTGCGCCCGGGAGAGGCGATTCTTGAATGGCTGGTGGCCGGTGGGTTCCAGCCCGAGGCGGGTGATGATCCTTTCCGCGAATCCGGAGGGCCTGGAGCGTTTCGGCCCCGTTCAGGGCAGGAACTGACCATCGGTAAGCGCACGGATCGGTTCAAACTGATCGATCCTGAGCGCGGCATTTTCCGTGGCACGGTTGATCTGACCTTCGCCGCCGAGCGCATCTTCTACTCAAACGTTTATGCCTATACCGCGATCGAGAATGATGCCGCGCGGTGGGTTCGGCTCGATATCACCAACGATCAATCGGTCGAAACGCGGGCATGGCTGGGCGGCGTTGAGCTTCGTCAGGGAGAGGTGATTCGCCTCGATCCCGGTCGTCACCCGCTTCTGATCGAGGCCCGGATCGGACAGACCAGCCAGTGGGGGCGGATCATGATGAGCCCGCGCCTCGTCGAGTTGTCCGCGGCCGATGCTCGCGCCGCGCGGGATGAGATCACCTGGCAACATGACCGTGCCATGGAGGATTGGCAATGGCGGCGCGATCAATGGGAGCGGCTGGGGCGGATGGATGCCGACTGCCTGGACCTGTTCACTCTCGGCCGCTGGATGATGTATCAGCAGATTCGCCTGGGCGTCGGTGACGGCGGCTTCCCGGCGGGCGACTACTCGACCATGGGGCTGGAAGGCACCAACCGCTATGCCCTGGTCTATCGCAGGATGTTCGGCCGCGATCTTTCGGCAAGGCCGGATGTCAGCATGGTGATTCCACGGGCCATCTTCAGCATGCTCTATCCGCCCGATCCCGAAGAAGCGCCGTTCTCTCAGGACATCAATGGTCCCAACGAACTGGTCATTCGCGATTACATCGAGAACCGGGATGTTTCAGGAAGCTATTTCGCCGCCATGTTTCCCCTGGTGCCCGAGCGGTATCAACGCGCTGCGCTCTGGGCATGGAACCGGCACGTGGGCATCAGCGATGAATCCGACCTGCCCAGGTTGCTGACCCGGGGCCCGGCGTTCTATCCTTTCCTGACCTACCCGCTGGACATGGAGCCCCAGCATCCCAGGGAAGTCATGCCCCTGACCTGGCATGCCCCGCATGCCGGCTGGTTCGCCTTCCGAAACCGGCATGAAGGCGAGGGTGATGCCCTCGTGCAGGTGATTGGTGGCGGCCATCCCGATATCTGGCGGCGATCCAACACCGGCTCGTTCCGGATCATGGGCCTCGGGCATGTCTGGGCGCACGGACCGGAGTTCCGGCAGAACCATTTCCGCTGGATGGAGAATCTTGTGCTCCTGCCCGAGGATGAGGTCAACAACAGGGTTCCGGGAAAGGTAATCCATCATCAAGCGCTCGATGATGGTTCCGGAACCGTCACGTTCGACATGAGCGATGTCTATGCCGGCCGCAATCGCGATGCGCGGGGACGGGAGATGCCGCTCTTTGATCGGCTCACCGGCCTGCGACTCAACGATGGGTGGAAGGACTCGGGCATTTCCGGCCTCCGCGCGGTGGCGGTGGATTACAGCGGCAAGTCCGGGGCACCGGTCATGGTCGTCATCGTGGACCGGGTGCGCGGCGGAGGGGCCAAGGTATGGAGCTGGCAGCTTGGCGGCATTCAGATGTACGGCGGCGAGGGCGGCGGACTTCGGCCCCGATCCCTTGCTCGCGGCGATCTTGACAAGGTCTCGGTCAACGATCACGGTTTCCAGATCCGCAAAGACAACGCTCTGCTTAACGCCCGATTCGTCACCCAGGCGGCCATCAGTGCCGAACAGCGCGGAATTGCGGGCGATGTCTGGTTCAAGAGCGACAAAGATGCGGGTCGAGGAGTCGAAATGCACAACAATTCCGTCTGGGCTCGCAACGACGAGGGCGATTTCTTCGTCGTACTCACCATCCAGGATGGGCCGGCACCGGAGATGACCGTGTCCGGTCGCGGCATGGATGCGGCCGTCACCGTCGGCGATCGCACCGTCCGCTTCGATGGCCGGAAGATTGTTCTGGGCGAACGTTGATGCGGACCCGCCCACGCCCCGCTGACAGGCAATCCCTGTTCGATCTGGAGCTGCCGCTCTGGGCGGGGGTCCGCATGGGCCATCCGCGCCCAGGCACGGACAATAACTCCACGCATCAGGCGTTATGCCGACTTGACCCTGTTGCCGGAGACGGCGCTTCCAATCGCCGGCCAAAAGTTCAATGCCGACTCAACTTCAAACCAAGTTCAAGCCAATTAGTTTTCTGACTGCTGTTCTATTGATGTTCGTGATCGGTGGTCACTCCGAACCGGCACATGCATTGACGGGCGAACTTGAACTGGTCCTCTACGATGCGTTGCCGCGCGATGCCCAGCAATCCGAGGATCGAGCCAACCTCTTGCTTTACATGGTCGCGGATGAGGGCCGCTGGCGGCGGGTCTGGGGCAAGGCGTTTCACTTTAGCATCGGCGAGCACTTCGGCCTCGTGGACAAGGCGACGGTCACCGACGAAAAGATCGAGATCGAATTAAGCCTGTTGGTGGTCGGCGATTTCTGGCGTAAAGGCGAGTGGCCGGCGTTCCTCACCCTGACCCTGGACCGCAAGGCGGATGGTCGTGTGGAAGGTCGATATTCAGGCCAGTTCGACGGTCATCCCATCGGGGGACGGATCGAAGGTGAACTGATGCCCCGGCGGCCACTCCGCCCCGGATTCACACCTCCGGAACCGGATGAGCGCCCGCGTGTGCTGTTTAGAAAGTCCGATCTGCCCGCGCTGAGGGCGAAGCTCGATACGCGGTTCGGCCAGGCATACCTGGCGGCGATCCGTCAGCGTGAAGATTCGCTGAGTCTGGGCATGCTCTATCAACTGACCGGCGATGAAGCGTACGCCCGCCGCGCCATGGAGTGGATTCAGCGGCAGTATCCGAATCAGGTAACCACTGAAGGTTTTGGCTCGGGCGGGTTCGGCCATGAAATATTCGCGGTGGCGTTGACTTACGACCTCTGTTGTGAGGCCTGGCCCGCGGACTTTCGCGCCCGCATTCGTCGCGAGTTGGAGGAACTGACGGATCGCCGTCAGTACATCCTGATGACCAACCACGCCAACTTCCATCCATGCAGCAACTACTACGGCCCGGCACGCGGAATTGCCGCGATGACCGCCATGGTGCTCTGGGGCGAAAAGGGGCCCGCGCCCCGCGCTCCGCGCAATCCCATCGAACGGGCCCGCATCATCAATGCCCGCGATAACTACAGGCCGGGCAAGGGCGTGGGCATTACGGAACTGGTTCCCGGCGAACTGCCGACATCCGGCTGGATATGGAGCGGCCGGCTGCCTGCCGAGGTCAGTCGCGATGTGCTCACGCAACTGGGCGGATACGAGCGCGCAACGCCGGGGGAAGGCAGCGAATCCACCTACACGACTCCAGGCGGCGGGTGGTTCGTTCAGAAGAAACTGACCTTCAGTCAACTGCCCGATGAAGCCGCCGGCGAATCCGGCATTGATCTGGCCAAAACGGTTGGCGGCGGGGAGGGATCGGTTTCGGTTTACTTCACCGCCATTCGCGTCACGGAAGAGAAGGTCGTTGGATACAGTCCAACCAGCGAGCACGAGCGAACCTTCCTGTCCGGCATGGAGCTTGATCCGGACCTCTACTATCGCCTGAGGCCGGGCGTCCACACCGTGCTGATCGAGGCACGCGTGCCACGGGGGCGCGGCACCGTGGGCCCGAAGTTCACCCTCGCCACGAACGACCCGACGCAATCCACCGCGCTGGGCGTTTATTCCATCCAGCGTCGGCTCTGGGAGCGGGATCAAGCGCTCTGGAAGGAGACGGGGATCGATACGCGGCATCAGTTCTGGGTCGAGCGCGGCTGGTTCCAGGTCTACCAGCACTATCGCTGGGGCATCGGCGATGGCGGCTTCAAGGCCGAGACCGGCGGATACAGCAATATATCGAGCTTCTATCCCACGGTGTACGCCGGTGTTCATCGAAATTTCGTCGGGCGCGCGGCATCGCCCCATCCTGATGTTTCCCACCTGATGCCCCGCCAGATCATGCAGATGGTCTTCCCCGAGTCCGGCCGCCCGCGAACCCACGCCATCAACAGTGTCGTCACGGTCGATCAGCATTGGCTGGCCTCGGCTTTTTCGGCGATCCCCTCGGAATACCAGCCCTCGGCCCTCTGGGTCTGGAATCGCTTGGCCGATGTCAATCATCGTGAAGATGCGGGCAATGTCTTCACGGCCACGGGTGGACGCGGTGGCAATGCCCTGGCCCTGACGCAGGCGTTCATCAACTATCCGCTGGGCATGGACCCCATCCACCCCGACGAGGGGATGCCGCGCCATTGGCGGGCCGATACCTTCGGTCACTACGTCAGCCGGTCCGGCTTCCGCGACGGCGATGACTTTGTCGGCCAGGTTTTTCTCAAGGCGGCCCCGATCGTTGGCTGGAATCATCCCAATGCCGGGGCGGTTCACTTCGCCGGGATGGGCAGCCAGTGGACCACGACCCGGAGCGAGCGGGGCGGAGCCAGGGAAAACTACTCGGTCGTATTGCTTCCGGACGATGACATCAATCAAAGCGGCAACGCCAGGCTTACGCATCTGGAAAAATGGGAAGACGGCTCGATGAGCCTGACCATGGACATGGCTTATGTCTACGCAAGGCGGTCGCAGCGCTTTTTCGACTCGATGTTCATCCCCATGACCGGGGTGCGTCCGGAATCGAACATTACCGGCCTGCGCGCGGTGGCCTTTGATTACAGCGGCAAAAGCGGTGCCCCGGCGATGATCGTCATGGTGGATTCGATCCGCGGAGGCGGCCGGAAGCTGTGGACATGGCAGTTGCCCTCGGTCCGACCCACCATCACCGACCGGGGATTCAGATTCACGCAGGACGGTTCCACCCTCAACGCAATTTTCATACAGCCCGCATCGTTATCCATCTCGGCCGGAACCGAGGAAGTTGAAATCGGAGCGGCGCGAACGGCGTTCCACGGTACGCTTCGAAGGGCCACGGCCGAAGGAGGCGACGATTTTTTCGTGATCATGACCATCAACCGCAATGATGAGCCGACACCGGAAGTTAAGGTCGATGGGCAGGGCCCTGACGCCCGGGTGACGATCGGCGAGCGAACCGTTCGGTTTGATGGCAAACGGATAATTCTGGGGGATACGACCGATTCCGAACGCTGATGTGCAGCCACATCGGAATCCACGACACCAACCAGACCTTGCCACCCCTGGTCAGGGCGGCAAGACGCATATGGGTGCGACGATACCCAAGGTCCAGTCAAGGAGAATCAAGTGAAACGACTGTATGCAGCAAGATGGACTCTGGCCGCGCTGATCGCGGCGATGGGATTCCTGGTCCCGCACATGGCCATGGCCGAAGAAGAAGCGGCCAATGGCGAAGCCGCCGCCACGGAAGAGGCCGTCCCGGCGGCGTTGGAGACCGAGGCCGCCACGACACTGCGTGACCGCTGGGAAAGCCTGGTGGTGGACTGGCACACCGGCGGTGTGACGATGTACTTCCTGGCCTTCATGGCCGCGGTGGCCCTGGTCTTTTCGATCGAACGACTGATCAGCCTGCAACGACGCAATATCGCGCCCAAGGGCCTGGCGGATCGAGTCAACCGGCTCTGGCAGAGCGGGGACTACGCCGGCATCGTGCGGCAGGGCCGCAACAGCCGCAGCACGCTGGGCGAGGTCGTCAGCTTCCTGGCCGAGCATCGCGGCAACACCTACGAACACCTGACCACCGCCGCCGAGGACATCGCCAGCCGCGACATGGAACAGCATTCCCGCCGCGTCTATCCACTGATCGCCGTCGGCACCATGGCCCCGCTGTTGGGACTTCTGGGTACCGTGTTCGGCTTGACCGGCGCGTTCCGCACCATCGAAGTCGTCGGCAGCATGGATGAACCTTCGGCACTGGCCGGCGATATCGGCAAGGCCCTGATCACCACCGCGACCGGTCTGATCATCGCCCTTCCGGCCCTGGCCCTGTACCACTACTTCAGAAGCCGGACCAGCCACTTCGCCAACCTTCTCGGGCAGGAAATCACCACGCTGATGCATACGTGGTTCCTCAGCCGCGGCACTGATGGCCCCAGCTCGGGAGCAGCCGTGCCGCCCGCCGCGCCGGCCACGGCCCGTCCGGCCACACCCGCTCCGCAAGGAGGCAAGGCATGAAAGTAAGACTTGATCGAAGTGAAAGCACGGAAGTGCAGATGGGGCCGCTGATCGACTGCGTGTTCCTACTCCTGATCTTCTTCATCGTGATCGCGGTCACGAAGAAATCGATCAAGGAACTGGGCATCGAGCTTCCGCCCCCCGGCCAGGCCGTGGCGGAAGTCAAGCCCCGTGATCGGGATATGGTGATCCGCGTCACCCGTGATGGCATCGTCTACGTCGGCGACAGCCAGGTGGCACAGCAGGGCTTCCTCGATGCGGTGCGAAGGCAACAGCAGCAGTTCCCCGAACATCGCATCCGGTTCGAGATCGACCACCGTGCCCAGTTCATGCATCTATACCCGCTGATGGACACCCTCAAGCATTACGGCTTGAATGACTGGAGCTTCCGCGTCGAGATGGAATAGCCCCACGACCGGATCGAATCATGAGTGATTCCTCACGGAAGAGTTCCGATGGTCCGCATTGCCCGTTTGTGGCCGGTGGCACCGTCCTCCGGGCTGAAGTGCCGACGATCATCGAACAGGCCCAGGATCGGGACCGTAAGGCGACTGAGTGGCTGACCGGCGCGATGGCGTCGCCGCGCCGGCCTGAGCATGCGGCGCACCGGGCATCACGGATGAAGTACCCCAAGGCGTTTGATTCGAGTTTATTGGCTGACACGGAGCGGGCCGGCAGGCCTGGAACCCATGGCGAAATCCCTTGAACCCAAAATTGACTGGACCCACCGCCTTGTCGCGTTGGCCCTTTTCCTGATGATTACCGTCATCGTGATCCTGGCGGCTCGCGATCTGATCTTCGGGCGCGGCGATCGGCCGAGCATATCCGCGGCCCAGCTTCGCTCCGTCATCGAAAACTTCCGCGAAAAGCGACGCGTGCGGATGGTGGATGAATTCGGCCAGCTTCGCGAGATTCATTCCCAGATGGCCGAAATCCGGGACCGATGGATTCGCGATGCGGAGCTGACCGAAGCCGATCTTCAGGCCATCGAGGATGTCGAAGCCGAGTTCCGTGCGAAGGCATCCATCGCTGATGTCCAGAATCTGCCCATCGACGAGATATACGCGGTCTCCCGCGCGATCGAGCAGGACCTGGTGACAATGTACCGCGAATTCCTGGCCGCGCGAATGGTGGGAACCGGCCAGGGCTTCCACTTCGATGAGGCCTACGAACAGGCCGCCATTCCCCGGCCCAGCCGCCGCGATCTGGACCCTGACGCCCTATACGTCTTCATCGCTTCAGCCAGGGAGCTCGATCGCGTCGAAGCCTTCAAGGAGCAGATCACGCGATCGGTCATCGAGATGCGCGAGATCATCGACAGCTCCGAGAAGCTGTTGGAGTTCACACGCAAGAGCGACACGGCCACGGGTGATGGTCTGACGCTGAGGTTTTCGGCCGATGACATCGCCATGCTCGGTTATCGCGGCCCGGAGCTCATGCCCGATGAGCTTGACTTCACCCTGGCGCCGGATGTCGGCCATTTTGATGCCATTCCCGGTCGGCGACTGGTGACCGGCGGTCGAATCGATGAGTGGCTCTATGTCGATACCTGGTACATCATCGGTCCGTTCCCCAGCGACCGAAGGCGTACCACCCTGGACACCCGATTCGGCCCGGAAGTCAACGTCAACCTGGATGATGTCTTCACCGGCCTCGATGGCCGGCAGCTCACCTGGGACTTCAAGCAGACTGGCTTCGTCAATCCCGGTGGCCAACGTCACGCGCATTGGAAGATCGAGCCGCGCGATGTGGTCGGCTACGGAATCTATTACGCCTTCACCGAAATCTATTCCGATCGACCTCGTCAGGTGTGGATCGCCACCGCGACCGATGACTACGGCAAGCTCTGGATCAATGATGAACTGGTCTGGATCAGCCCGACGCATCGCAAGCCCTACAATGCCATGGAGAACATCCAGCTCATCAGCCTCGAACAAGGCCAGAACCGCGTGCTCTACCGGGTCGAGAATGCCGGCGGCACGATGGGCTTCTCCCTGATGATGCGTTTGATGACCGGATCCGATTGATCGGTAAACGCGAATATAGTTTTGTATCCCGACGTTCCAATGTATGGAGTTCAGCCTGATGACCGAAGTACTCCCGCATCATTCGAGCCACCAGGCCCAAGAGGCATCCGTTGACCGTCGGCCCGCACCATGCCGTCGGAACACGCCGACCCTGAGCCTGGCGAGCGTCTGCGCCTCCCTCCTGGCAATCGTTTCGCTCTGTATTCCCGTCGCCGCGATCGGCAATGTCCGGATGGTCGAAGGGCACATGCTTCCAGGCGCTGATGAATACCCGCGACTCATCGTGCGAGGTGAAGCGGAAGTCAACGCCGTACGGAGCGCGGCCGAGACGGACTGGGGCAAGCGCATCGTCCGCCGCATGGAACAGGCTCAACGGCTGATGGATGCCCTGCCGCTGACCGGCCGGAACCGCGATGTGGTCAAGGAGGCGGGCTTCAAGTCCGCGGGCAACGGAGCGTTGTACCTGTTGACGGACGATCGAAGCCACGTGAACAAGGCGCGCGAAGCGGTTCTTGTCGAGATCGTCGGCTACCCCATGGTGGCCCAGCTCGATCTGGTTGATCGCGCTTCGCGTCTGCACGGAACCGCCGTGGCCTTTGACCTCTGCAACCAATCCTGGAGCCGTGATGCGCGGGAGCGTGTGCGCAAGTTTCTGATCGAGGAGGCCCAAGCCATCCGCAAGGCCGCCGACTCGGCCCGGAGAAGCCAACCTGACCACGTCATGGCCTACGCGGCGGCGGGCATGGCGGAGATGGTGCTGCTCAACGGATCCGACGACGGGGAACTGCTCGATCGCATCCGGCGTTCGGAACGCGTGATCGTCAATTTCATGGATTCCATCGGTGACGGAGGCTTCAGCCCCCATGGCGAAGCGGTTCGACAGGCCGCCATGGCATCCGGCGTGCTTCCCTACGTCCGGGCCTCGAAACTGGTGCTCGGACGCGACCTTTCGCAACACCCGGCGATCAAGCATGCCATCACGCCGATGCTCTACCTGACCGTTCCCGGTGCCGGCATCCCGATGATCGGCCCCTTCACGCCCGCCCTGGACCGCGGCGGCATCTTCGCGGCGGCGGCGGCATGGTTGGATGAACCAATGCTGAATCATGCGCGGTGGCTGATGGATCGGCTGGATGGCGATCGGTTCCTTGGAATCGTCCGTCCGCACGAGGGGCTGGAAATGCTCCGGAACGGCCTGATCGATCGTTCATCGCCAAACTCGCCGTATGAGACCCTGCCCAACCTGGTCCATTCCGCGAAGGCCAATATGACAGTCGTCCGATCAGGATGGGACGGTCCTGATGATGTTGTTCTGGCGGTCCACAACGCCGGCATCCGCATTCTCGGGTTGGGCGGCTATTTCGCGGGCCACGCCGGGCCACATGCCGGTGCATGGAGCCACGCGCCTGGCGCTGGGCGGCAGGACAATGTCTTCTCGATTCACACAACGCTTGGCAGGGATCGTATGTACGACCTTCGCTCGGACTGGACGATGGGCAGCTTCACATGGGACGATGATTCAGAGACCGCATCCGGACAATTCACCGTCTCCGGCCGATTGAATCGGACGACCGAGAGTATCCGGCGAACTGAGCGCGATGAAGAGAATCGCCGCGTGACCCGGGAAATCCCGGTGGCCGAGGGGGGCGAATTCACGGGAAGCAGGACCATTGGGGTCGACTACAGTGGCAAGTCCGGCGCGCCCGCGGTTTTTGTATTTTCTGATCGGCTCGAAGGGGTCGCGGGCGCTCCGCGGGCCTGGATCATGCACCTGGGCGGCGATGTGCGATTCGATTCCGATGGCGGAAAATTCACCGCCCGAATCGGTGACGCCACGCTGGTCGGTACAGTGGTCGCCCCAGCCGATATTGAAATTCGATCCACCACCAATGCCCCGCATGCCAATTTCATCACCATCGATACCGAGGCCGAACAGATCGAAATCATCATGACGCTGCAACGCGGGTCAGTGCCGCGCGTGACCGCCACCGACAAGGGACTGGCCGGCGGCGTGCGAGTCGGCGATCAGTCCGTGAAGCTGGAAAACGGACGAATCGTATTTGGCCAATGATCGACTGGCCTTAAGGCCGCGGACGTTCGCCTGGCCCGAATCAGCGGCCCCGAGTGAATCACACCGACCGCGACATCCTTCCAATGCGGCAACCGCAAGCAACAGGCACAATGCATCCCCACTGACCGCGGTGCCGCGCGGCCGTATACCTCGGCGGTCGATTCGGCGGGCGCTTTATCCCGTTCGCCGCTCGTTGACGTTGAGCTTCAACTCGCCGAACTGCTGCTCATGGCGGCTGACGATCTGGCCCAGTACCATCGCCAGTCGCTTGGCCGTGTAATAGTTGAGCACGACCCGGTTGTTGAGCTTGAAGATCATCTCGCCCACATTCTGGGAGCCCTCACCGCCCTGGGCGGCCGGCATCATCAGGTTCATCCCGAAATCCACGAACACTTCCTCAGCCGATGTGTTGGTGCGGAAGGCGTTGGAATAGGTCGTGGTCATCCCGGCTTCATCGAGGCGCAGGCGCACTTGCTGCTGGCCCGGCTGGGCGGTGGCATGGGCGGTTGGGTTCGGATTCGAGTCGGTTTTCTCAGCCATCGAACGATACTCCTGAGTAAGAAAAGGCTGGCATTATAGCGAACGTCCGTCGGCCAAGGGCCCGTCGGAAACGACGACCGCTCCCCGGGCAGCCCTGGCACGCGCGTAACGGCGTGCCGCGGCGCGCCCTGCCTCCCCATCATGTGTCATTGACTCCCCGGCTCCGACCGATCAGGACCGTGGCCGGGGCGGGCCCGGTCGGATGGCGCGTAGAACCATCTCGTTGCCTACCTCATGGACATCGAAAGTCACGCGGTCGCCGCGCTCGAGCCGCTCGATCTGATTCATCAACCGGGGATCGGCCACCCATTCATCGCGAACCATCCGGCCGGGCAGGACCAGCGAGAAGGAAGTTCCATCATCGGCCGAGATGCGCACGGCGGGCTTGGCGGGATTGAAGCCGACTGTGAACGATTCCACGAACTCTCCGTGTCGAGTCGGGTGATACCGTTGCAGGTGGTTGATCACGTTCGCTTCGCCGGCGCGGCGTACTCGAACCATCACCACATCATCCCGGCGAAGAGTCATGAGCATCGCCATCAGGTCCGGGTCCGGCAGCAAGTCGCCGTCCCTGCGCACGTTGGGAACGGTCAGCGTCAGATTCTCGCCGAGCTTGCGCACCTGCACCGTCGCGGGTCGCTCGATCGTGCCGGTCTGGTAATTGATGTCCGCGTTGCGGTGACTGACATAGACAAAGTGGCCCGGCAGCTCTTCGCCGGGTTGAAGGTTGTAACGGCGGATATCGCGGAGCTGCTGGCGGTGGCCGCGATTGCCCGTTCGGATTTCGACAAAGTCGTTAGGCCGCAACTCGCGAAGCAGATTGGCGAATTTCGGGCTGATGGTGTTGGGATTGTCCGGCTGCTCGTTGTCCACGGTGACGGTGAACGTCCGATTGGATGCCAAGTGCGTCAGGGTCACCGTGGCAAAGAGGTTGCCCTCATGCCGGGTCTGCCCAAAGCCCTGAATGGTGCAGACCGCCCAACTGCCCCGACCGGGCAACTGCTGAGCACCAGCGTGCTCCACCCACGCGGCCAGCAGCAGACACCCCAGAGCCATCACGAAAAAACGGGACCGGATCATCGGTCGATCCTCCGAAGGAGACTTACTGAACCTACTTGATTATATCGGCTTGCCGCCCCCGGCCGCCTGACTCACCACGAGGTTGTCGCGGTGGATCACCTCAGCATAGGCCGGCCGGCCAAGCAGTTTCTCGAATTGGCTCGACTTCTTACCCGCGATCAGGGCAAGCTCCTCCATGCTGTAATTGCACAGTCCCCGGGCCACTTCCGCCCCATCCGGCCCCAGCACGGCGGCCACATCACCCTTGAGCAGGTTTCCTTCGACCTTGACGATGCCGCTGGCCAGAAGGCTCTTGCCGCGCTGCACCAGGGCGGCGACGGCGCCCTGGTCCACGGTGATTCGCCCGGTGGGCCGCCGGGTAAGGCCGATCCAGCGCCTGCGGCTGTCCAGTTTGCGCTGCGAGGGGACGAAGATGGTGCCCAGAGATTCACCTTCGATCAGCCGGGTGAGGATGTCCGGCTCGCGTCCGTTGGCGACCACCGCCACCTCACCGGCATTGCTGGCCAACGTCGCGGCCATGATCTTGGACCGGATGCCGCCGGTGCCCAGCAAGGAGGTCTCGCGCCGGTCGAACTTAAGCGCTTCATCGGCCGACCGGACAAGGTCCAATCGATTGCCCTCCCGGTCGAGGATGCCGTCCACCACGGTCAGCAGGATCAGGGCGTCGGCCCGGAGCAGATTCGTGACCAGGGCCGCCAGCATGTCGTTATCGCCGAAGCGAAGCTCATCGATCGAGACCGTGTCGTTCTCATTGGCGATCGGCACGCAGCCTAGCTGATGCAGCTTCAGGATGCAGTTGCGGATGTTAAGGAACCGTGTGCGGTCATCGAAATCGCCCCGCGTCAGCAACAGTTGGGCCACCTTCAGGCCCTGCTCGCCGAATGTCTCATGCATGTAGCCCATCAGGCGCGGCTGACCGACGGCCGCCAGTGCCTGTTGCTGGGCAAGATCGCCCCGCTCCCGCTCCATGCCCAATAGCGCGCATCCCGAACCGATTGCACCGCTGGAGACCATCGTGACTTCAATGCCCCGGTCGCGCAGTCGTCGAATCTGTCCGGCGATCCCCCGGAGAAGCTCCCGATCGATCGGATTCCAGCCCTCGGCCACATCGTGCGCGGCATCGGTCCGGCGATGCCCCCTGCCCGTCGCATCCGCCGTCCGAGCCGCCTTGACCGAAGCGCGGCGGGACCGCCGCGAACCATCACCGCAAGCCCCATCCGGCCGGGTCAGCAGTTGTGTCCCCAGCTTTACCACCAAGCTGCGGGCGCGGCCGAGAACAGTTGAACGCAATTCCGATGATGGCATGATGTATCAACCCACGTGGGACGACGGCCCGGAGCGCTCCAGCCCGTGCCGCCACAACAATTCAAGCGTGCGCTGGGCGACACCTTGATGCTCTAGGATAACCGCCCGCCCCCGTTCCGCCATCGCGGCAGCCATGGAACGATCGGCCAGCAAACGTTGAATGGCGGGCCACGGATCCGGCGTCACCACGATCGCTTCCCGATCGACGAGGGCATCGACTATTTCCTGAAAGTCACCGTAATGCGGCCCGATCAAGGTTGGCTTACCCAGGGCCACTGGCTCCAGGACATTGGAACCATAGAGCCCCAGAAAACTCCGTCCCACCACAACGGCGTCCGCCAGGGCGTAGGCCTTGGTCAGTTCACCCATGGTATCCAGCAGGAAGAACCGGCGGCCATCCACCGAACGGCTCGTCCCATCGGCACACGCGCTTCGCCGCACCACATCCGGCATCATTTGCGCGACCTCGGCAAACCGTTCGCTTCGCCTCGGTGCCAGAAGAAGCTGTACCCCGGGCGGACATCCCTTGATCAACATCTCCTCTTCGCCCGGCGCAGTCGAACCGGCCACCACGAGCGGCCTGCCGGCATCGATGCCCATCGCTTCGGCCATCTCGCGACTTCCCGGGCAATCATCCCGAACCGCCGCCTGATCCCACTTGACGCTGTCGGTGACCGTGATCCTGGCATCCGCCACGCCCAAGGCACCGAAGCGGGCCGCGATCGCACGGGTCTGGGCACCGACAAAATCCAGCCGACCGAACATCGGACGCACCAGCGGCAGGAACCGGCGATACCCGCGAAAGCTTCGTTCGGTCAGTCTGCCGTTGATCACACCGATGGCGATGCCGCGAGCCCTGCATATCTGTGTGAAATTGGGCCAGACCTCCAACTCGGCCAGGGCCACCATGTCCGGGCGGATGCGGTCCAGGAATCTGCGGACCATCCACGAAAAATCGTAAGGAAACCGAACAACCTGCGCCCGGCCCTGATACAGCCGGGTGGCGCGTTCGAATCCGGTATCGGTTGACACCGACAGAACCACACGGCACGCCGGCTCGACCTTCGCCGCGTCCCCGTCCGGCACCGGCACGGCCCGCGGGCGTAACAGCAGGTCGATCAGCGGCTCAACGGCGTGCGCCTCGCCTACACTGACCGCATGAATCAGCAGAGTGGGACGGTCGGAATCGGGCAACGCCTCGCCGTGACCGAACCGGGCGCGCCAATCGGTTCTCAATCGGCCACGCCGATGGCGTTTAACGAGCAGGACCGGTGCCAGTCCCACCGCCGCCGCGCCATATGCCAGATCGATCCCGATTCCCATAGTGCGGCGATTGTAGTGGCACGGAGCGAACACCGAATCACCACCGGTCGCGGCCGTCGCCCCCGGGGACAGCCACGGCCTTGCCAGCGGTGCCAAGCTATTCTGGATAAGGTGTCACGCTCACGGTCGGAATCCGAACGCTTGAACCCCATGGCTCTGCAATTTCGATCCATCACAACCCGCGCGGCGATGATCATTGCTCTGCTGATGCTCATTGTGCTGAGCCACACCAGCCTTACCGGCGGTCTCCGATCGGTTGCCGCCGATTCGCCGAACTCGGGGCGGGCCGAGTATGAGACCGATCACATCGCGCCGGTCGGGGATGAGACCGGGATATGGTCGGTTCAGCCCCGTTCCGAGGGGCGGTTCCGCTTCTGGTACGCCCCGCTGGACGCAGATCCGCCCGGGTTCGCCGATGGCCCGGAGTTGTTCGGCCGAATCGCCAGGCACGGCGTGGCCGCCGGTCGGGGCCGGCTCTGGATCATCTACGACGACCTGGCGGTCCAGAGCCTTGAGCCGCGGCAGCTTCCGGTGGATCAGCTTTGGCGCTTTCAACCCCGTTGGGCCGCGGCGCTTCCGCGAGGGGTGCGCATCCAGCGGCTGCTCACGATCCAGGGAACGCTCTGGGCGATTGTGCGAATCGAAGATCGGCATTCCCTCCGGCGCATCGCTGATCTACCCGCCATCGGTGATGCGCACGATCATGCACCCGCGCGCCGGGACGGTGGTGAACCCGCCCGCGAGGAAACCGACTGGGTTGATCCCGGACCATCGCCGATCTTCTCGATCCCGGGGCTCGGCCTCCCCACGCCGCCGGACGAACTTGATCCGACTGGCCAAACCGATTCCGAGCCCGAACGTGAGCCGGAGAACCGTGAACCTGATCAAGCCGAGCCTCAAGCCCAAGGCGGTGTGGAACTGCCACGCTTCGCCATTCTGCGTCTCTCGCGAAATGACAGTCAGTGGCAACGCCTGAACCTGCCTCGAGCCCTGTCCGATCCCGACGCGGCCGATGCCGATGAATCCGAAGCGAGCGCCGATTCGGCCGCGCTCGATCGGCTTTGGATCGCCGAGAATCCCGCCGATTCGGACAAGCCGGTCATTCTGGTCGACTACGGATCGGGCCGATCGCTGCATGTCTGGCAGGCAACCGGATCGGACAATGAACAGGCCGGCTGGCGACTGACTCGGTACGAAATCGATACGCTGCGCCCGCCCGGTGGAGATGGCACGATGGAGGTGCTCAGCATCGGCCGGCAGGTTGCCCTGGGTGTGACCATGCGCATGCGTGACGCCGTGGAATGTCAACTCTGGCTGCTCCGTGATGATGTGGGCCGTCGAGGTGGCGATGGTGAATCGCCCGATTCACCGGTCTCTCCCCTTCGGCTGGGCCAACTGCGCATCGGCGAAGTTGAGCCCGGGGCCGTCCATGCCCTGATCGCCGCGGGACAGCGCATCGGCCTGGCGGTCACGGAATCAACTGACCGGGTCCGTTGGACGACGCTGGACTTGCGCGGGCAGGTCGAACCGGAGATCGAGCTTCGCAAGCGCCGGGACACCACGTTTCCCACCGCCGCGCGCATCCTGGCGATCACGGTCATGTACCTGGTGACCTTCGGCATTGTCGGCGTGCTGATCCGCCAGTCGGCCGCGGCCAGTGCGCCCAAGCTGCCCGCGAACAGCACGATCGCTCCCCTGAATTTCCGGTTCGTGGCCGGGGGGTGGGACCTTCTGCTGGCCGGCATGATCACGGGCATCGTGACCGGAACCAGCATGCTGGGCCTTATGGTCGCCCATCCCGTCATGGCCGCATCCTGGGCCGATATGGCACCGTTTCTGGCCTGGATGATGACCTATCTGTCGATCTGCCTGGTGACCGAAACCCTGGGGCTTCGCGGGCTGGGCAAGGCGATTATGGGGCTTCGCGTGATTGACCGGGAGGGTCTAAACCCCCGGCCCGGCCCCGTTCTGATCCGCAATCTGCTCAAGATCATCGACCTGATCGCCCTGCCGCTGCTTCTCTTGCCGATTCTGACCCCACACCGCCAGCGTCTGAGCGATCTGGCTTCACAGACGTACGTCATCAAGCTCACGGATCATGATGAGCAACCGCCTCGCGATGAGGATGATTCGCTGCGCAATTCTGAATCGCGCAAGGACGATGCCTAGCCGCCGAGCATATCTCCAGCGCCGGATTTCCGGGCCCGGAAATATCCGGCTCAGTCGCGCGTGAGGCGCTGGGCGCGGATGGGATGCATCCGGACCGGCTCACCGGGCCGCTCGATCACAATCCCCACCTTGCCCTCGAAGCGGATGCCGTGACCGGCGAAAGTGAACGGCTCGATGTTCATCAGACTGGTGATGATCGTTCCATCGGCCAGGGTGATGCGCACGACGCGGCCCTTCTCATCGAGGCGCTGGATGCGAGGCTGGGCCTGGCGATCACCGTGGACGCCGAAAACCCAGGTCGCATCACTGCTCATGGGCATCGGCCACTCCATCTGCAACGTCGTGAAGGGCTGGCCGGCCCATTGGGATGTCTGACCCGTGTCCGGATGAATCTCCGGAAACCGGTCCAGCGTCTTGAACTCGATCCCATCGGGATAAACCATTTGTAGCTGGCCGGTCACACCATGCGTGCTGCGCAGCGTCGCCGCGCCGCCTCGAATGTCCGTCCGTTCCATCTGGTAAGAGTGAAAACGCCAGACCGTAGGGCAGGTGGTCTGAACATTGTCACGAACGATCATGATGTCCGGATGGATGAACAGCACCTGCCGGTCATATCCCTGGTGCAGCGCCACGGGAGTGGATTGGGCCAGGTCCAGGCGCGGGTTATACGGGAACATGTTGCGTGCATTGACATAGTCATAGCCGTATTCGCGCCGGTAATCCTCATCGCTGATCCAAGCCGCCGGATACTTGCAGGGCAACGGCCAGTTGTTGATACCGACAAACTCGATCTGTGTTCCGCTGGCCGGCCCCTGCTTGAAGGGATTCCAGTAGGTCCCGCCCGGGGGCGAGCCCCATGAATTATCGCCGAAAAAGTGGACATTGCGGCCCCAGAACCAGAGCGAACCCTTGTCCTGGTGATGATGCCCCCAGGATTGACCGGACCGGACGACGGCGAAGCTCTCGCCCTTGTCCGGGACGATGGCCCGCAGCACCGTGCCATAGCCGCGCAGCCACCGGCTTCGCAGATCGGGTTCGACCGGCTCGATGCCTTCGGGAATTTCTTCGCCATCCTCAACCATGAGACCGGTCACGCGACCGAGAATGCGATGCACATCCGGGTTGCGCGACTGGGCGAAATTGGGCAGGAATCGACCCAGTCGCTGACCGGGCGTATTTCGGCTAAGACCATGATCGCCCACCGGCGGCACCACCCGGTTGCCGAATTCCTTATCGCGCGGCGAGTACACATCCACGAAGAACTCCAGCATTCGGGCGAAGCGGACATCCTCCAGAAAATCCCTCGCCCCGATCGCCCGCAACCCCATCACCATCGGCATCACCGTGCGGATGGTGTGCGCGGCGTAACCGTGGCTTTCTTCCCAAGTGCCGCTCTCGGGATACACATACACATCCAGAGCCAGGTCGAAGCTGTCCACGGCATGCTGAATGAAGCGATCGGCTTCCGGATGGCCCATGCGCTTGAGGTCGATGCCGAACTTCGAGACGTAGCGATAAAGGTCCGCGTTGAAGTTCTGATTCTCCATGCCCTGGTAGAACGGATTGATCGCCTCGGGATCGGTCCAGGGAAGCATGGCTCGAATGCTGGGGTACGCCGAATCGTCGGCCGAGAGATAGGCGTTCATCGCCGTACTGACCAATCGGTTGATGTCGGCCGTCTCGGCCCGGACCTCCACCATCTGGCCCTCGAGTCCGCGGGCATCGGGCGATGTGCCCCGGATATGGGGGCTCGAGCCGTTGAAGTACTGCAATCCGCTGCGGCCACCAGTGCCTCGAAGGACCGGCTGGGCAGCGCCGCCGGCAACGCCATCACCCCTGGGCGCGGTGTGCTCGGGCTTGACCGGCGAGCCATCGCTGTTCCAGACCAGCGGCAGGCGGTTGATGCGATCCAGCGGCCAGACGCCCTCGGTGACGTGGGCCTTGGCGAAGAAGTGGCGATCGCCCGAGGGGACCGCGAACATCGCCCAACGTCGCCGGCCATCAATCAGCCATGCCTCCATGGCGATCCGTTGCACCGCACCAGACAAACCCACCACGCCGCGCGTCATCCGATCGCCGGGCACTTCCGGTCGCATGACCAGATCGACATGGTTGATCTTGGCCCGCGTCCACTGATCCGGACGGATGTAAAACGCGCCGACCGCCAGGCTGTCTCCGCCCGGCGTCGCCAGGTTCTTGGTTTCCATCGAAGCCCCGGCCCGGCTGTAGGTGATCCGCTCCACCTCCCGCCACTCCGGTTCACGAGGTTCACGCATGCGAACGGCCCGCGGCTCCTGCGGGGCGCGGCCGAACTCCTCGGGATCGGCCTCATACCGCTCCATCGCCTCCCGATACGCCTTCATCGCCTCTTCATACTCAGCGACCAGTTGCTGGTAGCGCTCGCTGTCACGCTCGTATCGCTCCATCGCCGCCTCGTAGGCCGCGCGATGCGCCGCCACATCCGGCTGCTTGAGCGCGATCGTCTCCTGCTTGCCCCGGAAATAATTGAACTGCGACCATATCACCAGGCGGGAAAGCGCCTTCTGCCCCTCGATCTGAATGAAATCCTGCGCGGGATTGTTCGCCGTGATCGATTCCCAGCCATACAGCCGCGCATCACCCGGTTGAAAGAAAGCATCCGCGTCCCAATCGTCATAGTTGAACACGAACCGGCTGTTGCCACCCAGATTGAACGATTCATCCAGGGTGACAAACGGCTTGCCCGCGAACAGGCGAAGGTCCACCGTGTAGTTCCGGTCGGGATCGTCGAAGCGATAGGTGATGCGATTGCGCAGGAAGACAGGCCCCTGTTCGATTTCGCTTTGGATCTCAACGACACGATGCATCGAATCGAGATATCCATCGCCGATCCATTCCCGACCATCGCGCGAGATCGAGACCACCGGACCCGGTGCATGGAACGCTGAAACTCCGCTCTCATCCCGCACCCGGCCGGTCGGCATGCGCACATGCACCACGCCATTGCTCACCTCCGCCACTTGCCCGAATGGTCGGCGCTCGACCGGTTGAACCGTGAACGGATGCTCAACGTCCGCCCTCGCGGGTCGATCGCCCACCGTAACGGTAAAGAGCATGTGCCGATCCGCGGCCGGCGCGGGGCGCGTCCGTTCACGTCCCTGATCATCCTGTTCCACCCGATGCTGAAACGTCACCAGTGTCCAGATGCGGGCCCGGGTCACACGCTCGGGCGTACCCTCAAGAATCTCGACCTGCCATGGCCCGGGGTCCAGGCGGATACGATCGGCCCGGACCGGTGTATCGAATTCCACATCGAATGAAACCGGTTCGTTTTCATATTCCACGCCGAAATACTCATTGACCGCGAACACCTTCTCAAATGCATGCAGCGGCGCGGTCGTGGCCGCGATGAACACCAGAGTCGAAAGAAGAATCCAGAAACGCATGGGCTGATCCTCAGTCAGAGGGCTTGAAGCGAAAGTATCACAGGAACGGGATGGAACGATCGTGAGTCCATGGTCAACGGTGCGCGGCGGCGCGCTGCTTGAAAGGCTCGGGCATCTGATCATGCTCCTCGGGCTTGGCCACAACGGTGAACGCCATCTGTCGCGTACCCGTGCCAAGGCTGAACTCGGCGGTCACATGACCTTCATAGAGCGAGGGGCCGAGCATCGCGGCCGTTCGGGGATTGGGGGTCGAATCGCTCTTGGTCTCCGGGCCGACAAAGTGTCGGCTGGCCGGCTCGCCGGGAAGCTGTCGGCGTTGCCAGAGCTGCATCCCCATCGAGTCGCGACCCTCCCACTGGTCCACCTGACGCATCCAGAAGCCGGCGATATCGCGTTGCTCCGAATCACGGCTCAGAATGGCGACGCCCGACGGCTGGCGATCCGGCGGCAGGATGCCTTCATCCTCATCCACAAGATCGTTGGGAATAAGCAGCGGCGGCCGGATCGTCACCTCCGGTTTGTCGTAGTAGCAAGGCAGATACAGAAAGGCATGATGCTCGGCCGTGCGGTTGATGGCGAAGGCGACCGAAGGCTGCCAGCGATAGTAAAAATCCATGACAAACAGGTTGCGAGGCCCGAGTTGGGCTTGCTCGCTCATGCGGACCATGCCCCCGCCCACCACCATCTCAACCTGATAGCGCCGGTCATCCTCGAAGCGATAGTCCAGCGTCACGATCGTTTCCGTGCCCCTCCGCTCGTGCGACCCGGAGAACGCCTGAAGCCGGGGGTAGGTCTCCAGATAGCCTCGCCCTCGCCATACTCCATCCGGACCTCGGAAGGCCGCGATCGGCCCGGGCACGCGATAGTTCGGAGCGCCGCCGGGTGGCGCTTGATACCGGCCCGTGGGCACTTGAATCTGGAATCCCCCCGCATCGATCTCGGCCAGGTCGATGACAAACGGCAACGGCTCGCTGGGCGGCGGTGAATTGGCCCCACCGACCGGCGGATGGCCCAGGTCCTGCTCAAATTCCGAAAGCAGTTGCAGCGCCGGATGATCCGGTGGATGGCTGGAGACGTGAACCGTCCGCGACGTCCCACAGCCGACCATCATCGGCAACAAGAGGCCGACGCAAGCCATTACCGCGACGAGGCTTGGTCGCACCCAGCCACGTCGGACCGACCGCTGTCTTGACTCAGATCTCATGAACAACTCCATGCGAAGGGACCGGGAACGTCGAAACGCCGGGCGGCGTCCGTTATTGCCCATGCCCGAATATAACGCCCCCCGGGCAGGCCCGCTTCCCGGGGCCACGGCCTGTACCAAGCCGATCCCGCCCACCGGCTGAAACCGCCATGGCCGGATCAGCGTATGCTTATCCAGCGGCGTGGCAATGCCCCATCAGGCCGAAACGTTACCCATCCTGTGACAGGCCCCGGCCCGCCACTTCGGAGCGACAACATGATGCGTTCTGATCCGCTTGCGCCGTTGGCCGTGGATTCGTTTGATCGTGATCATGCCCGTCACCTGCTCTGCCGCGCAGCATTTGGCGCACCTCCAGCCACCATCCAACGATTCGCCACGCAGGGGCTGGAACGATCGGTGATGGAACTGGTCCACTTCGACCAGTTACCCCCGGATGATTCGCTGCCGGCCATGGTCTCGGACCCGGACATCATCCGACCCCTGACCGTCGAGGAGCGACAGGAACAGGCCCGAGCACGTCGCGAGGACGACCGCGAAGCCCTCACGCGCTTTGAAATGATGCGCAACGATGCCCGCAGGCGTGATCGGCAGCAGGCAGCACAACTGGAACGTTGGTGGCTCGCCCACTTGGCCCGTTCGCCCCGGCCTTTGGAAGAAAACCTCGCCCTGCTCTGGCATGGGCACTTTACCAGCAGCTTTCGTGTCATCCGCGACAGTCACATGCTCTACCAGCAACATCACCTGTTCCGCCGCCACGCCCCGCGGTTCGATCTGCTGCTGGAAGCCATGCTTCACGATCCGGCCCTGCTGCGTTATCTGGACAATCACCGCAACGTGCGCGGCCGGCCCAATGAGAACCTGGCCCGGGAACTGCTCGAACTTTTCACCCTCGGCGAAGGCAACTACTCCGAACACGACATCGCCGAAACCGCCCGGGCGCTGAGCGGTCACGGCATCGATGATCACTCATTCGTGCTCCGCCCGCGACTGCACGACCCCGGCCCCAAGACGATCCTGGGCCAAACCGAGGCCTTCAATGCCCGGCGGCTCGTCCCCCTGCTGCTGTCCCAGCCCGCCTGCCGTCGCCACATCGCCTGGAAGCTCTATCGCCACTTTGTTGAAGATGTGCCGGCCGTGGATACGCCCGAGTCGGCCAACACGATCATCCATGCCATCGCGGCGGAACTGGAGCGATGGAACTTCGATCTCACGCCCGTGTTGACCCGGCTTTTCACCAGCCGGGCCTTCTATGAAGCACCAACCCGCTCGCGGATGATCCGCAGCCCGGCCCACCTGGTCTTCGGACTTGCCCGAACGCTCGGATCCCCCAACCGCGACTGGCAACTGATCGCCAATCAGATGGGTGTGATGGGCCAACGCCTCTTTGACCCTCCGACCGTCGGCGGCTGGGATGGCGGGCGAACGTGGATCAACACCTCGACGCTCTTTGCCCGGCAGAACACGGCGGCTTATCTGATCGAGGGTGACCCGCGCATGATCGGCAGACGTGGCCGCGCCTTGCCCCCGGCCGATCCGCAACCACTCCTGGGCAGCGAGCGTCCGGCGACACTGACCGATGCCCTGCCGCTGCTGCTCGGTGCCATGCTCAACTCGGGCCCGAATCTGCCGGCCAATCGTCTCAATGCCCTTCGAGCCTATTGCGCGACCCGGCCGCAACCGACACCGGCTCATCTTCGCCGACTGATGATCCTGATCACCGCCCTGCCCGAGTTTCAGTTGGTTTAGACAAACTCCGTCGCTTCGCCGCCCGAAGGTCCGCCCCGCCCCTTTTCCAATCGATCGCAACCCGCTGGATGGAGCAACCACCCATGACCGAATCCAATGCCTACACCCGTCGGCAGTTCCTCAAGACCGGCATGGTCCTGGCCTCCACCGCCTGGACGCTGCCCAGCTTCCTGGAGCGAAGCGCCCTGGCCATGAGCCGCCCATCCACCGCGGTGGCGGGCGCGGCGGGGCTACCCGACCAGCGCGTTCTGGTCATCGTGCAGCTTTCCGGCGGCAATGATGGCCTGAACACCGTCATCCCCTACCGCCACGAGCTTTACTACCGCAACCGCCCGCGCATCGCCGTCGCACGCGACCAGGTGCTCTCCCTCGGCCCGAGTCAGGAGGTCGGCCTTCACCCGCGATTGCGGCCATTGATGGAATTGATGGACAATGGCGCGGCATCGATCATTCAGGGTGTGGGATATCCCAACCCCAACCGATCGCACTTTGCCAGCATGGACATCTGGCACACTGGCGACACGCTTGGGCGCAACGGCTATGGCTGGCTCGGCCGCGCGATGGATGAGAAAGCCCGCGCCAGCACTGCGGCGGCTTCAAGGCGTTCGGGCTATCAAAAACCATCGCCCGACGGCATGCTCGCCCTCGGCCGTGAAGCGCCCCTGGCCACCATTGGCCGCAAGGCCCGGCCCGTGACGTTCGAGCAGGCCAATCTCTTTCGATGGTTCGGCGAGGACATCGACCCGGAAATGGCCCAGAGCTACGGCATGATGGTCACACCCGAGGAACTGGCGGCGCTGGCGAGCCTTCGCGATCAGGCCGGGGCCGATCCCTCTCAGGGCGACGAGGCGGCATTCGTGAAGCGAACATCGCTCGATGCCCGCGTCGAGTCGGCGCGCATTCGCCAGGCCGTGGCACGCGGCGCGGCGACCACCTTCCCCAATAGCCCGCTGGCACGCGATCTACAAACCGTCGCCGCGATGATCCGAGCCCAGATGCCCACCCGAGTCTATTACGTCGGCATGGGCGGCTTTGATACCCACGCCGGACAGCCCGGACGCCACGACGGCCTGCTCGGCCAGTTCGCCCAGGCGATGAAGGCGTTCGATGCCGAGCTTCGCGCCACCGGCCATCACGACCGCGTCATCACCATGGCCTTCAGCGAGTTCGGCCGGCGCGTCAGCGAAAACGCCAGCGCAGGCACCGACCACGGCGCTGCCGGCCCCGTGTTCCTCTTCGGCTCGCACATCAAGCCCGGCCTCATCGGCCCGCACCCCAGCCTCGACAAACTCGAGCGCGGCGACCTGGCGCATCAACTCGATTTCCGGTCGGTCTATGCCTCGCTGCTCCAGCACTGGTTGACTGTCGATCCATCCAAGGTTCTGGGCCCTGCGTTCAAACCGGCCAATGTCCTGGCGATCTGAAGGCCATGGCAACGCCTGCCAAGAAGCCGACCGAAGCGAAGCAGCTATCGCCGCGCCTTCTCCAGCGCCACCGAGAAAAACGGCCGCCCCTCGTTGTCAACGCGCATTTAGAATAGCCCCAACCGGGTCACATCTCATGCTCGCGGGGCACCTCCTTCCTCGCCATGGAGATCATCAGCGTGACCTGTACCGTTCCACGCTGGTCTGTCCGCTTGACGACGTGGCCGAGCCGGTCACACGGTACACCGCCGAACGACCCGCGCCCCTGTTCAGGTGCGACACGCACACCACGGCCACGCCCCGTCGTGCCCCCAGGTCCGCCAGCTTGGCCGGCATGGCCCCCAGCAAGGACGGCGCGGCCCGGGCTGGATGTGCAATGAAACAGCGAGGGCGGCACGCGGACCGGATAAATGGCTTGGCTCATGCCGATAAATGACGTACTATCTATCCAACAGCCACGCCATGAAAACGACACGCAATCCATCCGCCGAGGACAGGGCCCTGGCGATCTTCCATCGCCACGGAGGCATGCTGCGTACCGGTCAGGCCCTCGAACTGGGCATCCACCCCAGAATCCTCTACGCCCTGCGCGACCAAGGCAGGCTCGACACCGTCGCGCGCGGCTTCTACCGACTGGCCGACCTGCCGCCCCTGTCCCAGCCCGACCTCGTCGCCGTCGCCTCGGCCGTGCCCAAGGGCATCATCTGCATGGTCTCGGCGCTGTCGTTCCACGGCATCACCACGCAGATTCCCCACCGGGTTGACCTCGCCCTCCAGCGGCGCGGCAATATCCCCAAGCTGCAGCACCCGCCGCTCCGCATCTTCTGGTTCAGCGGCCGGGCCTTCCGAGAGGGCGTCGAGCACCACGCAATTGACGGCGTCGACGTGCCCGTCTACAGCACCCCCAAGACCGTCGCCGACTGTTTCAAGTACCGCAACAAGATCGGCCTGGACATCGCCATCGAGGCCCTGCGCCTCTGCCGCCGCCACCGCAAGGCCAGCGTCGATGAACTGATGCACTACGCCGACATCTGCCGCGTCGCCAACATCATGCGGCCGTACCTGGAGGCCATGCTGTGAACGACGCCCCCCGCCCCCGTAACCTCGCCCACTCCGTCCACCAGCGGCTGCTTAACCTCGCCCGCCAGACCGGTCGACCCTTCAACGACCTGCTGATGTACTACGCCATCGAGCGACTACTCTACCGCCTGTCCCGCTCCCGCCACGCCGGGCGGTTCATCCTCAAAGGCGCGGTGCTGCTGACCGCCTGGCGCGGCCACGACTTTCGCGCCACCCACGACATCGACCTGCTCGGCCGAATGAGCAACGACCTCGACGCCGTCAGCGACGCCTTCCGAGACGTCTGCCGCCAGGACGTTCAGCCCGACGGACTGGCCTTCGACCCCGACCACATCCGCGCCGAACGCATCACCGAGGAAGCCGACTACCACGGCGTCCGCGTCTACCTCCACACCCGACTCGGCAACGCCCGACTCGACCTGCACGTGGACATCGGCTTTGCCGACCCCATCGTCCCCGGCCCGGTCGAACTGGATTACCCCGTCCTGCTCGATCTGCCCGCACCGCGCCTTCGCGGCTACAGCCGGCCCAGCATCGTCGCCGAGAAGCTGCACGCCATGGTCCGCCTCGGCCGACTCAACAGCCGCATGAAAGACTTCCACGACCTCTGGTTCCTCGCCCGCAACTTCCCCTTCGACGGTTCAACCCTCACCCAGGCCGTCGCCGCCACCTTCGCCCAGCGCCGCACGCCCATCCCCGCTCAGCCGCTGGCCCTCACCCCCGACTTCGCCAACCAGCCCGACAAGCAAACCCAGTGGGCCGCATTCCTCAAACGCCTTGAATACGTCCACCACAGGGCCCGACCCTCCGGTCTGCCCGACGAATTCCCGCGACTCGTCGCCCACCTCGCCGAATTCCTCGCATCCGTCATAAAGGCCCTCACCGACAACCAGCCCTTCAACCAGGCCTGGAACCCGCCGGGACCGTGGAAGCCGTAATAAATGGGAATGCAACCGGGCCGCCAGGCCCCAGCAAAGGCAAGCCGCCCGGTAACCGTCTGGAACAACCCTCCCTGCGCGCCCACCAATCGTGGGGAAGTCCATACCTCCGCCTCCCAATGTGCCAGCCGGATGGCTGTCGCTATCGCCGCGCCTTCTCCAGCGCCACCGAGAAAAACGGTCGGCCCTCACGCCGATACTTCCGTTCGAAGTTGGTGCCGACCAGTTCTTCTTCCCCCGCCGATGCCGGCCGCGTGAACGGCATGGGTACCAGAACATCCCCCACCCCAGCGATCTTCTCGTTCATCCACTCGAAGTAGTCGGCGTGGTCGGTGGCGATCAGGATGCGCCCATCCGGGGCGAGGATGCGCTCCAGTTCCCGAAGGTTATCCTCCTGCACGAAGCGGCGCTTGTGGTGTCTGGCCTTGGGCCAGGGGTCGGGAAAGTAGAGGTGAATGCAGCCGAACACCCCATCGCCGAAGTAGTTTCGGATCACGAACGCCGCATCGGCGTAGATCAGCCGGACACGATCAGCCAGACCCCGGCGTCGCACCCGATCGGCCGCGTAACGCCAGATCGAGAACGCATACTCGATGCCGATGAAGTTGACCTCCGGCTGCAGCGCGGCCTGCTGCACCAGAAACGTGCCCTTGCCCGATCCAATCTCCAGTTCGAACCGCTTGCCGCGCCGCTCCGGCCCGAACCACCGATCCAACTCGATCGGCCCGGACTCCCACGGAGGAAGGTCCGACTCGGTCAGCCCGACCCGGCCAACATCAAACTTCTCACTCTTGAAAGGCTCAGCCATCCGGTCAATGTAGCGTCTGGCCGGTCACTCGGCCGCGCCGTCGGTGAGCGGCCGTGTCAAAAAAAACTTGATTTGTCTTCTGATATGTGATATGGTGTGGATATGGGTCACGATTCGAATCAGGGGAAGTGCAACGGAGGATTCATTTCCGAAGCGCGACACCGGGTGGCCCAGCGCAGGTCTGAATCAGCTTGATGGTTCAGTTGCACCGCACCTTGGTATTTGGAAAAGGATCAAAGAAGGGGATGGCATGATTCTGTTACGCAACCACTACTGTCCCAACGTTTGAACTCCAAATCGCTCTAAGTGCCTTTGGACACGGAACCTGCGGACCTCCATGACCTGCATCGACTTGAATTTGCTCCGATCATGGGATCTTTCCTTGCCAACAGGAGAGGCTCATGTATGTCGGCCGCACCATCTTCGTACAGGTCATGGAGGGGCTGCCCCTGCGCCGC
>JAFIFY010000028.1 GCA_020831765.1 Phycisphaeraceae bacterium | reverse complement strand
GAGCTCAACTTTCTCCGTGCCTTCGATCCGGATCAGCAGCATCGGGTGATGCGCCATCTCGGCGGCGTGCGGGCCGAGAGCTTTGTGGAGATTTCGCCGGATCGTTACTTTGCCATGTGGTGGCGGCACAAGACCAACCTTCAGCCGATCGATGCGACGTTCGACATCGAGCCAGCGGCACGATCGGGCCGGGTGACCGTCGAAGTGGATGGTAGCAAGCAGGAGTTCGCTATCCGCTTCGAGGCAGGACGCTGGATGTGGTTCCTGCCCCGCGACCGGATCATGGTTCGCAACGAATCACGGACCTGATTCAAGATAGCTCTGTCCCAAGCGGTCGGTGGATCAGAACACGGCGGCGCGCGAAATGCGACCGCAGCGCGGCGATCTGTTTCCCGCCATACATGATTTCCTTGCCGGGAAAGGTGCAGGAGCCGTCCTTCGCGAATATTCCGCACATATTTCCCGTTTGCGACAATAAGCAAAACTCACAGTCCCTCGATCGCAACGGATTGACCAAAAGTAATTTTTCAGATAGACTATTTAGCAATGGGCCAGTTCTGGCCCATGCAAATGGGGACTTGTTCATGGTAGGCCGATCAAGAACTGGTTCTGGCTTCACATTAATAGAGTTGCTTGTGGTGATTTCAATCATCGCCCTCTTGATCGGCCTGCTCTTGCCGGCGATCGGGGCGGCGCGTGACCTGGCCAAGCGGGTAATTTGCGCCTCGAACCTCCGCCAGCAGGGCATCGCCGTGACCGGATACGCCACCGATCACGATGGATGGCTTCCCCCTTACGAGATACGGAACGGTGTGATGGGTAGAGATCAGCTTAGTCGCCCACATTTCGCATATTGGTGGATGCGTGGCCCTGCCGTAGATAACCCGCGCTGGCTTAATCTTGGGCACGTGCATCCAGGTCAGTATCTGAACGATGGCCGAGTCATGTACTGCCCGAGCTTCCAGCAGACCGGCTTTCAGTACGTCGATTACCGGCCGTGGGCGACGCCCGCACAACCGCCGGGTTTCGGCGCCATCGGCATCCGGACCAGCTATTACTTCAATCCGTGGATAACAAGCGGAGGCGATCGGCTCATTCAGCGCCTGGATGACACCACCTCGGGGAAGATCATCGGCACGGATGTGATACACAGCCTGCCGGCGACCTCCCACGTCAAAGAGCCGGGCTGGAACGTGATGACCGGGGATGGAGCCGCCGGGTTCGTGTTCTCACAGGCGGCGATGGATCTGATCGATGGTTTTGGAAGTGTCGCCGACAACCGAAGCCGCTTCATTCTGGTTCTCGATGAAATCGATGCTGATCGGCGTGGACGATGATCACGCTTCTGGATGTTCACCCGGAGGCTGCACGCTCCCTGATGCACGCTCTCTGGAATTACGCGCTTTTGCACAGCAGCAAGGCATTCGCCCCATGCCAAGGTTAAGCCTACGTCCAGCGTTCACCCTGATCGAACTTCTCGTGGTGATTTCCATCATCGCTCTCTTGATCGGCCTGCTCTTGCCGGCGCTGGGCACGGCCCGCGCGGTGGCGAGGAATCTCAAGTGCATGACCAACCTGCGCAGCATCGCCACGGCATCGAGTCTCTATTCCAATGACCATGGTCAGATGTTGGTGCCCGCATCAGTCCGCCAGAGCGGGCACGGCAGCCGCCCGCCGGAATTCAACGAGCGTGATAGTTTCGCCAACATATTCGTCCGCTTCGGTTACGTCTCGGAAGGTCACCCCGAGCCGGCCATCAGCATCCCCGACAGCATCTTCCGCTGCCCGGAGGGTAGCACCGAGCGCGCAACAGGCTCCATCACCATGCCCGGCTCCCAACCCGGCCACTTCGGCTGGGACCCGACCGACGGCACCGACTCGGCCGATGGATCCCTGCCGATGAGCTTCGAGGGCGTGGCGGTGCGCACCTGGTATCAACTCAACAGCACGCATCGCCATCGCCAGTCGCCGTTCGTTGTGATCTTTTCCGATCGCGGCTCCCAGTGGGGTCGCTGGATGGGACTGCGCACCGACCGGATTGAGCGCGACTCGGAATTCATCCTGGGTCTGGAGGCGACGGCCTCGATCGTCTTTCCCACGCGCGTGCTGGCCCGCCACGCGCCATTCATCGACGATGGAATGCAAGGCAACACCAACATGGCATTCTTCGACGGCCATGCCAAGGGCGTAAGCACCACACTGTTTGAACCGTATCCGGGTAACACGCAGCGCAACGGCCCGACGCGCGACTTCATCTTCAATTTCGACCAGCAGTGATCGTGGACCGAATTCGCCCGGAAGTCCAGCGCGGCCGGAAGAACCACGTCGGCACGCTCTGACCGTGCCGAAGGGCCGGATTCTCCGACGCCTGCCCTTACGCCTCCTGATAACACGAGATTCCGGCCGTGAATTGAGCGGCGGGTCGATCCTGCTAGGATGGGGAGCTCGGGTGGGTGCTCGAAGGCCGGATCGGCTTTGTCGCGGCACCGCCTGAGGAGGCACGGAACCCCTCCAACCCGTAGGAATCGACCTGATGCAGAGTAAGCCGCTCGCGATCATCCTGGTGGGGATCGGCCTGGCCATCATTCTGTGGCGTTGGGGCGACCTGACGGACATCATCCAGGGCCCGGAACATCTGCGCGAGCACGAGGTGGTGTTCTGGACCAGTTCCGGCTCGCCCGAGTTCGAGCGGATGCTGGTCCGCGAGTTCATGCGCCAGCACCGGGACATTCAGGTCCGGCCCAACTTCCGCGAGACCGGCGGGCTGGATGACATCGTCTTTGCCAGTTTCCTGAGCGGCAATCCGCCGGACATCATGGGCGTGGACCTGGCGCAGTTGCGCGAGATGGTCGGATCCGGCATGATCCGGCCCATGGATGACCTGCTGCAATGGCAATTGGAGCAGGAACCGAACTTTCTGGAAAACCGTGTGGGTGGCGAGGACTCGCTGGTGCGGTTTTTCGTCAACCCCAGTGATCCGGTGCTGGCCAATATCCAGAGGCGGCCGGAGGAAGCGGCGCGCGTGCTGGCGATGCACGGCCGGATCGTCGGCTTCCGCGGGGTGACGAGCTTCGACACGCTGACCTACAACCGCCGCATCTTCCGCGAAGCGCATCAGTTCTTCGTGGACCAGGGGCGCGCCGATGAGCTTGAGGAAGTGCCGTTGGTGGATGAATCGGGCAATGCCCGCCCGCCGCGCACCTGGTATGAGATGTTCCGCGCTGCGGAATTGATCAGTGAGTACGGCCGGGCCCGCGCCGCAGCGCAGGGCCAGACGCATGGGCCGCCCTACGGCCTGGTGATCCAGGGCCAGCGTCCCGCTGACCTGATGCGGGGCATCGGACCGCTGGCGGCCACGGCCGGCTCACGCGGATTCGATTTTACAACCGGGCAGTATCGTTGGGATGATCCGGCCATTCTCGGCGCGTTCGAAATGCTCCATCGTCTGCATCAGCGCCAGTGCATCCTGCCGGGCACCCAGACGCGGCATTATGAAGATGTCCGCGTCGAGCTGGCCAGCGGCAACGCGGCGATGCTGATCGACGGCTGGCACGCGGCGCTGATCGGCGTCGAGCGTGTCGGCTGGGCGCGCGAGGACATCGGCAGCGCTCCGATCCCGGTGCCGGATGAAAAAACCGAGGAACTGCTGGGCATGGAACTGGGCCGCGGGGTCGCCCACCGGGGCGGCGCCGGCGCGATCCAGGCCATTACTTCGCTTTCCGACAGTCCGCGTCAGGCGTGGATGTGGATGCAGTATGGCCAGAGCCCGGAGGTTCAACGGTTCGGGACGATGCGCGGCAGCATGCCGGGCACATACGAGGTGGCGGAGTTTCTGAATGATCCGGAAAAGCGCGCCGAATGGTTCCCCATGCCGTATCAGCCCGATGCGTGGCGGGTCTTCAATGAACACAGCCAACTGTGGCCCGAGCCGCCGGCGCATGACCGTGTCCGCGCTACCCGGCCGGAGGACCTGCTTCGCGGGGCGTTCTTTGAGACGGGCATGAACGAGGGTGTCCTCCAGGGATTGCGCGATTTCAGCGACCAGGCCAATGAGAGTGTCCGCCAGCGAATCGAAGAGGGCCGTATTCAGCCGCTAAGCCACTGGCGCTTCGAAGACTGGGATGCGACTCGCGCGGCCGAGTTCTTCCGTCGTCAGCAGATGGCCGGTGTCGATGATGAGGCCATGGCGCAGGTCGAGGCGTTACGCGCGCAACTACCCGAACACCTTCGCGATCTCGAGCCGCAGGAACTGGCGTTCAAGCCCGGCACCAGCCCGTTGATCGCATTGTGGATTCCCGGAATGATGAGCCTGGTCATCGCCGGGTGGATCGGCTGGCTGGCATTCCGCAAGCACCCCAACGGCCAATCCAGACTCAAACCGACACTGCGCGATGCGCGTCGGCACTGGGAAGCGTACATCTTCGTCATCCCCGCCATGCTGGCGCTCTTTACGTTCGTGCTTTACCCGGCGATCTATCAGTTTTACCTGGCGCTCCATTCCGGAAGCGGCCTGGGCGCGCTTCGCTACGTCGGCATCGACAACTTCGCCCGGGTATTCGGCGACAAGACCTTCTGGCATCGCGTCCTGCCGAACACGCTTGTCTACGTCGTGGGCGTCACGGCGGTGCAGGTGTCGCTGGGTCTGTTTCTGGCGATGATGCTGAACCTGCCATTGCGGGCCAACCGGGTATTCCGCATCATGTTCTTCATTCCGCTGGTAACCTCGCTTGCGGTGATCAGCGTCATCTTCCTGGGCCTGTTGGGCGGAACGGATTCGGCGCTCAATGAAGTGCTCTCATCGCTGGGCCTGGACCGCCTGCCGTACTGGCTTGGTCTTGTTGAAGAGCCGGGGCGCGCGGTGGACTGGCTGGGGCATGGCTCGACGGCACTCTACATGGTCATGGTCGTCGCCATCTGGAACGCCCTGCCGTTCACCATCATTCTCTTTCTGGCGGGCCTGCAATCGATCTCGCCGGACCTCTACGAAGCGGCGCGCGTCGACGGTGCCGGCCCGGCGCAGCGGTTCGTCCACATCACCATCCCCGAACTATCACCCATCCTGATCGTCATCCTGTTCAACTCGATCATCGGGGCAGCGCGAGCGTTCGGTTCGGTGTGGGTATTGACCGAGGGCGGCCCCGAGCACCGGAGCGAAGTCGCGGCAACGTACATCTTCAAGTGGGGCTTCACCCGGCCGGACAACCAGGATCCCAATCTGGGCTACGCCTCGAGCCTGGGCATCGTTTACGCGCTGCTCCTGGGCACGGTGATCGCGGTCAATGTGTGGTTCATCGCCAGCCGATGGCGCAAGCGCCTGGCCCTGGAACAGCAGGCACGGAAGGTGCAGACCGAGGAGCCGGGCTTGCCCGACCCCATCGGCGCGCCGACGCGGGAGGGCAACCATGGCTGAGCTACCCCCGACCCCCCCACCAGCGCCAACCGGCCGGCCGCAACATCCCGCCGCCGATCGCTCAACCCGGGTCACGCACCGAACCGCGATGACCCGCTCGCAGCGCTTCGAAAACTGGCTGCGCTATCGCAGTTGGAAGGTGCTGGTCGTGCTCGTGCTGCTGGTGCTGGGCCTGGCCAATCTATATCCCTTCGGCTGGATGATCGGCACCTCGCTCCAGACCACTTCCGAGGCCGCGGCCAACCGCGCGCGTCCTTACCCGGTGTTCAAGTACGGCCTCACCGAACACGCCCGCGAGCATGTACCCGGATTGATCGATGACATCGCCGCCCGAACCGAGGCGGCCGGAGATGACGGCGAGCTGACACCCGCCCAGCGCATCGAACTGCACATCCGCGTCCGCCATGAAGCGATGGAGGAGCTGACGGGTCGTCAACTCACCCGGCCCGTGGCCCAGGCCGGGCTGCTGGCGATGCTCCACCAGGAAGACCAGACCCGGCGACAACGACTGGCCACCTTTGTGCCCTATCGCATCACCCTCGGCGAGTTCATGAGCAACCAGGACATCGCCGAGCCGGACATCGCCCAGGCGGCCATCAATGAATTGATCGAACTGGACTTGCTCGGACGGACTCTGATCGAGCAGGAGAACTACGCCCTGGTCTGGAGCGAGCTTCGCTTTTATCTGCACTTCATCACCAGTCTGGTGGTGACCGTCGCGGTGGTGTTCATCACGCTGCTGATGACTTCCATGCTCGGCTATGCGCTGGCGCGGCTGAAGTTCCCGGGCAAGATGCTGATCCTGGGACTGCTGATCGCCGGCGCGGTGGCGCCCAGTGAATCGATCATCGTGCCCATCTTCCGGCTGCTTCAATCGGTGGGACTGCTTGAAGGGCTGCTGGGCATGACGCTCTGGCTGGCCGGCATCGCCATCGGGCATACCTTCCTCATGGCCGGCTTCTTCCTGACCCTGCCCAAGGAAGTGGAGGAAGCGGCCCGGATCGACGGCGCGGGCACCTTCCAGACATTCTTCGATGTCGCCCTGCCCATGGCAAGGCCCATCGTGCTGACCATCGGCCTGTTCGCCTTCCTCGGCGCCTGGAACGAGTTTCTCATTCCCCTGCTATGCACGATGAGCGATCCGGACATGCAGCCGCTGGCCGTTGCGGTCTACAGCTTTCAGCGCGGCCATCAGGGCTGGTGGCCGCTGATCAACTCCGCGGCGGCGATCATCATCGTCCCGGTGATCATCCTGTTCCTGATCCTTCACCAGCACATCGTCAAGGCCATCGCCGTCGGTGCGGTCAAGGGTTGATCAGCGTCGTCCCGCGTTCGGCCGGTTGTGTCCGTCCCATCAACTCCGTCTTCCAATGAGTTGGCCATGTCGTGATGCTGGGGTGATGAATACCCCACTCGATGATTCGATATCTGATGGTGATGGGTCAGCGCCCTCGATGGTTCCCGCGCGGCGGCGGCGGAATGCTCAGTCCCGGGCCGAAATCCTCGAGCGACCGCCTGCCCGAAACCTCAACCAACAACCTCACCGAGTTCCTCCCCGATCACCGGCAACCCCCGGCCTGAACCCATCTCCCGTCGCGGCTGGTACGGCTTCAAACCAGGGGGAAGATGGAAAAGTTACGGCTATGGTTACTCCTTCGGCGACCGTTGTCCGCTATCCAACTCCCCGATATTCCGCGATCAATCCTGACGCATCATCGCGGGTAATCGAGAATATCCACAAGCGACACGATCGCGCCGCGTTTTCCTGTGGCGTCGTCGAACTCGACGAGTACCTTCAACGCTTCGCGGGCCAGAACGAGAAAGCCGGGCTCAGTCAGCACTTTGTCGCGGTGGCTTCCGCCGGCGAATGCAGGATTATCGGGTACTACGCAACCTCGGCGGGCTTCGTTGCTTTCGATCTGGTGCCGGATGATCTGAGGAAGCGACTGCCGCGCTACCCGATCCCGGTGGCATACATCGGCCGCCTGGTCGTCGATCGGTCGATGCAGGGTCAGGGTCTCGGCGAAGACCTGCTGATTGACGTTTTGGGGCGGATCGTCCGTATCACCGACGAGATGGGCATTCACGCCGTCGAGGTCGTCGTGATCAAAGACAGCGCCCGTCACTTCTACCTGAAATAAGGATTCACGCCGCTGGCCGAGGACGAGCGGCACCTGTATCTGCCGTTGTCGGTGGCACGAAAGCTCGACTTTGGCTGAAGATCGAACCGATGGCGCAGGATTTCGACAAGCTGCGGAACAGAATGACTCCTGAACGTCGGGAGCGTATTGATCGCATGGCTCCGGAAATGTTCGGGGCAACAATCAACGGCCGGGGCGAGCACCTCGATGCGGTCCGGTGTTTGGCGGAGGCGAATGCACGGATAGCGCAGCGCGAGAGGGAACTCAAAGAGACAGGCCTTTCGCCCGATGAGATCAAGCGCGTGCTCGACCCGATGCGCTCGTTCCACCTGCACATCAAGGAAGAGATCGAGCGATACAAGAAGCGCGAATAGCTCATTGCCATGTTCCACCTGCAGGCCATTGCCGTTCGAACGCCTCGTCCTCGGCCAGTGCCTGTGCGATCGGCTTCAGGAATTGTTCCACATGCCCGACCACCGCAGCGAAGCCTGTTGGTGCTGGTGCAACGCGGCTGTTCTTGATGAAGCCATTCCACTGCGCAACTTTGGCCGGCGTCGTGACGAAGCGGTCGCTGAAACAGACCGGCTCGATCTCGATCGCAGTCTGACGCCGGTCAAACGTGGCGCGAACGGCATCCGCCAACAGTCGGCCATCGAAGGCAAAGGTCTGCGCCAGAACCCACACGTCGAAGAAATCGCGCATCCGGCTGTTCAGCTCGCCATGCTTGACCATCGCTTCGAATTTCTCGGCCACGGCCGTCTCGCGGTTGTAGGCCATAAGCTTCGGCGGCGAATGATCCAGCACGCTGGGGTAGGTGATGGGCACCGGTGCCGGGGTGATGACATCGCTGAACCCGAAGTCGATCCGCATCGCCAGCGGCACCTTGCCGAAATTCCCCCTGAACGTGGCGCGAACGCCTTCGTAATCGGCGTCCTCGGCGATGCGCCTGGTCGTCACGGTTGTCGGGTCAAAGACCAGGCCATCATCCTCAACGGCGACGCTGCACACAACGCGAACCACGTCGGCAACCCGATCCAGGTCGTTGCTGAATCTGCCCAGCAGGTCGATGTCACGGGTGACCCGTGTCATCGGTGCATTCCAGACATTGAGCATCAATCCGCCCTTGAGCACGACGCGATCGGCATGCGGCGATTGTGACAGCCGATACAGAAACCTCTCGATAGCGTAGTACAACACCAGGTCATTGAACGCTCGACCGATCTGCTTCGAGGCATTGAGCAGACGCTGATGGATCGACGCCACGACGTTCTTCAGCGGACGTTCGGTCATATGCTGGCCTCCAGATATGGCCGCATGACCTTCTCGACCCGACACACCCGTGCGTATTCCAGCACCTGCTGGAGCCGTGCCCCGCGCCGGGCGCGGTAGGCCCGCAGCGCTTCGAGCGCGACATCCAGCCCGATCTTGTTGCGGTACTTGAAGCAGTCGGCCAGCGTCTTTTCAGCGCTGTAGACCCGCACCTCTACGCCTTCGATCGTGTGCTGCTCGATGCCATCGCTATACGCCTGCCCGGAAAAGCGATAAACCTGCAGCGGCGGGTATTCGAGATTGGGCGTGCGTGCGGTGCGGGGCAGCGCCAGGTGAACCACATGCGGTATCTGCGTGGTGAGCTCATGAAATGCCAGCGCCGAGATCAGACACACCACCCCCTTTTGCACGCGTTTGCCCACCGTCGCCAGGTCGGGATCAGACGGCGGAGGCATATCGGCCAGCCGGTACACCCCGCGGGCCAGTTGATCGAGCTCGCCCGCATCGCGAAGTTCATAGAGCGTCCGGCGATGAATTCCCGCCGCCAGCGCCTCGCGGGTACGCAGGATGCCACCCTGGGAGCGGAACACCTGCCTGGCTTGTTCATGGACGCTTGGCACCTGAGCACCTCAAATCGGTCAATTACGCACGCATTTTTTACTATGTGAGTGCGTTTATGTCCACAGCAACCAGAGCCGTTGCAACCCGCTGGCTAACAGGCGCGAGACAACCGGTGCATTCACAAGCGCTTAACAGCCAGAGAGCGCGCCAAAAAGATCTGGACAGATCAATCACATGTCGATAGACTCGTCCCATGTAGCCAAGCCGAGCAGGCACGGCAACTTGCTGCCCGAGGTCGACGAGTGTTAACCACCCGAGCAGGCAGCGAACATCTCAAGAGCATATTAGGTGTTCGCAAGTATTTTATCAGCAATCGATTATAAGTATTTTTCCCTGAGTCGAACGGGTTTCAATCGCTGGGCGTGCCGTAAACTTCTGAGATAACTTTGGTTGCGATTCTGACGAGTAGCGGGCACGCTCTCTCGGCCCATCCGACCAGATTTCGAACACGTGGGCGCTTTCGCAACCGGCGGGCTGATTCGCCGCGTTGGAGCCGGACCAGCCGCACCAGCCCCCGCCGTTGGTTCATCAGGGTGTTCACCCATACCCACGGCGTGACAATAACGCGGACATCGCGAAAGACGGGTTTGGTGGAGAGGATACGGCCGGTTGTTATTCGCGTCCGCCGCCGCGCAACCGGTGGCGCTCCCGCATCCCGCCGCCGGAACGTTCGCCACCAGCGTCGGCCTGACTGCGTTCGTCCCGGTGCTCGCGTTGCCCAGCCGGTGTGTCGGCCGGGTCGCGATCGCCTGATTCGACCATCATCGCAGCGCCCCACAACAGCCCGCCAATCAAACCCACGACGGCGAGCACCGCGGCGATCCCCGCCAGCGAACGACTCCGCGATTCAGGCATCGCCCGATCGCCCCGCTTCATCGCGCGGCAAACCATCGTGCAAACCCACGGCCAATGCAATGCGACATGGAGCAACACCAGCGCGATCGCCACCAGGGCGATCACAAGGTGCAACTCACCCCACGCATGACGATCCATGCCCAGCAGCAGCAGTTTGCCCCGTCCGCTACCCGGCGGCAGAACCAGATAGATCATCAGGCCGGTCGACACCAGGGCGAGGGCAACGATGAAGGTCAACAGATCAACGACAAAATTGAGGCGATTGCGGTTCATCGATGGAACCTCCAAACATCAAACCGTTTTGTCCTTAATCATAGCCCCATTGCCGTTCTCCGTTCACTTCAGTTCCGAAAGGCGGTTCGGGATCGACCGGAAGGTCAAGCATTCGGCATCTCGCCGCGCCGGAGCCACTCATCTTCAAGCGGTTCCAGTTCTTCGGCGGTGTGCTGACGCTGCTGATGCAGCTCGCGCGCCTTTTCACCATCGCGCAGCACGGCCGGGTCCATCATCTGCTCATCGATCTTCGCCAGCTTCGCTTCCAGTTCGGCGATGCGTTTCTCCAGCGCTGCATCACTGAGCTTGGTCAGCGCTCCGCCGGCCTTGCGCGGCTTGGTTTTGGTGTCGGTCCGAGAGTTGGTCCGCACCGTCGCATCCCGGCCCCCGACCGATCGACCATCCGCGCCTTCGCCTTTGCCACCCCCGGCCGCGCCCCCGCCCCCGGCCCCGGCCCCGGAAAGCGGCATGCCCGAGGCAGTCGCGTCGCGCTGGATGCGTGATGCCAGACTCTGAAGGTATTGTTCATAGTTGCCGTCAAAGAGCCTGGCATGGCCCTGGCCATCAAGAATCAACAACCGCTTGGCCACCCGCGTCAAGAGCATCCGGTCATGCGTGATCAGGATCAGCGTACCGACACCTTCGCTGTTGCGCTGCGGCGTGGAAAAGCCGATCAGGAATTCCTCAAGCCGCTCGGAAGCCGACAGGTCCAGATGGTTGGTCGGCTCATCGAGCACCAGCAGGTTATGTCCTGAAGCCAGCAGCCCGGCCAGCACCGCTCGACTTCGCTCCCCGCCACTGAGCACGCCCAGCGGTTTGTCCTGCTCCTGGCCGCTGAAAAGAAACGCCCCGGCCAGATCGCGGGCCTGTTGCTCCGTGTTGTCAGCCACGAACGGACGCAGATACTCGACCACGGTTCGCGAAAGGTCCAGGTGATCGTTCATCTGGCGGAAGTACCCCACGCTCACACCGCTGCCGATGCGCACCTTGCCCGCCGTCGGCTCCAGTTCACTCAGCAGGCAGTTGACCACCGTGGTCTTGCCCGCCCCGTTGGGACCGATCACACCCAGGCAGTCGCCCCGCCGCAGCAGCAGGTCCAGCCCGCCAAATAGCGGCTTGCCCGGGTAGCTCTTGGACAGGCCCTCGGCTTCGATCACCTTGTCGCCACATCGGCTGACCGAGCGCAGCCCCAGGTTCAGTTCTCCCAGCTCGACCGGACGTTCCAGCGCCTCATCGCGCATCTGCCGCTCGAGCCGTCGCTCGCGGCCCTTGGCCTGCCGCGCCCGCTGGCCCGCCTTGTAGCGGTCGATGAAGGCCTGCTCTCGGCGGAACATCTCCTGCTGCTTCTCATAAGCGCGATTCTGAGTCAGCCGATGCAACGCCCGCTGCTCGCGAAAGCTCTCGTAATCGCCCGGATAGAGCATCAGCTTGCCCTGCTCGAGCTCGGCGATGCCATCGACGATGCGGTTGAGCAGCCATCGATCGTGCGAGACCAGCACCACGGCTTCGTTGCATTCCCTCAGATAGGTCTCCAGCCATTGGCGGCCCTCGATATCCAGGTGGTTGGTTGGTTCATCCAGCAGCAGCACATCCGGCGCATTGAGCAACAGCCGCGCCAGCGCCAGCCTCCCCCGTTGACCGCCCGAAAGCTTGTCAGCGCGAACTTGAAACAGTTCCGAGCCCAACCCCACGCCGTGCAAGGTCTCCTCGATGCGATGCTCCACCGCATACCCGCCGCCGGCTTCGATCTGATGCTCAAGCTGCTCATACCGCTTCATCAGCCGCGCCAGTTCATCATCATCGCCGGTCTCGGCCATCTGCCGTGCGACCGCCTCGGCGTGTTCGTGAAGCTCCTGAAGATTGCCCATCGCCGCGACCGCTTCCTCCCAGAGCGTCCGCTCGCCCTGAACCTCCGCATCCTGGGGCAGATATCCGACCGTGGCGTTACGCGAGGGTTGAATCTGCCCGGCATCGGGCCGGATGCCCTCGACACCGGCCAGCAGCTTCAGGAACGTACTCTTGCCACAACCGTTACGACCGACAAGCCCTAAACGCTGACCGGCTGAGAGGTTGAGGTTGACCCCGTCGAGCAGAACCCGGGTGCCCAGGCTCAGATGAATGTTCGCAGCCGTCAGAATCGCCATAACCTGCAAGGTATCAGACAAAGCTGCAAGCGCAAAAGCCCAATTCAGACGTACATGAGAAAAGCGGGGTTATCATGATCCTTGACCTATGAGTTTTCGACGTAACCTCATCATCGTCCTGGCCCATGGCCTTCGTAACGATGCCCTGGGCGATGCGGGCAGTTGGCCATTGGCCACCCCCAACATCGATGCCCTGAGCAATCGGGGCATCCGCCTGGTCGCCACCAGCGCAACGCCCGCCGACCCCGGCGCGATGACCAGCCTGCTGACCGGGCGGCACGCACGCCAACACGGCCTGCTGACGCAACGGAGCGGGGCCCCGGCATGCGATGGGTGGGCCGCGGCGCTGGCCGCCGAGGGCTATCACACGGTCGGCGTCGGCACGGTCGCACCGATCGCCCGGCACCTGAAGGAAGCGGTGATCGTTCACGATGTCGATTCGCAGGATGTCGGATCGTGCGCTTATCTCAAGAACACCAGAAGCAAGGGCCTGACCGCCGCGGTGCTTCATCAGCGCCGCCAGCGCCTCAGGCGCGGGCCGTTCGAACCGGACCGCCTGGTCATGGACCCGGCCGATGATGTTGACGGCTTCATCATGCAGGAAGCAGCGCGGCAGCTTGTCCAGCTTCCCGGCGATAAGCCCTGGGCGCTGATCGTCATGCTCACCGGGCCGGGCAACGACCTTGCGCCGCCTGCTCTTGGTGGCGATCTGATCAGTCCCGATTCACTCGAAGACGGCTGGACCATGCCGGACTTCACCCGGCTGGATCAACTGGCCGAACTGGACTACCCCCGGTCTTTTCTGCAGCGCGTCGACCCGACCCGACTGGCCCGGATTCGAGCCGATTATCTGGGACGGGTCAGCCTGCTGGATTTTGCCATGGCCAGATTGGCCATGGCGATGGATGAACGCATCGACCAGAGCCGAACGTGGATGTTGCTGGCCTCCGACCGGGGCTGCCTGCTGGGCGAACACGGCCTGATCGGTCATCGATCGTTCTTTGGCGGATCGGTGGAAACGCCGTTCGTGCTCGTGCCGCCGCGCAAACCCGCCAAGCCGGTCTCCGAAGGCACACTCCTGAGCACCGTCGATGTGGCGGCCACCATCGCCGAACTTGGAGGGGCCGAACTGGAACCGGCCGCCGCCGGCCGCTCGGTCCTGCCGATGCTCCGCCAGGAGGAATTCCGCACCCTCACGGCCGGAGCCTGCATCAGTGAATACAGCCAACGCATTCTGCTTGAAACCGAACGATACAAGGTGAGCTTCGATACCGCCCGCCAGACGCCGCTGACGCTCTTCGACATGCTGGGCGATACCGACGAGCAGGACAACCTCGTGCAGACGATCCGGGGCCGCAACCTGCTTGAAGGCCTGCGGATCCGGCTGGCCGATGCGCTGATGCCGGTGCGTGCCGACGGGCCGACCGTGGCGGGTGCGGTTTCCATTCAAGCGCCGCGTGAAGCATAATGCGCGGCTATGAGCCGTCCATCCAGCGAACAATCATCACCGACCCCGAGCATCACCGTGCCCCGCGGGTTCCGCGCCGCCGGGGGAATCTGCGGCATCAAGGCATCGGGTAAGCCCGATCTGGCGCTCATCGTCGCCGACCATCCCTGCGATGCCGCCGGGGTCTTCACCACCAACCGCATGCCCGGTGCGCCGGTGATCGTGGCGCGTCGGCATCTTCGCTCCGGCCGCGCCATGGCCATCGTGTGCAACAGCGGTGCCTCCAACGTCTGCACCGGCCGCGCCGGGCTGGAAGATGCCCGCGCGATGGCAGCGCACGTGGCCGGAACGCTCGGGCGTCCGATGCGCATCGGTGATGTGTTGCCCGGTTCAACGGGCGTCATCGGCCATCGGCTGCCAATGGCGAAGATCCTCAAGGGTATTGATGATCTAGCCCCCCGGCTTTCGCGCGGCGTTGAAGCCGATCACGCCGCGGCCACCGCCATCCTCACCACCGACACGCGCAGCAAGTCCGCGCTTCGCCGTATGCGTCTGGGCGGACGGACCGTCCACATCGGTGGCATCGCCAAGGGCAGTGGCATGATCGCGCCCAACATGGCCACGATGCTGGTTTTCCTGACCACCGATGCCGCCTGCCCCGCTCCACTGCTCCGCCGCGCCCTCAAGCACGCCGTCGACCAGAGCTTCAACCGCATCAGCGTCGATCATGACACCAGCACCAGCGACATGGTGCTGCTCCTGGCCAGCGGTGACAGCGGCCACAAACCGCTGCGCGCTTCGGATGCGGATTACGCCCGCTTCTCCCGGGCGCTGGAATCGATCTGCATGGACCTGGCCGAGCAGGTGGTGCTCGATGGTGAAGGCATCACGCGCCTGTTCGAGGTTCGCATCACCGGGGCGGCAAGCGTCGCCGATGCCGATCGCATCGGCCATTCGGTCACGGGAAGCCCATTGGTCAAGACCGCCATTCACGGCGCGGACCCCAACTGGGGCCGCCTGGTCATGGCCATCGGCAAGAGCGGCGCGCGCGTCCGGCCGGATCGGGTGAACATCACCATCGCCGGTTTCGCCGTCTGCCGCCGGGGCGAACCGGTAAAGCACACCGCCGCGCAGCACAGGAGACTGGAAGCGGCCATGAAGGCCGATCGGATCATCATCGAGATCGATCTCGGATTGGGCAAGGGGCAGGCGCGATGGCTTGGATGCGATCTCTCAAGAGAGTACATCGCCATCAATGCCGACTACACGACCTGATCGGAAGCTGCGCAACTTGGTGTCTCGAGCCGACCATGGCCACCGGCGCGGCCATGATCACTGAAAGCCGCGGGCATCAGCGGTTTTCAATCCGTCTTTGCGCTTCAATGAGCTCATCAACCTGTTGACGCGGGATGACAAGCACTTCCACGATTACGTTACGCCCACTTCGCCGACCATGCTGCGACTGTGAGTCGGCCACCCTACTCCTAAGCTCGGCAATGCCGCCGGCGCGACTGCCGCCAGTCTCCGTATCCGCGAGTCGGCGAGGCGCCACCGCCGTATCCTGAGCCTCAAGCCCAGCTCCAGCCCGATCCGTATCGGTTGTGGGCGCAGGTGGTTCGGTGATTGGATCCGCCCCCACTCCGGGGCGAGCCCTGGGAGCATCCCCAGGAGCCGGGACGTCCCGTAAATCGGCCTTTTCCCGCTCCAGGTCAACCGAACGCCCATTTTCAAGCGAGAGCCCGCCAGCCGCCCCTCCCATCCCGGCATCCTCGGCATGCCAGTGATCACCGATGAATCGCTGATTCAGGGCCGCATGTTGGACCACCCGCTGCCAGTGCGCTGCGTTCATGCGAAGCGAACCGACCAGCCCCCCATTTTCCATGGTGATCGTTGACTGAACCCTGCCTCGTGCGATATCCAGGCCGGGCCGTTCACTTTCGGACATGATCGCCGGGCGCCCTCTGGCATCGGCCATTCGTTCACCGGTTTGGGCGGGTGGAGGCGTTGACTCGATCGGCACCTCGGGGGTCAGCGCGCCCGAGGGCCGGCCGTTTGCGCGATCAAGGGGCGATTCCGATTCAGCGGGTGGAACGGCCATTTCGGTGTGTCGCGTCAGAGTCCGCCGCGCACCTGCGATCGCATCTCGATCCTGCAACGAATCATACGCCACTTGCGCTCTCGCCATGTTCTGCGAATCCATCACAACCGTCACCGCCTCATCCGCCGCGATCTGCTCAAAAAGCCCGGCCAACTGCTCGGTATCCAATTCGATCGTCAACGGCCTGGAGTTCAAAGGCGCGCCACGGGCGTATGCCTGTCCCTGGGGTCGGGAATCGAACCCTGACTGACGCTCGATCGCGCCACGCACACGCTGGACTTCCTCAGGCGGCACGATGTTGTCATGTTCACGCAGCCCCATGCGACGTTCGTATGCCTCATCGGGCATCACCTGATGTCGCGCAATGCCTTCGCCCCACCCCGGCGTATCGAATCGCGACTGATCCCGCTGAATGATCACCTGCTCCAGTTTCGTACGCGTCTGCTCAGACTCCAGAACATCGATCTCCCGCGCGGCCAGCAATTGCCCGCCATTGTCCAGCGCCCACGCCGACACCTGCCGGATGGTCGCC
>JAFIFY010000180.1 GCA_020831765.1 Phycisphaeraceae bacterium | reverse complement strand
GCCTGCGCGCACGATCGGTTCGACGACAGGTTCATCGACTGGCGGGAAAGGCTCAGCCGGGCCGACACGGCGCAGGTCGATGTTCAGATCGCCCAGATCGAGTATCAGCCGTCGGACGATGCGCCGCCGGACCTGCCGCGGCTCGATGCTGAGAGCGGGCCGGTCAACCTTTCGATCGAACAGGCCGTGGCCCTGGCACTTGAGCATCATCCGGGTCTGGCGGCCCAGCGGCTTGGCCCGGCGATCGCCGGAACATTCGAGCGGATCGAGCTGGCCCGGTTCGATCCGGTCGTCTTCGCCGAGCTTGACTGGCGGCGTGAACAGCGAACCGAAGCCAGCCGCGCCACCGGCGAAAACTTCGATGTCTCCAGTCAGGGTGCCGGGGCCCTGATCGGAATCAGCCAACGCCTGGCCACCGGCACGGACCTGGAGCTGACGGCCCATGGCACGCGCGCCGCTTCCAACCGCGCTCCGGACATCAACGAGACTCGATTGGGCGTTTCGCTCAATCAGGCGCTGTTGGCCGGGGCGTCGCCGGCGGCCAATCTCGCCCGTGTCCGGCAGGCCAGGCTTGAACGCGAGGCCGGCGACTACGAGCTGCGCGGCTATACCCAGGCGCTGATCGCCCAGGTCGAGCGCACTTATTGGCAACTCGTTCTGGCCCAGGAGGAAATCCGCATCTTCGAAGAGGGCCTCCAGGTGGCCAGGCAACTGGCCAACGAAACCCGCCAGCGCATCGAGGTGGGCGTCCTGGCCGAGCAGGAACAGGCCGCCGCCGATGCCGAGGTCGCGCTGCGAACCCAGGAGTTGATCAACGCCCGCAGCCGCAGGGATAACACCCAGCTTGCCCTCGTACGGTTGATCCGGCCCGAAGGCACCAAGCCATGGGAAGTTCAACTCGATCTGACCCTGCCCGATGAACCACTCGACCTGCCGGACTTCGACATCCATGAGCACGTGAAACTGGCCCGCCTCTACCGGCCGGAACTCAACGAGGCCCGCCTGCGGCTGGATCAGAACCGCCTGGAGGTTGTCCGTACCGAGAACGGCCTGCTCCCGCGGCTGGACATGTTCATCCGTTTGGGCAAGACCGGTTTTGCCGATTCCTTCGGCTCTTCGGTCGGCAATCTCGATCGCGACACCTATGACCTTTCCGTGGGCCTGCGGTTTGAATACCCGTGGGGCCGGAATGAGGCCGAGGGCGAACATCAGCGCGCGGTACTGACACGGATGCAGTCGGCCCAGAGCCTGATCAATCTCGGCGATCTGGTCGAGTTGGAGGTTCGTCAGAGCTTCATCGAGGTCGGCCGCGCCTATGCACAGATCGCCGCCAGCGCCGCGACCCGGCGGCTGCGTGAGCAGACCCTGGCGGCGGAGACCGAGCGCCTGGCCGTGGGCACATCCACGGCCTTTCAGGTGGCCCAGGCCCAACGCGATCTTCTGGCCGGGCGGATCGCGGAGGTCGAAGCCCGGATCAACTATCGAATCGCCCTGATCGAGCTCTATCGTCTCGATGGCACCTTGCTTCAACGTCGCGGCATCGATGCGCCCGGCGCCGCCGCGAGATAGTCGGCTTGGGCGGGGGAATGGCCCGTGAATGACAACCACCCGGCGCGGGGCCGGGTGGTTGCTCATTTCTGGGATGGATTCGAGAGATCAGGCCGAGCGGGTGCGGCCCATCAGCAGCAGGCCGCCGATGCCCATCAGGGCCAGGCTGGCCGGCTCGGGAATGGTCACGCCGAATTCGAACGTGGCCTGAACCAGCGCATCGACCGGAGCATTCACCGTGACGCCGTCGAAGTCTTCGGTGCCGAACATGGCTGAAAAGGGGCCGAACTGGCTGGCCAGAACGCTTCCCCCTTCGATCACCTGATCCGCGAACGTACCACCAGTGACCGTGAAATTCGAGCCGCTGAAGGTCTGCTGAGCGATGGAGAAGCTGTTGAAGTCGCTGTTGGCATCCGGCCGGAAATATTCGATCTCCAGCAGCGAGGTGGCCGTGCCAGTAAGCGTTAGCCACAGATCGCCCTGCGTCGCTTCGGCGGGCACCACCGCGGGCTGCCCAAAGTGATCGGGCATGACCAGCACATCATTGTCCGCGTCGTAATAGACGTTCAGTTCGACATCCAGATTGCTGAACACGACGTACTTGATGCTCGTGGAGGTCGCTCCGGCAACGAAAGCCTGGCTGTCGGTGATCGTGCCGGTGAGCACGCCGGTCAACTGCCCGGTGAAGGTGCCGGTTGCTTCCGTCGCGTCATCGTAGATGGTCGCCACCTTGCCAAAGCCCAGCAGGCTGACCGGCGGATCGCCGACCGAAACCAGGGCACCAGTCTGTACATCGATGCGAGGCTCGATGGATGTGTCAAACGCCGCGCGGCCATCAAGCCGCAAGTCGATCGCGCCGGGCGGAAGCATGATCGCCGCTGAAGCCGAAGATGCCGTAAACAGTCCAGTCGCCGCAGCGACTGCGAGAAATCTTCCCACTGCCATGTAATACCTCTCTCTCGTTCTCTTCTACCCAGGCTTCCTGACGGGCGGCGGACGCCGGAAGCCTCATGTCTGAATTAGCTGAAGCCGCCTCTCTCTATCAAAGAGA
>JAFIFY010000177.1 GCA_020831765.1 Phycisphaeraceae bacterium | reverse complement strand
GAATTCAGGGACGCTATGCTTCTGCATCCCGAAATAGAGGTCGCAAAATTGACGCTGCAACAGACTGCCATTGATTTCGCCCATACGCTTTGCGAATCCGACGATCCGCGGCGGGCGATCGATGAGGCGATCAAGGAAATCGGAGCCGGGTTTCGTGATGGTCGGGCCGATGTGATTTTCGGGTTCGGGAGCGGAAAGCTTGCCGACGCCCTGCCCGCTTTCGCACAGCGCGCCAGGGATGCGCTTCACTGCCGCGCGTTTCTCGCGGGCTCGGCATCGGGACTGATCGGGTGTGGGCGCGAGTTGGAGCACGGCGGCGGCCTCGGTGCCCTGGCCATTCAAGGACCTGATCTTGAACTGCTTACCTTCTCCTATCCCGATATCTTCTCAGCCACCGGTCCCGACGGCACCGATCGGTTGCGCAAGATCGTCTGGCCCGCCGGCATGCGACAGCCCCGCCCCTCGTTCATCTTCCTGATGGCCGACCCCTTCAGTACGCCGACCATCCGGATTCTCCCCGCCCTCAACGATGCCTTTCCCGGTGTGCCGGTGATCGGCGGGATGGCCTCGCACGGTCGCCGTCCGCGCAGCAACCGACTCGTCCTCAACGGCCAATGCTTCCCCGAAGGCGCTATCGGGCTGGCCGTCGGCGGTAACGTCGAAACCGTAACCACGGTCAGCCCCGGGTGCCGCCCTGTGGGCCGGCCCATGGTGATTACCCGTGCCAAGCGACATGTGGTGACCGGGCTCAGCGGCATGTCCGCGCTTCAGGCCATTCAGGAGATGGCCGAGGGCCTGCCCGAGGAGGACCAGGAACTGCTCAGGCATCAGCCGCTTATGGTCGGACGCGTCATCACCGAGTATCGCGAGCGGTTCGGACCCGGAGACTTCCTCATCCGGCAACTCGTCGGCGTCGATCAGGAGGCGGGGAGCATTGCGGTCGGTGATCCGCTGGTTCGAGTCGGCCAGACGGTTCAGTTTCATATCCGCGACGCCAGCGCGGCCGAGCAGGACCTTCGAATGTTGCTTCAGATTCAGCAATTGCAGGGGACACCGGGCGGTGGTCTGCTTTTCACCTGCCACGGGCGGGGCACGCAGCTCTACGAACATCCCAACGGCGACACCCGGATCATTCACAAAGCGCTGGGCCGATTCCCGCTGGCCGGTTGTTTCTCCGCCGGTGAGTTCGGGCCCGTCGGCAACCGGAACTTCCTCCATGGTCACACTGCCTGCCTGACCGTCTTTCGATCGCCCGGCGCGGAACTGAAGTCACGGCCAGAAGAGTCGGCTTCGGATACGCCGGATGACTCGTGACACGGTCAGCCACGGTTCGCGCGATGATGCGACCGTCTGGCGTGGCCGACCGATGACCCAACCATTGATGATGAGTGGCAATCAGACGAAAAGAACGAATCCCATTCGCGCGATCAAGCGCTTGACCAGCGCAAGTGCCATCGCCTTGGCCGGCGCGGCTGTGGTTTACCTCATCGGAACCACCATGACCGTCTCGGCCCCTCGCCTGCGTGACCTCAAGGTACTGCTTGGTGAAGACCACAAGACAGGCGTGCTCTTTGCGCTCTGGCACGGCACCCATTTTCCGGTGCTCTGGCACTACCGCCACTCGGGTTTCGGTGTCATCACCAGCCAAAGTCGCGATGGCGAGGTGCTCACCGGCATCCTGCACCACCTTGGCTGCCGTTGCTACCGTGGCTCAAGCTCAAAGGGTGGAACCCGAGCCCTGCTGGAGACGGCCAAGGCTGTGCAGGGGGGCGTTAATCTCGCCGTCGCCGTCGATGGCCCCCGCGGCCCGCGAGGTCAGGTCAAGTCCGGCATCCTCTCGATCGCCAAGCTCAGCGGAGCCCCCATCGTCCCCGTCGCCTGCGGATTGTCCCATTGCCAGCAGTTCAACTCCTGGGACCGATACCGCCTGCCGCTGCCCCTTTGCCATGCCACGATCATCGTTGATGAGCCGTTCTACGTCCCCCCGGATACCGACGATGGGCAGCTTGAATCGATCCGCGTCTCCCTGGAAACCTCACTCAATGCATTGCAGGTCAGAGCCGACGATCTGGCCGCCCAAACAGGGTAACCAGCAACCACCACTAACCGCACCGACATCAGACAGCCAAGGCCAGACCCATGCCGCCTTCCACACCAGGAAATCCCTGAGAGACCCACAGCAATTCTGGTACACTAAAACCCAACGCAGCGGGCGTAACTCAATGGTAGAGTGTCAGCCTTCCAAGCTGAATGTTGAGGGTTCGAGTCCCTTCGCCCGCTTTCCCCCGGAAGTTCGCCAGTAGCCGCCTTCGCGTGACACCCGTCGCCCGAAGGCGTCTGTCTTTCGCCCACGTCGCGAGTTACGACGAGTTACGACCGAGCCTTACCATCAAGGCCACCTTCCGGGGGTCGCCCACACACGCCAACGTTTGCCACCGGTGGCCTACCGTCCGTGCAAGGATTCGTACAAGCGCCCGGTTTCGACGTGCAAGGTTTCGTGCAAGGACTGGGGCAAGGCGAACGGGGTCGATCCCACGAGATCGTAAAATGGTCAGGTCAAGATGGGCCCTCAACCCGCTACTGAGATGGCCTGGTCGGTGGCATAGCCTGATGGTGATCCGAAGGCAGGCAACGCCTCGACAGCACCGGCCACATCGAGCAGGGCCGGGTCGGTGTAGACGTTCATGGTGAGTTCGAGGCTGCTGTGCCGCATCGCCGCCATAGCGACGCGTGGGGCGACGCCAGCCCGGGCGAGGTGGGTGCCGAACGTGTGACGCAGGGCATGGAGATCAACCACCCGATTCCGGTGGTCGCACTTCGGGATGCTTGCGGCGGCAAGGTCGCGGTCGAACACGCGGATCATGTCCTTGGGCATCGGGAACAGGTGCGCGTCGTGCTGGAGTGCCTTCCCGCTGGCGCGTCTGTGTAGGTCTTCGATGTATGCCCGTAGCGATTCGACCAGGTCCGCCCGCAGGGGGATCATCGCGCCCCGGCCAGCCTTCTCATCCTTGGCCAGCAGTTTGAGACTGGGGTACTGGCCGTCGAGGTGGGCTTGCCCCACGGTGATGCTGGCCAGTTCGCTCTTACGCAGGCCGGTGCAGATCATCATGCGGTACATGAGCGCCCGCTGCCGACCGGTGAACATCAACCCATCGGTCCGTTCGGGCTGATCCGTCAGCAGCTTCAGCCCGCGTTGGTAGGCAGCGTCCAGCGTGACGAATGTGAGTTCCGCCTTGGTCCAGGTTCTGCGGCCGGTCTTTTCACCATCCAGCTTGGCCACGCTCTCGCGCCCCAGCTCAGCAACTGGTCGCAGTTCCGCCGCTCGCAGCAGTCGCGTGATCTCGTCTTCGGTGAGCGCCCTTCGGCTTCGCCGACGATCGCCATGTTCATCCGCCTTGTGCAGGCGGGCCAGCGGGTTGAAGCTCAACCGCCCCGATTCGACGCACCAGTTGCAGAAGGCGACGATCGCCGCCCGGTGCGTGTTGCGTGTGCGTCCAGCCATACCCTCGGCTTCTCGCTGGTTCATCCACGTTTCCAGCGCCTCGCGCGAGATGTCCGCCACACGCTTGAATCCACACTCGGCCACGACACGTTCGAGTTGGTGTTTCACATTTCGTCGATGGTGGGCCGACACCCGCTTGCCGCGCACCGTCTTTGCCTTGAGATGCTCAAGATAGGCAACGATGTGCCTGGTGATGGGCTGGTCGGCGAAATCGGCCTGACGATCCTGTTCAGCGGTCAAAATGCCCGACTTCACATGCTCGACCCGCCGAAGCAGATCAGCCAGTACCTGCCGGGCAGCCTGCTCATCCCGGCACCCGGTCGATTCGATCCGCTCGATACCCTCGGCATCCCGATACCGGGCGAACCACGTCGGACTCTCGCGGATGATCTTCGTCTGGCCCTGCTGGCCGGTGGTGATCTGGTCGTAGTGCTTGCGACCACGCCGATCGATCCACATCGCCACGCGTTGCCCCCGGCGCTCTACGATTTCGCACCGCTTGGGCAGGTGTTGGGTGTAAGTCTTCCTGAAAATGTTCGCCATATCCGAATCCCTTCATGCCGGACCACGCCCCCGGGTAGCATTCCGGGGAGACTTCCGTGACACACTCAGCGGTCAGTCGCCGAAGAAAGCAAGTGCAAATCCGGCCCTCTCGCGAAAAGGGCCCCAGGTTCGCCGGTTCAAAAGGTTCAGAAGGTCAGCCGACGGGGCTTTTGGACCTTTTGAACCCCCGAACCATGGCGGCCGTTTACGGCGTCGGGACCGCCACCTTGGGGTTGACGTGATGGACCACCTTGGGCCGGCCCGGCGTGTTGAGCGTCTCGGCACGCAGCCAGCCGAGTTCGATCAGTTCATCCACCGCAAGCTGAACCTGCTCAGCATCGGCCAGGAGCGACCAGTGGTGGCCGTGGTACACATCGCGGATGGTGAAGCTGGTCTTGACATCGCCCTGTTCAATGCGATGGGCCAGCGCTCGGGCGTGGGCCGTGGCCGGGTGGATACCACGGGAATAGATGCGCCGGGCGTGGCATTCGAGGTAGTCGGCCCACCCAACCGCCCGCGTCACGGCATCGAGCGTGACCGGGCCACCGTCGGTCTCAGCCAGATGGATGATCAGCGCCAGCGCCGGCACCAGCTTGCGGTACTTGGTGAGGTGGCTCTCCACGGCGGGGTGTTCAGTGCCGCTGCGAAGATGATTCTCGCGGTCCACCATCCATGCATAGAACCGGTCCTGGGCCTCGGAATTGAACCGAAGGAATGGTGTCGTGTTACTGTCGAACGCGCCGGGCAGTTCGCCAATGGACGAGGCAGGCAGCTCATCAAAGCGCTGGTAAACCGCATAGGCCGCATTTTTCGCGTCCAAGTCGGGCCAGCGGTCGACCACATTCCATTTACCGGGATCGTCAGGCCAGACCGCCATCTGAAACCGCTGCATCAAGCCATCGTCACCAGTGCCGCCACGGAGGGCTTCACCGAGGTAGGTGCCGAGAGGTCCGGGCTGGATGGTGCCGAGGATGCTCAGACAGAACCCATCAATGCGAACGTTGCCGCGACCGATCCGGTCAGATTCACATGAGCCGTCGCCGGTCCAGCCCTCGAGATAGAACGCGCGAGCGCCCTCCTGGCCTGGTCGCTCCAGAGACTTGAGCAAACCGATCAGTTCATCGCGTTCGATGATGACGCCGTTCGGGTTGTCAGCCAGAATCTCGCCGAGCGCTTCAACCGTGGCATCGTTGACGGTGTAACGCTTCCGCTTCGGCTTCTCCAGGCGGGTGATCGTCGAAAGCTGTTCCTGAAACGATTCGGTGTCCTCGCCGGCCTTCATCGCCGAGGCGATGTTGCCACGCAGCACCTTCGCCTCGATGCCTTGAATGTCTGCCGCCGCTTCATACTCGGCCATGGCGGCTTCGTATTCAGCCAGCGCCTCGGCGGTCATGCGCCGAGTCGGTTCCAACGCCACCTTCATCGGCGGGCTTTTCATCAGGCTCGGCCGACCGATCAGGACACCCCACAGGTTCGGGTAGACCGTCCAGTTGTCGCGCTGCTTGGGACGGATTGCGATCTTGCGACCCAGGATGCCCGAGAGTGCCACCATCGACGCAACCGCAGGGAAGTCGGGCGGACATTGCATGCGATCAGCGATGTCCACGATCCAAGGTCGCAGCGTCGACGGAAGCAACACCGGGTCGAACCGCTTCACCGGCGGCAGGTCATCGGGGATCGGCAACGGATCGGGCCAGGCGTTACCGTCACCCAGATACCGTTCGGGCCAGCATTCGACCTGCGCCTGCCGAGAACTATCCGGTTCGTACCGACTGACGCTTCGGGCGATGCACTCGACCTCACTCACGTCGAGGCGTGGCTGGCAGCGGGTGGCATTCGTCGCAAGCAGAGCCGCTTTGATCTCGTCGAAACCCATGCCGATCTGCCGCATGTGGCCGGCGATGCTGGTGAGCGTCTTATTGCGATAGCCTTCAGTGATCGCATCGGTCGTGGTGAGCAGATTGCTGTCCGCCTGCTTCACCGATGCGCCAGTGCTCTCGGCGATCCGATCGAGCAGCCATGCCGGCGCGTCGGCGATGATGCACTCACCCGGTTCATGCTCGAATGGCCAATTGTATGTCTTGCCCGATTTGTGATCGCTCGGGGGGAGGATGACGTAACCACCGTCACCCTTGATGTCGATGCCCGAGGCAATCTGCCCCGTCGAGCACTTCACCCGCTGGCCCGGCCATTTGAGGTAGATATGCCGGCCGCCACCGCCGGTCTGACATTCAATGGTGCGCGGCAAGGGGCCATGTTCGGTCTCGAGTTCTTCGAGAAAGATGTCACCGCCGTGGCGGGGGTCTACATCCACGACGAAGATGCCCGCTTCTTCACCGGTTCGCAGCGCGATCGCGGCATCGGGCCAATGGGACCACCATAGCAGCATCTGCTGACGGTTGGTCGTGGCGGCGTAGAAGCCCTTATCCACGAGCGGCTGATGCCCGGTGGGGTGGCACGGGAACACAGGCCATCCCATCTCGGCGTATCGAACAGCGGCATCGACCAGTTCCTTTTGATGATCAATCATCAACGATCTCCCTTCACGGCAGGGCATCCGTCAGCGATCCACTGCTCGATTTCGCTGCGGTTCCAGCGGACCAGCGACCCGAGGCGCACCGGGCGCGGCATGCGACCGGCATCGTTGAGCCGGTACACAGTGCGCGTGGAGCAGTTGAGCAAACGGGCGACCTGATCGATGGTGAGCATTGCAGGCAATACGCCCGGGCCTGCATTCCGGGGCTGGCCGTCGGTTCGGTCGACGATGGTGGGGCTCGGGTCAGTCATGGTTGGACCTTCCTCTATGGGGACTCTGGTGCCGAACACGACCGTCGCGTTCGGACAGAGGAAGGCACGAGGGGACATCCCCAGCCGGGGTAATGCGCGTAAAGGCATGAATGCCCGGGTATAGGCGGCGTTTGCTTGAGATGAAGTGGGTATCCCCAGTTGCAGGTGGGGACGGGTGGGGATGGCAGCGGGCGCTATTCGAAGTTGTCGTCAGAACCCATCAGGATCGTCACATTCTGGCGAACCTGCTCGTCGGTCATCTCGCCCTCATTGAAACTGTCCAATAGTGCCTTGGCGCTCTCCTTCGCCTTCGGCAGCTCCGATTCGGCCAGTTTGCGAATCTGCCGGAGCGTCTGGTCTCGCTCTTCTCGCAGAATCGCAGCATCGGCGGCGGCATGATCATCCGTGTCGGCCGCATTCATCGATGCCTGCTCGATGGCAATGTCCTGCCCGATCCTGATGGGGCGACCTGTGCCGGCCTGCTTCCCGGTCTTGCGCTCCAGCCCCAACTCTTTCGCCATCGCTACCCATGGCTGCGATTGGCTGACCATCTTCGCTGACTTCACGCCCAAGGCGCGGGCAATCACGTTGCGGCCGAACAAATGCTTCGCCTGCTTGCGTGCGGAGCGTTTGGATGATAGCGACGATTTTGGGTCACCCAGCACCGACAGCAACCTCTGATAAAATGACGCACGTTTGGCCTTGTACTCGCGGATCGCATCATCAAGATCGCTCTGCGTCCATGATCGCTTGGGTGGGTCGTCCGCGTTCGCGGGTTTCGGCAGTTGCTCGGCAGCCATGACACGCGAAGTCGATTCGATCTGCTGGTGTCGGCGCTCCAGGTGCCCGACCGTGAACTGAAACTCGGTGACCGCTTCCCACAGTGCGTAGTCATCCGCCACACTCCTGCCGCTCTGCGATTCCACCGCCACACGCATCGCTTCACGCAGCGCCTGATATTCACGATCGATCCGTCGTGCGAGTGATTCATGACCGTTCACGATCAGGTTGACCGACAATTCGCTGTACCGCTGGCGAACCTGAAGCCACTGCTCAGATCGAGCGAGGTCGGCCGCCTGGCCGGCAGCATGGGCATCGAGTGCTGCTTGCACCATGGTCGCCAGGTCAGGCATCGAAGAAGCCCTCCCAGACGTCTGCGGGCAGTTCGGAATCCAGATCCTCCGCCGCGCCCGATGCGCGACCGGCCGCTTCGATCATCGCATCCCGTGCATCACGGCACCGCGGATCATCGGCTGGGTAAACGCCTTCACATGCCTCCTGAAAGTTCCAGATCGCCTGTCGAAAGTTACCCATCGCCTCGTCAAGACGGGCGGCGGCATCATCCTGTCCCTTCAACTCCAGCCAGACAATGATCCCTTTCGCCTCATCGCGCAGTTGGTCAGCCCAACTCCGGTGCTCGACCGTGTCACGCCAGAAATCCTCCCCGCGCGCAGAATCACGCCAAGCATCGAGGCGCTCCATGAGCAACAGCAGCGGCCATGGCGAGATGTCGGGGGTTTCCGAGGTGTCAGGCGTGCTAGGCATGGATGATCATCCCTCCCGCCACTGCGTCAGCATGTCATTGACCTCGTCGATGTCGAACGCCTCGGGATCGAAATCGTCGCCAAGCCACTCGACGATATCCTCGTGCTCCTCATGATCCGGGTCAGCAGCGATCTCCAGCATTCGGTAATAGCCGAACACACCGCCGCAATCCTCGGGCGGGCAGGCCATCTTCCCCGCCAGGCACACCGGATACTTGACGCCCGCCTTGGCCGGCTCGATTTTCCGCACCTCGATAGTGTGTTCCCACCCGTCGCCGAAGTCATACTCGTAGGTCATCTTGCTCTTGACCTTCGGACACACCTCAGCCAGCGTGATGGCATCCTCGTCTTCGCCCTCCATATCCAACTCATCACCAAACGGATCGCTCCTTGGCACGAACAAGCGGATGCCCCGGCTGGCGGGGAAAATCTCGTCATGCCGACCCTCCTCGGTTAGTCGAGCGATCACCTGAGTATCGCGGTTAATCAGACTTTTGTCCTGTAGCATGAAGCGATGCAGGTGACTGTCCGTCCAGCCCATGGCGATCTGGATCACTTCATGCAACTGCCCGAGCGTGATATTCGCCGGCACCGCCACCCGCCGCCAGATCGGCGGCTTGCTGTCGCGGAGGGAGATGCGGAGACGGTAAATCGCTTCGATCATGGCAACAGTGTCACGGCAATCAGCTCCTATGGCAATCAGGCATTGCCTTCATTCCAGTATCGCG
>JAFIFY010000173.1 GCA_020831765.1 Phycisphaeraceae bacterium | reverse complement strand
TTTTCGGGGCATCCTGCCGATACTAACCATGCGGCTTCTCCGGCGACAAGGTTGGGTGTCTACAACACTTATCGTCGCGGGAAGCCGTTTTACATTGATCGAACGGGCCATCGTTGGTCGGAAAATCGGTCAGTCTGAGTTACTTTCTCTGTGGAATCGCTCTGTTGGCGTGCGCAGTTTCGAGCGTAATCGCTCATGATCTGAATCCAGCACCCTACCGCGGTCAGGAGTTGAGCGTCTTTGCCCATTGGCAGGCCGAGCTCGACGGATGGCCCAGTTCGCCACAGCAGTTCAGTGATGGCGGATCGAGCGACCCGGCATATTTCCTGAGCCAACTCAGCCCGCAGAGTGTTGAGGTCGAGCAGTTCGGCCAGCGTATTCTGGTCTTGCAGGTTCCCAACTTCATCGACGATCTGCCGCTGAAGCTGCTTCGGCTGCAAGTGACGTGGACCGGGTCAGGTGCGCCCAACATCGGACAGTTGATCGGTGTGGATGGGAACAACAGTATTCTGGGTACGGTGGTCGATGCCCCTCCCATCGTCCCCTTCGCGTCACCGCCCGGCGGCTACCGGTATTTCGATATCGAGTTTCGGCCCAATCCCGATTACGAGATCATTGAGTTACTGCTGCCCATGGACATGGTGATTGAGCAGGTGGTGGTGGATTCGATCTCGATTCCCGAACCATCAGCGATCCTGATTGGCGTACTGGGCCCGGCGTTGTTCATCCGCCGCCGCCAGAACCGATGAGCCACCGCTGGAACGAGTTGCCAGGTCGGACTGAGCGTAGACCACCGCTTTATGAAAAGACCCGACTGTTCACGCACCTGGCATTGGGTTAAGGCACCGCTGGCCCCTGACCGCACCGCCCGTCTTCGGCCGGATGATGTCGCTTTTTTGCGCCGCCACGGAATTATTTCCCTTTCGTAAAGTGGTGTGCGTCCTCGGCAATATCGCTCGGCCCCTCCACGTTCAACGGTTCTCCGTTGACGTACGCTTCGTCTTGCCCGTCGTCAACCAAGGAGTGGCCTTGGCGCTTGGTGACGACACCATGCCTTGCCGCTCAAGCGTGTGGATTGAGTCCGTTGATCGATTCCGGCATCGTGCCGTGTAACCGGTTTCGCCCCCAATTTTCCTTTGTCCAAGGACATGCCATGAAAAAGAAGAATCTGGATCGACGAAGCTTTCTCAAAGCAGGCGCGGTGGCGGGTGCCGTGGCGTTCACAGCGCCGCTGTTCATCCCATCCCATGTCCTCGGCGGCAACGGTCGAGTCGGCGCTAACGATCGGATCAATGTCGGGCTGATCGGCGCTGGACGCCAGGGAGGGGGCGTGGCCCGGGCGATGGGCCGCATCAATGGCGTACAGATCACTGCCCGGGCCGATGTCCAGAAAGATCGGGGCGATTACCAGGACTACCGCGAGCTGCTCGAGCGCAAGGATATCGACGCGGTGATCAATGCCACGCCGACCCACTGGCATGCGATTGTGGGAGTTCACGCCGCACTGGCCGGCAAGCACATCTACACCGAGAAGCCGCTCACCCTCACGATTCTTGAGGGTCGCAGAATGGTCGAAGCGGCACGCAAGCACAACGTCGTCCATCAGACCGGAAGCCAGCAGCGATCGAGCTTCGCCAACTATCGCGGTTGCATGCTCGTCCGCAATGGGGCGATCGGCAAGGTGGAGAAAGTCGTCGGCTACAACTACCCAAGCCCCTGGCATAACGAGCTGCCCGCCCAGCCGGTGCCGGATGGTCTGGATTGGGACCGTTGGGTCGGCCCCGCCAAGGAGACCGCATTCAACCAGGGTCTTCTGCCGCCGCGCGGCCAACCGGGCTGGATTTCCATCCGCGATTTCTCCGGTGGCGAGGTTGCTGACTGGGGCACGCACGGCCTGGACCAGGTGCAATGGGCGCTGGGCATGGATGACAGTGGGCCGGTTGAGGTGATCGTAGAGGGTGATGCCTTCGAGCCGTGGGTGCTCAAGGAACCTCGTTCCGGTCGCGGCAACGGCCCCACGCAGCCTCGCGTCAGCCTGCGGTACGAGAACGGCACGATCCTGGAGGTTTTTGGCCACAATCACGCTTTTGGGGCTCACTTTATCGGTGAGAAGGGATCGATCACCATCAATCGAGGCGGCGCAAGGAGTAACCCGCCGGAGTTGGTCGCCGTCTCCAACGAGAAACTTGCCGAGATGGAAGTTCAGCTTTACAGGAGTTCCAGCCACGTTGGCGACTTCATCGACTGCATTCGGGCCGGTCGTCGGCCCGTGGCGGACGTCGAGGTCGGCCACCGGACCGCCACGATCTGCCACCTGGTCAACATCGGCCGCTGGCTGGGCCGTAACCTCAAGTGGGATCCAAAGGCGGAGCGCTTCATCGACGATGACGAGGCCAACACCTACATCGACTACAAGCGGCGTCCCGGCTACGAACTGCCTGAAGTCTGATTTGCCGCCTCGAATCGGCCTTGCCATCGGAGGAACGCGATATGACCTATCCATGGATTGTGTGTTGTCTGATCGTCATCGGCCTGACCGGGCTTGGGCTTTCCTTCGCCGGAGGCTCAGCGAATCACGACAACCCGGTCAAGCTTGAGCATGATGAGGATGCGGGAACGGTACGTGTCCTGGTGCGCGGCGAGCACCTGACGACCTATCACTACGGCGAGGCGGCAAGGACGCCGTTCCTCTGGCCGGTGCTGGGTGAAGGCGGCGTCGGCCTGACGCGCAACTTTCCCATGGGCGAGGATGAGCCGCGCAGCGTCGATCACCGCCATCACCGGTCGATTTTCCTGACCTTCGGCAACATCAACGGCAGCGATTTCTGGCACCGGGAGCGCATCGTGACCCGGGCGGTCCAAACGGGCTCGACGGACGATTACGCCTGGATTCGAGCGGACAACCGCTGGCTTGCGGCCGACGACACCGAACTGCTGCGCGAACGCCAGGAGATTCGCTTTTACGATGGGCCGGCCGCGGGGCGATGGTTCGACATCATCACCACGCTCACCGCCTCGAGCGGCGATGCCACGTTTCGTGACAACAAGGAAGGCATGATCGCCTTTCGCATCCGTCCGGAGATTCAGGGCAATCGCGCTGGCGTTCTGACCAACGATCAGGGCGAACAAGGCGAGCAGACCGTCTACGGCCGCCCGTCCAGGTGGATGGACTACTCCGGTCCGATCGCCGGGCACGGCCATCGCGGTATCGCCCTGTTCGATCATCCATCCAATTTCCGCCATCCCGGCGCGTGGCACGTTCGCAACTACGGCTTGGCCGCGCTGAACCCCTTCGGCCACCGTTCGGTCGCGGGCCAGCGCGACATGCCCGACCACACGCTCAAAGAGGGTGAGTCAATCACGTTCGTCTATCGCTTCTTCATCCACTCGGGTGATGTCAAGCAGGCCGGGGTTGCCCGGCACTATGAAGCGTTCGCCAAGATCGAATATGATCGGTGATGTGGATCGCTCGATCCCGTGGATGCAAGGAGGCCGGCCTGGCCGGCATCGTTCATGACCGAGCAACATACCCCCGCATCGGACCTGGCCCTCGAGCGCGATCGTCGCCTGCTTCGCGAGGCGCGGAACCGCGGCCCCTTTGAACGTCTGGCCACCTACGCGCGCCTCTCAGGGCCTGGCTGGCTGCAAAGCGCCATCACCCTGGGCGGCGGCTCGTTGGGCGGAAGTCTGTTCCTCGGCGCGATCGCCGGCTTCAGCATCATGTGGGTTCAGCCGCTGGCCATGCTTATGGGCGTGGTCATGCTCAGCGCCATCGCCTATGTCACCCTCTCGACCGGCAAGCGCCCCTTCCAGGCCATCGCCGAACATGTCAACCCCGTGCTGGCCTGGAGCTGGATCATCGCCACCATGATGGCCAACATGGTCTGGTGCATGCCCCAGTTCGGCCTGGCCACGGCAGCGCTTCAGGAAAACCTCGGCGTGCCGGCCGGCGAAACCGGACGAATCACCGCCACGGTGTTGCTTGCCTTGCTCGCCTTGGGCATCGTGTGGATTTACCGGCGCGGCAATCGGGGCGTCTGGGCCTTTGAGATCATCGTCAAGCTCATGGTCGCCCTCATCGTGCTCAGCTTTCTGGGCGTCGTGGTGGCGATGACCATCTTCGGACAGCTCGACTGGGCGGCGATCTTCGCCGGGTTCGTGCCGGATACACGCCTGCTCAGCCAGCCGGCTGAATCGCTCCGGCCCGCCGTCGAGGCCACCGGCACTGCCGCCACCTATTGGAGCGATTACATCGTCGCCGGGCAGCGCGACCGCATGATCTCCGTCGCGGCGACCGCCGTGGGCATCAACATGACGTTCCTGTTGCCGTACTCGATGCTGGCTCGCCGCTGGGACCGCGATTTCCGCGGTCTGGGCATCTTCGACCTGGCCACCGGGCTCTTCATCCCCTTCATCTTCGTCACCACCTTTATCGTCATCGCCGCCGCGGCACAACTGCACAACGAGCCGGCCCCGGGACTGCTGGGTGAAGTGGATGAAGCCACCGGCCGAATCGTCCAGCCCGATACCGGCATGGAAAACCGTTTCAATCGGCTGCTCAACCACCGCATTCTCTGGGAGATCGAACGTACCGATCTGGAGAGAGTGGCGAGGCTGAATGAAGACACCGACAAGGCCCGTGCCGAGCTTGAAGCCCTACGGGAAGCACTCCCCGAAGCCGACCACTACATCGCGGCCGTGGTGATCGATCGTGATGCCTGGGATCTGGCCCGGGCACTGCAACCGCTGACCGGGCCCATCGTGGCTCAGTACGTCTTTGGCATCGGCGTTCTGGGGGTGGCGCTGTCCACCATCATCATCCTGATGCTCATCAACGGCTTTGTGTTCACCGAAATGGCCAACAGGCCGGACAGTCGATGGCTTCACCGGGCCGGAGCAATCGTGGTGGTGCTCGTCGGTGCCGTGGGTTCGCTGACACTTTGGCGCGAGGAGGCCCGCTATTTTCTCGTGGTTCCAACCAGTGTCTTCGGCATGATGCTGGCGCCGATCGCCTACATCACATTCTTCTGTCTGATGAACAATCGCAAACTGCTTGGCGATCAGATGCCCACAGGCCTCCGCCGCGTCTGGTGGAACGGCATCATGCTCGCCGCGCTTGGGTTTGTCATTCCCGCCGCGGGATGGGCCATATGGACGCGGACCGCCGCTTTCCCCGGCACCGACATTCCGACCCGTTTTGTGGCCCTGGGCGTGATCGGTGTGCTGATCGTGCTCGGCCTGATCCTGCACATGCGTAAACCTCGGATTACGGAGAAGACAGCATGAAACAGACATGGACCCACCCTGCCGGCAAGGCGATGCCGTCCAACCCACGGGCCTGGCGGCCATACCTGGCCTTACTGATCGCGGCGTGCATGTCGATTCCGCTGGCAGCGCCCGCGTTCGCAAGCGAAGCGGCGAGCACAGCGAAGCCGAAGTGGACCATCGAAGATAAGGCGAACGATGAACTGCCCGGTCGCCGCATCGATATCCGACACGGACAGACCCTTCGCGCTGCGTTCATCTATGGCCAGGGGCAGGATCGAGCTTATCTTGCACTTTACGATGACCAGGGCCGACGATTGACCAACCCCGGCCTGGACCCCGACGGAGGCACGCGCGGCCGCTTTCCCCATCACCGGGGCATCTACGTCGGTTGGAATCACCTGCATTCGGATCTGGGCCGCGACGATCTCTGGCACCTGCGGCGAGGCGAGCAGATCCTCCTGAATCGCATCGTCAGCCAGAGCGCGGACGGCGATTCGGCCACCCTGGTCGTGGACCTGAACTGGCATTCAGCGCGCCGGGATGATGAGCTGCGCGGCCTGCTGCTGGTCGAACGACGGACCATGACCCTTTCGGTGGATGATGACCGCCTGATCGTCGATCACCAATCGACTCTCACCGCATCAAGGGATATCCGGCTCGAGGGCGATCTCCACCACGCCGGTACACAGATTCGAGTCGATGCCGATGTGGATGAGGTCCGCAACCAGACCGTCTACCTCTGGGAACCGGGCGATCTCGATCCGGGGCGCGGCCGCGTCGTCTCCGATGAGCTTCGATGGGTTCACTTCCGGTTCCCGCTCCATGACCAATGGTACGCCATCACACAGATCAACCCGCCGATCAACAAGGTCGAGGAACTCTCATGGCGTGACTACGGCCGCTTTGGATTCTTCTTCAAGGATCGACTGGACAAAGATGAATCCCTGACCGTCAACTACCGCTTCATCATCGAAGAATCCCAACCCCCCGCCGCGCCCGGCGATGCGAGGCAAAGACAGGACCGGTCGATCCGCCAGAAAGCCGATGAAGACCACCGCGCCTTCGCCAGGCTACACCCCGCCGAGCCGTCGGAATAACGCCTGACCAGTCTGGCCGACCCAGCGACCCACAAGCCCAAAAGCCTGACAGAAGGCCGCCGCCAAGTGCCCTCGCCAGGAAATCCGGCCCATCGGGCACTTGGCCTCCGGTCCCAATCCGGTTAGAATGCCCTCACATGGCCATCGGGGCGTAGCGCAGCTTGGTAGCGCGTTTGACTGGGGGTCAAAAGGTCGCAGGTTCAAATCCTGTCGCCCCGACTTTTCTTCAAAAAGGGCCGTTCGACGAGAAAATCGAACGGCTTTCTTTTTGTCAACACAAG
>JAFIFY010000172.1 GCA_020831765.1 Phycisphaeraceae bacterium | reverse complement strand
TTTTCGGGGCATCCTGCCGATACTAACCATGCGGCTTCTCCGGCGACAAGGTTGGGTGTCTACAACACTTATCGTCGCGGGAAGCCGTTTTACATTGATCGAACGGGCCATCGTTGGTCGGAAAATCGGTCAGTCTGAGTTGTTTAGTGCCTGATGCGCTGACCATCATCCAGCTATCCAAATTACGCTGCCAGATGGAGTTGTTCTTTACGTGGATCAAGCTGCACCCGCAGCTCAGGGCCTTCTGTGGGACTTCGCCCGATGCGGCCAGGACTCGCGTCTCGATCGCTGTGTGCGTGTATGATCTGATCGCCCTCGTCGCCAACGAACAGAGCATCAGCCGTAACAGGAAAGATTCCCAGAGCCGGTCCGTTCACCAAGCCCTCTTTCCGGAATGTGGCCGGCATGGAGATGCGCTCATTCGGCGACGTCCAGCTTGAACAGCTCCGCGGCGTTCCGCCAGAGCACGCGTTCGAAGTGTTCGGCGGAGAACTCGAAGCTGCGGACGAACTTGAGATAGGAGCCCATATCGCACAGCGGCCAGTCGGTACCGTAAAGCAGGTACTTCGGCTCGCCGGCATAGAGAATCATGTCGTGAACCTGCTGAACCATGTACCGCTCGAACCTCTCCTGAAAATGGCCCAGCGCAAGCCCGGATACATCCGCATAGGCATGGGCATTCTTATAGATGACCTCCATGCAATCTCGAATCCACGGGTTGCCCAGATGGCAGAGCACCAGCTTCAGCCCCGGGTTGTCCACCGCGACATCATCGATCGCCAATGGATGGGCATATCGCACCTTGGCCTGTGGTGAATAGGTGTCGCCGGTGTGAATCATCACCGGGACATCAAACTCCAGTGCCAGGTCGTAGAGCACCTGACAACGCTTGTCGTAAGGATAAAACGGCTCATAGCCGGGATAAAGCTTCAGGCCCTTGACCAGTCCATCACTCAGGAAATCGGCGATCTCGCGCAAGTCCTTCTCCCGGTAGGAGAGGTAACTGATGCCCGCGACGCAGTGCAGATTGTCGTGTTCACGCAGCACCTCGACCACCTGACGGGTCGAAGGCCGATACTCGTTGACCTTATAGGACGTCAGCACCAGCGCCATATCGACGCCATGTCGATCCATGTTCTCAAGCAGTTCATCCCGGCGCGCTTCGATCGGTCGCGGCGGTTCTTCGTCATATTGGTTCAAATGGGTATGGCAATCAATGATCATGTACTTGCTCCAGCGTCGCGACAAGCGATCGTAACGCTCCACCGGCATCGTTTCCACCGATGGGGGCGATCGTTAGTTTTCACCAAATGCCATGATCAACACCGAGCCATGCCAAAGCCGGGCATTGCGATCGATTCGATCAGGGAGAAATCCGTTGGATTCGCCATCCCCCATCCGGCTTCCGCACATAAAGAATGCGGTCGTGAAGCCGGCTTCGTCTGCCCTGCCAGAATTCGAGCCGATCGGGAATCAGGCAATAACCGCCCCAGTCCTCAGGCATCGGAACGGACGTGTCGGCGTAGAGATTTTCGAAGTGGGCGTACTCCTTCTCAAGCGCCTCGCGTCCCGGGATCGGGGCGCTTTGCCGGGAAGCCAGGGCCCCGAGCTGGCTGGCCCTGGGCCTCGATCGGAAATACTCCAGCGAGCGGGCACGGCTGATCCGTTCCACCACACCCTCGACCCGAACCTGCCGCTCCAGCCATGGCCAATAGAAGACCAGCGCGGCCTGTGGATGGACCGCCAGATCCCGAGCTTTGTGACTGGCGTAGTTGCTGAAGAACACCAGGCCGCGCTCGTCCAATTCCTTGAGCAGAACGATGCGGGCTGAGATGCGGCCGTCCCCATCACCGGTGGCCAGCGTCATCGCGTTGGGCTCGAACGCCGCGCCCTCGTTGGTTTCCACCGCCTGATCGAACCAGGCCGAAAACTGCTTCATCGGGTCGCTATCGACCTGGGATTCCAAAAGCTCGGCGAGCATGTATTCCTGGCGCAGATCGCTGATGTTCATACCGGGATTCTGGCACGATCAGCGCCTGTTCGCCACCGACGGGAACGCCCGAGACGGTCCCGGCCGGTCCGGCCATAGGCTGCGGAGAAAGTCAACTCGGATAACTCCGTAAAGATGGGCAATTCGGGATTACATGTGGAAACAAAGTCAATTCTTCGTGGATGTCATGCGCATAGGTTGATGGGTATTTTTCTTCAATCCCCACGTTATTCCGAGGTTACCGCCAAAAGTTATTGACAGCTTTTCCCAGACCCTCTACGTTGCACAACCGCTCACTGAGCGATGGGTCGGTTTGGTCAGGATGATCAAGCCAAGCAGGTTGGCGCTTCGGTCAGATGGTTCAAGCAACGACCGAAGCGGTATCGGGAACGGAGTGAGAGGTCACGGATGGACCTCCGGCAACCGCAGGGATGCATCTCTAGTCGGCCGCGATTCTTACAGCGGCTGAATCGGCTGTCGGGAGTACATCATGCATCTCACCCTCGGACCAATCTCTTACCGCATTCGTTTCACTCAACAACAGCTTCATCTGAACCACGCCCCGGTGCAAGCGATCTGCGATCACAAATCGCGGGAACTATTGATCAATGCTCAACTTGACGACGATCAGATGAAGAAGGTGATCGGCGAATCGGTCGCCCGCATCTGGCAGTATCGGTTTGGAACGACTCCAGCCAAGGCATCGATCGGCACGAACTTTCTCGAAGATTTCGGCTCCACCCGCCAGGGGTTGGCCGAGTCAGCGTAAAGCCGACACCAAACCCCGAATCCAGATCAGGCGTTTTCTCCAGATCGCTTGGGCTTGGTCGCCGCGCTCATTCGTCGGCAATTTCGCCGATCGCCGGCGACCCAACGGCCGCAGGGGCGGCGGCCAGTTCATCGGAATAGCCACCGGAAGCCAGGCGTCCGCCAAAGGTCGAGTTCGACTTCTTCCCGGACTGCATCTTCTTCAAAATGATTTCCGCGACTTCCGGAGCGATCTCTTCGGGAATCTGACCGAGAATCACCTGCTGGACCACTCGATCCTGCTCGCAGAACCAGCCGATCAGGCGACCGACCAGCTCCTTCTGCGTCATGCCGTTCCAGGAACGGACCAGCTCCAACGCATCCTTGCAACCCTCAGCCAATTCGATGTTAATGTTCTGTCTCATCCGCGACATTTGCTGGTCTCCGTCAGGTAAAGGCATTACAACTCGCCCAAGGGTCACCGAAATCCGCCAACAACCCCCCTGCTTGAACCGCCTCCAAGTTCCGGGCGACTCGACAAGGCTTGAGGCATCATCGGCACTCAGGGACCACAACTGTATGCAGAATCATACAGAACAATAACACTGTAGGCAAATCTGCTGCATTTCAACGCTTGCGCACGATAAAAACGGCTTCCGAATCTCTTTTATCAGGACTTTTGACCATTGCCTGCTCTCCCCAACCATCCGGTTCCTGTCCAACGCCCGGACGCTATGCTTGCGGCCATGCCCACCGTCGAGGTCATCCTGCCCCACCACCGCTACGAAGTCCTGATCCAGTGCGGCGCCCTCGATCAACTGGGGCCGCAGGTCCATGATCGGCTGCCCCACCGCCGCTGTGCCCTGATCCTCGATCAGGCCATCGCCACGACGCACGGGCGGCAAGCCGCCGACTCGCTTCGCGGCGCGGGCTACGAACCGCTGGTCGCCGACTTCGCCACCAGCGAGCCGCTCAAGAGCCTGGATACCGTGGCCGCGATGCTTTCAAAATTGGCCGGGGACCGCATCGAGCGAAAAAGCCCCCTCGTGGCCATGGGGGGAGGCATTCTGACGGACACGGCCGGATTCGCCGCCGCCTGCTGGCTGCGCGGCGTGCCATTGGTCATGGTGCCCACCACGCTGCTCTCGATGGTCGATGCGGCCGTCGGGGGCAAGGTCGGGGTCAATCTGCCCCAGGGCAAGAACCTGGTCGGCGCATTCCATCAGCCAAGCCTGGTGCTGATCGATCCGAACGTCCTGGCCACCCTTCCGCAACGCGAGCTGCGCTGCGGCCTGGCTGAGTGCATCAAGCATGCGATCATTCGCGATCCTGATCTGTGGACGTGGACGAGCGAAAACCTCGAACGAGTGCTCGCCCTCGATCCCGGGGCCATGCAGACGCTGATCGCCCGCAACGTGGCCATCAAGGCCGCGGTGGTCATGGCTGATGAACGCGAGGCCGGCGAACGCGCCCATCTGAACTTCGGGCACACCTTCGCCCACGCCATCGAAGCCGCGCAGACCAGCACACCTGACGAATCCCGATACCACCACGGCGAAGCAGTCGCGCTGGGGATGATCGCGGCCACGACGTTGGCTGTACTGCTGGATCGAGCGGATCGCGGCATGCTCGATGAGCTGATCGCGCTGCTCGACAGAGCCGGCTTGCCGGTCAGGGCGGACAATCTTGCGCCCACCGCGCGACTGATGGAACTGATGAAACTGGACAAGAAGGTTAGCGATGATCGTATTCGACTGATCCTGCCGCGCTGTATCGGGGAAGTCGAGATCGATGATTCGGTCCCAACGCGTTGGATCGAGCGTGCGTGGGATTCGATCCGGGCTTGACCCGACCCGCCCGGGTCCGCACAATCCCGAACATGATCGCCGATTCAATTTTCGTTCATCGCCAATCGTCGATCGCGTCGATATCGCCCGATGGATTCCCTGGTGCCGCAAGGAGAAGCTCATGATCAGGATCGCACCCGCCATATTGACCGTGTTGATCGCCACCACACTGGCCACCCCCCTGAAAGCGCAAACCGGTCCGAGATTGCTCTACCCTCCGGTACCGGGCCAGTTCGATCCCGAAGGGAGCCGTTATGAACTGACCGGGGATGTTCTGGTGATTCCCTCATCACGCGCCAAGGGCTCGACGGATTCTTTCCCGCTGACGGTCGGTGAGATGCGCGGGCGCGGCATGATCATGGCGCCGGATCGCCGCGTCCCGGCGGTGTATCTGGGCACGCAGGCGACGATGATCAACGGTCGCCTGGGCGCTTCGGTCGGCCCGAGCTTCACCACCGCGGTCGATCATTCAGGAGCCATCGGCGCAACCATGTTCCTCAGCGAGGACTGGGCCGTGGGCGGCACGTTCGGCGTCGGACACGCTGGCACAAAGGGCTACCAGGATGGCAAGGGTGTCTACTTCATGGCCGACCTGATGGCGGGCCACCAACTCAGTGAACATTCCATGCTGATCTTCGGCATCAGCTACAACGGGAATCGCGCGATTTTCCCCGACATTCCACTGCCCGGTTTCCTCTACACCTATACGGTCAGCAAGGATCTGAACATCGCCGTTGGCGTACCGCAGAGCACGGTGACCTGGAAGCCCGTTGATGCGGTTACGCTTCGGCTTTCCTACAGCATTCCGGTCACGATCGATGTGGATGTGGATGTTGAGATTTACGAAGGCTGGACGCTCTACGGCAAGTTCGAGAATCGCTTCGCGGGTTTTCATGAATCGGGGCAGAGCCGGAACCAGCGCATCATGGTCCGCCAGAGACGATTGGAGGGCGGCATTCGCTACAAGTGGGACTCGGTCGAGGTCTCCATCGGCGGTGGCTTCGCCTTTGATCAGGAAGTCTCACGAGGCTTTGATATCCGCGGTCGGCGCGATCGACAGTCATACGCGGATCGACCGTACATCCGTGCGGGCGTCTCCATCGATTTTTGAGTGAGCGTTGCGTTGCGGAGATGCGGTCAAGGCCTATTCATCAGCGGATTCGCGCTCGGC
>JAFIFY010000156.1 GCA_020831765.1 Phycisphaeraceae bacterium | reverse complement strand
CACGGGCGTATGCCTGTCCCTGGGGTCGGGAATCGAACCCTGACTGACGCTCGATCGCGCCACGCACACGCTGGACTTCCTCAGGCGGCACGATGTTCTCATACTCTCGCAGCCCCATGCGACGCTCGTAAGCTTCATCGGGCATCACCTGGTGTCGCGCAATGCCTTCGCCCCGCCCCGGCGTATCGAATCGCGACTGATCCCGCTGGATGATCACCTGCTCCAGTTTCGTACGCGTCTGCTCAGACTCCAGAACATCGATCTCCCGCGCGGCCAGCAATTGCCCGCCATGGTCCAGCGCCCACGCCGACACCTGCCGGATGGTCGCCGCCACATCCGAAGCCTCCACAACCAACGTGATCCGATTGGGAAGCTCCTCAAACTGGCCGTCGTCCATCTGCGCCAATTCCTGACTGTCCGCATCGAACTCAAAATAATTGAATCGAACGGCATTCAAAACCGGATCATCTTCGAGCGCGGCAAGGAGCAATTCCACTTCATCAGCTTCAAATCCCTCGAGCCGGTCCTGCCCGAACTGAAACGCCATCGCAGCATCGGCTTCCTGCAGCCCATGCGTTCCTTCATCGTGCGTCGAGTCATGCCGATCCGCGAGCTGAAGCGCGCCAGGGTCCACCCCATCACGACGCGCCGTCAACGCTCCGGCAACCCCTTCCTCCGCTGCCTCGCGCCGACCGCCGCCGTGGGCAACGATCGAATCCCGATCCGCTGGCGTTAAGCCGGCTGGCTTGTCCGGCCTCTCGGCGATTCCTTCGCCATCGCGTCGTTCCATGGAATGATGCATCGGCTCGTTCAACGGTCCCCAAGGCCCGCTCAGGTGAATGATTACGAGGCTCGAAGCGATCAGCAGTCCCGCGGCGATCGCGCCTCGCAACAGCCACAAGCCCGGCCCGGGCGCACCGTGCGTTCTCATCGGCAAAGGCGCCGGGGCACCATCGGCCAGGTCGCCATCAACCGCCGAATCGGCCCCATCCGCCGCGGCCAGCGCCGATCGCCAGAGATGCTCCGGCGCCTTGGCCTCGGGCAGCGAACGCATGGCCAGCCGATCGGCCTTGAGCTTTTCAGCAAGCTTGGCAAGCGCCGGATCGGCCTTGCACATCGCCTCGAACGACGACTTCTGCTCCGCGGTCAGGTCGCCTTCGACCCACCCAAGGAGCAGGGCATCGCGCGTTTCAAGCTGGGGGTCATGAGGTCGCCTCATGGGGCCACCTCCAGGCTCGAGGCCCCCGTCCGACCGGGCCGGCCTGCCGGGGCCGGGCCGACTCGCCCAACATCGGCGGCGACCTGGGGCATCAGAGCTTCAAGCTCAGCCCGCAACGCCATCCGCGCTCGGAACAGCCGGCTCTTGACCGTGCCCAGGGCGATTCGTAGGCTCCCGGCGATTTCCTGGTAATCCATCTGGTTGAAATCGCGCATGATGAGGATGATCCTCGTGTCCTCATCGAGCCGTTCCATCGCCTTGTGCAGGTTTTCGATCATCTCACTACTTTGGACGTTCTGATCCGGCCTCCGGTTCCTTTCGTCGCTCAAAACCGAAAGTAAACCGCCCTGCTCGCCGCCACCCGAACCCCAAGAACCAGCGTAACCATTTGAATTGCATGAACTTGCGACCGAATCGCCGCCTCGGGGCGCCCCCGGGCTCGCGCGACCGCCGCCATCGAGACTTGCATGGCGGCGGAGTTTACGCTTACGAAGAAACGAAATCGACAGGTTGATCGCGATACGCGTCATCCACGTCGTGACCCGGCATTGATGGTCATATCGATCCAGATGCTGGATAACCCGGATCAGCGTGTCCTGCGTCAATTCCTGGGCATCATCGGCGTTGCCGACGATCCGCAGAATGGTGCCGTACATGCGGTCCTGGGTCAGGCGCAGCAACTCCCCCAACGCCGCGCGATCGCCCGCCTGAGCCAGTTCCACAAGCTCATCGAGTGCTTCTTCGGTCACAGGCCACATCCAAGCCGATCCGGAAAAGGACACCGCTCCCGCCCGGGAGCGTGCGGGGCGCAAAGCACCCCATCGTCCACCCTAACTCTAATCCAAAGACGCAGCCACGGAAAGAATCGCGTCATTTTTTCGCATTCCCGCCCCCCAATTGGTAGGCGATGGGCCCGCTCAGGTGCCGGCGATGCGGCGGTGTCCCAACCATGTGAGGACAAAACATCCCAACGCCGCCGCGCAACCCGCCGAATGATCCAGAAGCGCAAGCCAGAACGCATCGAGCAGGCAAAGCCCCGCCAGCCAGCCCATGACACCCCTACGAATGTTCGGCTCGCGCCGGCATACCCACCACGCCGATCGCACGCTCCAAGCCAGCAGCAGCAAGCTCATCACCAGCACCAGGAATATGCTTTCTCCCTGCACGGCGATGAGCCCGGCATACGGCACCAGCACCACCAACCCCACCGCCGCGCGGCTGATGCGTACCGTCTGATCATCCTCACGACGGGCTACCACACTCAAGCCGACCACATAAACCCCCGTCAGTAATGGAGGCAGCCACTGCGCAGGATCGGGGGCCGTCAGCGGATCGCCCCAGCCCCCCATGGCCATCGCCAGCCAGATCGCAAGCACGCGACACAGCCCCAGCAGCAATACACTCGCGCTCCATCGCAAATGCAAGAAGGTATAGAGAACGATCGCTCCGCCCAGGGCTGCGCCGATGGCCCAACCGGCTGGCGAACTGCGCCACACCACCACACCCACGCCCAACAGCAGCAACACCCAACCCATGCTCCACGCCGCTCGATGCCCGATCGTTCCCAAGGGGATCGGCCGATCCGGCTTCGTCCGCCGGTCCTGCCCCGCATCATGCGCATCGTTGAGCACCATGCCCGCGAGGTAGAACAAGCTGATTACCAACGACGCCAAAGCCATATCCGCAACCGCGGGCGCGCCGGCACCGGCCAACGTGACCCCCACCACCGCGTGAGACCAGCATGTGGGCAGGTTCGAGACCCGGCCCAGGGCAAGCCATGCTCCAAGACGTTGGCGCAAACTCTGGCGCATCAGCTTGTCCGACCCTCCGCCCTCGCCAGACCATGATGAACCAGCCGATCAGACAGCCACGCCAACTCCCGCGCGATGCCCTGCTCGATGTCGCCGGTCGTATCGCCCGCCTTGGGCAGCACATGCCAGGCATAGGTCTCGGCTTCAACCGCCGGCAGAGTCGGAAGCAACTGCGCGGCGGCCAGGCACTCATCAATCTGCGATTGGGTTGTGTTCAGTGCGCCGATTCGGTCCATGAACAGCGGCACATGAAAATGGATCCGCCAATGGTGATCCAGCAGTGATGCATCCCGCTCGGCTGCGGCGATGGCCTCCGGCAGATCATCAAACAGCCGCGCTTCACCGGTATCCTCACGATGAATCATCGTCTGATGCAGATAACGCGGCTCGGCCCATTTTCTGAGCGTTTCAAGCAGTTCACTGCGTTCAGCCGGATCTCGCCTTGCCGGATCGACCTGAACCGCGCTGGAGACCTGAAGCCGACCGACCGTGATCCCCGCCCGGATATAACGCAAGAGACACTCGCGCTGGTCTTCGCCCATCACCGCCGCGTGACACACATCATGGCACACGCCCAGATATCGATGCGTGGCGGATTCACCCGCCGGACGCAGCACAAAACGCTCGACAAAATCAACAAGATCATCGCTGGTATCCAGCAGACAGCCCGGCTCCGGCTCGAGCTCGAGCATCAACCAACGACCTGTCTCTTCCTCCAGCCGCGCAAGCGCCCCGATCACCTCGGCAATCCGAACACCGGCCAAGGCCAGCCGATCCGACTCATCACCCACCGAATCGCCCGGCCAGCCAACCGGTACCGTCGATATCCCCACCCCCGCCCCCGGAAGTAAGCCCGCCCCCGGAAGTGCCCCGGGAAACGACCCTGAATCTTTCCCCGGAAGCGGCTCTGTCAGCGGCCGGGCCAGAACCTCCAACCGCACCCCGGCCAACAGATGGGCCAGGTCGATCGTGTAGTCCCGCCGCGCTTCGGTCGTCCAGTCCGGCGTGTAAACCCGATGCTTGACCACCGGATCATGAAACGCCTCGAACGGAAACCCATTACAGGCCACCAGCCGCACGCCCGCCGCCGCCAATGCATCCGAAAGCGCTTCGGAAGCCGCGCGGCGTTCATGATCACCCCCCCCAACTTCCGGCACCGCCCCCCGAGGCAACCAAACCCCCACCCCCGCCCCCGGTACCCCCGGAACCCCCGGAATCAATCCCGGATGCAATCCCGTACCCGCCGCCGCATCAGGAGCAGAAAGCGACCCGGCTCGAATCCGGCCAAACAGCGAAGACACCCGAGAAGCTCGATCCCGAATGTTGGCAACAACATCCGCCAGATCGCCCGCCGCATGAACATTCATGCAGTACCCCACCACACCAACCTGTCCGGCAAAATCACCCATAGCCGGCCATGCTAGCCAAGACCCCGAAAGCCGCAATCAAGCCGCAAGCCATGGAGTGCTCGCGATGCGGTGGGTGCGTCAGGGTTTACTCGACGTGGGGAAGCTCACTAAGACCGCGCCGTACGCCAACTTGTTGCCGATCTTCCGTGTGGCATGAGACGCTCCATTGACAGCCATGGACTGACTCCACGACGCGCCCATCATTCGTTCGCAAGCTCAGACCCACTGACATGCCTGGAACCCCCGCCTTTGGCACGCTGGAACCATTCGTGCCGCCGATCATCCCGACAAGCCGGGAATCATTGGTCGAAAGACAGGCATCTCCAACTGAACGGTACAATGTAGAGTGTGTTCAAGACATCGATTTCATATTCCGACTGCTCACTTGTGCTCGGCATCGCGGTCGTGCTGCTCCTGTTGCTGGCAGTCGTCGGTGCCGGCTTTACGCAGCTTGGTATGAACACGATTGCGACCGTGGTCGGCTACTGCGTCGGCGCGTTGGGCGCGTGCCTGCTGATGATCGCGGCCAGCATGCCGCTCTGGTCATTGATGATCTTTCGCAGTGAAGGCATCGTGTGGAAGGTGTATCGCTTCACTGGCATCGCCGTCTTGAGGCGCGAGTACCGATCGGTGGATCGCCTGGAAGTACGGGATCGCCGCGCCCACAATGATTCAAGCTCGGAATGGGGAACCTCGGACAGCAGACATGTGCGCATCGAGGTAGTTTCCGACGGCGTCACCTCAACCTTCTTGAACCCCTGCGAAACCATGCTATTTGGCATTGACCGTTCACGGGCGCAGAACATAGCCGCCCGGATCAGCAATGAACCGGAATCAACGTCGAGCGATGTCTGACCTTTCCGTTCGACCAGTGGGAGACAAGATCATTCGGGCCTTTCCCCACGGTCAATGGCGGGGATCGCTCACACCTCCGCGATTTCCTCTTCCATGGCTCCGTCGATGAAGCCCTTGAGCTTGCGGGAGCGAACGGGGTGCTGGAGTTTGCGCAGCGCCTTGGCTTCGACCTGGCGCACGCGTTCGCGGGTGACCTTGAAGATGCGGCCAACCTCTTCGAGCGTGTAGGTATAGCCATCGCCGATGCCGTAGCGCAGCTTGATGATCTCGCGCTCGCGGTAGGTCAGGGTCTTGAGCACCTGCTCGATCCGCTGGCGCAGCATCACGCCGGCGGCGGAGCTGGTCGGGCTTTCGACCCGTTCATCCTCGATGAAATCGCCGAAGTAGCTGTCTTCGCTCTCGCCGACGGGCCGGTCGAGGCTGATCGGATGCTTGCTGATCTTGGTCACGCGGCGAACCTCGGCCACGGGCATCTCAGCGCGCTCGGCGATTTCCTCCAGTGTGGCCTCGCGGCCCAGTTCCTGAAGCAGCGCCTTGGAGATATTGCGCAGCTTGCTCATCGTCTCGATCATGTGGACGGGGATGCGGATCGTGCGGGCATGATCGGCGATCGCCCGGGTGATCGCCTGGCGAATCCACCAAGTGGCGTAGGTCGAGAACTTGTAGCCCCGCTTGTATTCATACTTGTCCACCGCACGCATCAGGCCGGTGTTGCCCTCCTGGATGATGTCCAGGAACGAAAGCCCGCGGTTGCGGTATTTCTTGGCGATCGACACCACCAGGCGGAGGTTGCCGCCCGACAGATCGCGCTTAGCCTGCTCATACTCATCAAACACCGTGGTGATGCACTCGACGCGCGATGCCAGTTGCTCGGGGTCTTCCAGCACCAGGCTGCGCAGGCCGGCCAGTTCCTCGGTCATCACCAGCACATCATCGGCATCGAAACGCTCGGGATGCTTCTGGGCCGCGGCCAGGTCGCGCTGCAACTGGAACATCTTGTCGCGGATCGAGCGAAGCTTCTTGAGCAGTGGCTGAATCTTGCTGGTCCGCAGCGATAGCTCCTCGATCAGCGTGGCCATCTTGCGGCGCCGATCGCGGATGCGCTGGCGGATCAGTTCAACCTCGGCCTTGCGGATGCGGCCGCCCTCTTCCAGCGTGTTCCAGTCCTTGCGGTTGAGTTCCAGCAGACGGCGGATGGTCTTGAGGTTGTGCGGAATCCGCGCGGCGATCTTGCCCTTGGCATCCTCCTCGGCGGTCGAGATTTTCATCGTCCGGTCGAAGGGCAGGTCGCCCTCGTTGACCAGCTCCAGCGTCTCGACCGTGGACTGGACGCTGTAATCGTTCTCCAGCACCTTGCGGCGGAAGATCATCCGCGTGGTCTCGATCTTCTTGGCCAGGCGGATTTCCTCATCACGCGTCAGCAGGCTGATCTCGCCCATCTGCGTGAGGTACATCCGCACCGGATCATCGATCCGACGATTGCCCGCCTCCTGCAGCGCCTGCGCAAGGTCAGCGCGCAGCTCATCCTCGTTGATCACCTCGCCCTCATCGGTCTCGATGAACTGCGGCCGGCGAACCTCGGGCTCGATGTCCTGCGTGGGCTTGCGCGGCGGCAGCGGAGCGCGGGCCGAATCCAGCAGCCGGATGCCCAACTCTTCCAGCCTCACCAGCAGCGTATCGATACGCTCGGGATCGACCAGATCATCGGGGATCGCGGTGTTGAGCTGTTCGTAGGTGATCTGACCGGACTCACGGCCGGCGGTGATCAACTCATTGAGGAATGGATGCGTATGTTCAACAATCACGGGTTTTCAGCTCCATGTCTTAGAGGACCCACGCACAAGCGGGTCCGGGTCCGCTGAATCCTTATCGTAGCGCCGCCGCGACCATCGCGACGGCCATAGGCATCCTTGCCCGAACCACGACTAACTCTGAACGATCGGCATGCGTAATGGCGATGCGTTCTGGCGGTAGTGCTCCAGCACTTCCGCATAATCGCGTTCCCCCCCCGTCGTTAGAGCCTTCTCAACTCCAGCATTTTTGTCCCGACTAATCCGGTATTGCCGGATCGCCTCCACCGAGTGGACCCATTGCTGGGTGATGTAGTCGGCATCGGCACCCTCGCATTCCTGAGCCGCCTTGCTCTCCCATCCCACCACCATTGCCCCCAATGACGCCATGCCCTCCTCGGCCAGCATCAGCGAAAGCCGGCTGGAACCGACCGGCTTATGCTCCAGCAGGTCGGGAAGCAGCCGACTGAACACCTCGCGGCTGGCATCGGCGACCATGTCCTCGATGCCGATGGCCTCGAAAACCGAGACGCCGTCGGGCAGCAGTT
>JAFIFY010000148.1 GCA_020831765.1 Phycisphaeraceae bacterium | reverse complement strand
GCGCAGGAAGCGGGTCAAAGCGGGCTTGAGTTGAAGAATCGTGTCAGCATCCATGCCAAAGGTCTCCTTGCGGGGGAACTCCCACAAGTTGCCTTCGGACAGAAAGATGCGAAAACTTGAGCTTTTTTAGCGTTGTAGTACTACCATCGAGACGATTGACCGCCGACGCCATGAAGCCAATCATCGAACCCATGAAAACCTCGATCATCGGAATCGGAAAAGTCGGCGCAACCCTCGCATACACACTGATGCTGCGCGGCCTGGCGGATGACCTGGTGCTGGTCAGTCGGCATCGCCGTCAGGCCGAGGGCGAGGCGATGGATATCCAGCACGCCTCGGCCTTTGTGGACCACTCGGTTTCGGTCCGTGCCGGCGACCTGCCGGACACCGCCAACAGCGGCGTGGTGGTCATGTGCCGATCCGTGCCCTGGGAGCCACACTTCAAGAGCCGCATGGAACTGGCCCGGGGCAATGTGCGGATATTCGCCCAACTCATCCCCGAGCTTGCGCGCCTGAGCCCCGAAGCGGTCTTTGTCGTGGTCACCAATCCGGTTGATGTCATGACCTGGCACGCCATCCGGATGAGCGGTTTGCCCGCTCGACAGGTCATCGGCACCGGTACGCTGATCGATTCCGGACGGCTTCGCAGCCGGCTCTCCGAAGAGATGCAGATTCATCCCGATGATCTGCGGGCCTACATTCTCGGCGAGCACGGCGACGGCCAGTTCGCCGCGCTCAGTTCCGCCGCGGCCGGTGGCCAGCACATCGAACCCACCCCACGCATCCGAGGGATCGCCGATGAAATCGCCAACGCGGGCACGCGCGTCCTGGAGCTCAAGGGCCACACCTGCTACGCGATCAGTGTCTCCACCGCCCTGATCATTCATGCCGTGGTTCACAACCTTCGCCAGACCATTCCCGTCAGCACACTCATCGACGACGATCCGGAAATGGGCGATGTGTGCCTTTCGGTTCCGGCGGTGGTCGGCGCGGGGGGCATTCAGCGCCTGCTCAAGCCCGCGCTCAACGAAGCCGAGCGCCGGTTGATGCGCTATTGCGCCAGGATCGTGCGCGAGGGGATCGATCGATCCCTGGCCGAAATCGAGGCATGATCGTCCTGACCAGCCATTGGCGGCCGATTCAGCGGCACTTGCCCGGATCCGGCTGCGACGGTCAGGGCCTGTGTGGCCGCTACAATGTCCGCATGAATGAGGTCTTACAACATCGATTTCGCCAGGGCCTGGTGCTGGTCGGCCAACCCATGCGGTCAGCCCAGTCCATGGCCATGAGCCTGCTGACGCCCGCCGGGGCGGTGATGGAACCTGAGGACCGGCAGGGCCTGACCGCGATCCTGGCCGAGATGATCATGCGCGGGGCCGGCGACATGGATTCGCGCCAACACGCCGATGCGCTTGATGCCCTGGGCGTGGTGCGCAATACCGGCAACGGGCTTCTGCACCTGCGGCTGGGTGCGACATTCCTGGCCGATCGAGCCGAAGAGTCGTTGCCGCTGTTGCTGGATATGGTCCGCGCCCCGCGGCTGCCGGAGAAGGAGCTGGAACCGTGCCGCGAGCTTGCCCTGCAGGATATCGCGGCGCTGGCCGATGAGCCGCAGCAGCGGGTTTTCGAGGAACTGGGCCGGCGACATCATCCCATGCCTTTCGGGCGATCCACGCTCGGGCGGACCGAAGGCCTGGGCCGGATCGATCTGGATTCGGTCCGCCGCTTCGCCGGTGATCACCTGGTGGCGGATGGCGCGATCCTGGCCCTGGCCGGGCGGTTCGAGTTCGATCAAATGGTCGATCGGATCGGTTCGATGCTCGAATCCTGGGGCGGCGCGACGGGAACCGCATCGGAAACCAGCCCACCGCCGCGCGGCTATCAGCACGAATCGACCGAATCCGCCCAGGTCCACATCGGCCTGGCCATCGATGCGCCCAACCTGCTCAGCGACGACAGTATGCTCGAGCGGTACGCCGTCGGGGCGTTGAGCGGTGGCATGAGCGGCCGCCTTTTTGCCGAGGTCCGCGAGAAGCGCGGCCTGTGCTATGCCGTCGGCGCTCGCTACAGTGCCGATCGCGATCGCGGCACCATCCTGGTCTACGCCGGAACACGGCCCGAGCGGGCACAGGAAACCCTGGATGTCACCGTGGCCGAGCTTTCGCGCCTCGCCGAAGGCATCGATGCCGATGAGTTCGATCGCGTTCGCGTGGGCCTCAAATCAACGGCCGTCATGCAGGGCGAAAGCACCACGGCCCGCGCCGCTTCCATGGCCGCGGATCAATACATCTACGGCAAGCCCCGAACCCTGACCGAAATCGTCGAGGAGATCGAAGAAGTCACGCTCGATAAGGTCAACGATTATCTGGCCCACCGACCAGCCCGGGCCATCACGATGGTCACCATCGGCCCCAAACCGCTCAACGATCCTTCACAGGCGGAGGTCCGCGTCTCGTGAGAGTTCTGATCACCGCCGGCCCCACCCGTGAACCCATCGACGCGGTCCGCTTCATCAGCAACCGCTCCAGCGGCCGCCTGGGTGTGGATGTGGCCGTCGCGGCGATGTCGCGAGGTCACGACACCACGCTTCTGCTCGGTCCGGTCTCCGTCCAACCGCCCGAATCAACGCCTGGCGGGCCGCTTCGCATCTATCGCTTCGAGTCTTCCTCCGAGCTCAAGCAATTGCTCGAGGCCCACTGGAACGATCATGATGGCCTGATCATGGCCGCGGCGGTCTGCGACTATCGCCCGACGACCGTCACCGAGGGCAAGCTCGCCCGCGATCCATCCCGGCCGCTGACCTTGACGCTCGAACCCACGCCCGATCTGGTGCGGCGATGTGCCGCGGTTCGACGGCCCGGCCAGTGGATCATCGGCTTTGCCCTGGAAGAGCGAATCACCCTCGAACAACGCGCCGATGCCAAGATGCGGGCCAAGGGCGTCGATGCCATCGTGGCCAACCCGCTGGGCACCATGGAGGCCACGGACATCACCGCATGGTGGCTCGAGCCGGATCAGCCGCCGCGCCCATGCCAGCGCATGTCCAAGCGGGAGTTCGCCCGTTGGCTGATCGAGCGGGCCGAGCAGCTTCACCAGGCCAGACATCCGGCCTCCCCCACCGCCGCGCCAGAGGCCGAATCGTGAACCGCATCACCATCAACCGCGAAGAGCGACGCGACCGCTGTTGGGTCTTTGATGCCCAGGTCGAGGCCGACGGCCGGGCCTATCCGCTGACGATCACCCTCAACTGGGCGGAATACAACCTCTGGTGTCCCGGTGGCGGCGCCAGCCCGCAACGCGTGGTCCAGGTGCTGCTCGAGTTCCTGCTCGAACGCGAACCGGCATCGGCCATCCTGCCCAGGTTCGATTGTTCCGTGGTCCGGCGGTACTTTCCCGAGGTCGATCAGGTCATGCCCGGCCGCATCGGTCTGGGGACGTAGGCCACCATCACGCCTCCCCTGCCCGGCGGTCAGTGCCCGGCTACCATCGGTCCGGTGATCCGGCACGATGCCGGATGAAAGCGGTCGGCCCCGCCAGACCAGCCCCCGAGCTTCGCCACCGATAAGCGGCCGACCGGTTTTTTGTCCCCGGCCGCGGCATTCGGTCGATGCGGATTCAACCCAAAGGACTGGAGTTTTTTATGTCCCGTACCCCCAAGCTCACCCTCGCCCATGTCACCCACGAAGCCGTGGAACAGATCGGCGGCATCGGCACCGTGCTCGAAGGCCTGATCAGCTCGCCGGTTTACCAGAACCAGGTCAAGCGTTCGATCCTCGTCGGCCCCACGCAGGCCCACATCCACGCCGACCCGGAAAAGCGCCTCGGCGAGGCGGGCAAGGTGCTCTACAGCTCGATCGACAACATCGACCGGCTCGGCCTGGCCGGAAAGTTTCGACCCATCGAATGGGCCTTCAACACCCGCATCGTCTACGGCACCCGAACCTTCGATCCCCCGGGCCAGAAACGCAGCGGCGAAACCGAAATCCTGCTGTTCGATGTGTTCAGCACCAACCACGACCGCCTGGCGGTGCTGAAGCTGCGCCTCTGGGAGCGATTCGGCCTCGACAGCAGCCGGTACGACAAGCTGTGGGACTATGAGGAATGGGTGCGGATGGCCGAACCGACCTACTACGGCCTGCTGGCGCTGCTTAAGGATGAGGACTTTCCGTGCGTGATGTTCTCGCATGAGTTCATGGGCATGCCCTCGGTGCTCCATGCCATCCTCGAAGGCAACGACCGTTTCCGCACCGTCTTCCACGGACACGAATGCGCCACCGCGCGGCGGCTGGTCGAGGACCACGACGGCCATGACACGATGTTCTATAACGTCCTGCGGCAGGCGCGGCGGCAGGGGCGATATGTCAATGAAGTGTTCGGCGATCAGTCGCACTTCTTCCGCCACGCCCTGGTCAGCCGCTCGCACCTTTGCGATGGCGTGATCGCCGTGGGCGATTACACGGGTCAGGAGCTTCAGTTCCTCGATCCGCACTTCCGCGATCAGCCGGTGGACATTGTCTACAACGGAATCCCCGCCGCGCCCGTGACCTTGACCGAAAAGAACGCGGCCCGCCGGATGCTGATCGATTACAGCAAGGCGCTGTTGGGCTGGTCGCCCGACCTGCTGATGACCCACGTGACCCGGCCGGTGATCAGCAAGGGACTTTGGCGCGATATCAAGGTCTGCCACTACCTCGACGGCCTTCTGGGCCAGAAGAAGCAGAAAGGCGTGCTCTACATCCTCACCAGCGGCGGCGGGACGCGGCGGCATCAGGATGTGATGAGCATGGAGAAGAACTACGGCTGGCCCCGGTTCCATCGCGATGGTTATCCGGACCTGGTCGGGCCGGAGGTGGACCTGCACCGGATGATCGAACCCTTCAACGCCAGCCACCAGAACATCCAGATCGTCCTGGTCAACCAGTTCGGCTGGTCACGCCAGCGCATTGGCGGCCGTCTGCCCAAGGATATGAACATCGCCCATCTCCGCCTGGCCACGGATGTCGAGTTCGGCATGGCGACTTACGAACCGTTCGGCATCAGCCCGCTGGAGCCGCTTAACGCCGGCGCGGTGTGCATGATCTCCAACGTCTGCGGCTGCGAGAAATTCGTCGAACACGTCACCGCGGGCAAGGGCGCGCCCAACGTCATCTGCGCCGACTACACCAGGCTCGACCACGAGCGCGACATCCCCGAACTCCTGGCCATGACCCGCCAGGAACGCGATGCCATCGAGGAAACCACCAGCGCGCAATTGGCCGATGAACTCTGGAGCCGCCTGCCCCACACCGACCGCCAACGCGAAAAACTCATCGAATCCGGCCAGAAACTGGTACGCAAGATGGGCTGGGACCAGGTCATCGAAGAAAGCCTGGTCCCCATGCTCGAACGCATCTGCAAAACCAACAACGGCAAATGACCCGGCCACCCCCGGAATCCAGCGCCGGGGACGGGACACGACTCCAGAGCGTGCCGCAGTATGCGAGCGTGCGCCGGGCTGAGAACTTCATGCGGCCGTTCCTGTAGGCTGTGACGCGGCAAGAACCGTGGCACAAGAGGCGGGGTGCCGCGCGCGGCGATGCTCCATCTCCGGGGGATGAAGACATCACCATCGTGATGTTCCCTATTGACTAATTCAAAAAAGGGACATATCCTCTGGACAGGCAAATGCGGATCCGATGGTATTGGCGCGCGCCTGAGGACAGCCATCCGTGCCATACAACCTTACTCAAACTGACCGATTTTCCGACCAACGATGGCCCGTTCGATCAATGTAAAACGGCTTCCCGCGACGATAAGTGTTGTAGACACCCAACCTTGTCGCCGGAGAAGCCGCATGGTTAGTATCGGCAGGATGCCCCGAAA
>JAFIFY010000147.1 GCA_020831765.1 Phycisphaeraceae bacterium | reverse complement strand
TTTGGTGAGGTTCTTGATCATGGCCGGGGCTCCGCCAGGTTATTAAATGTCCTTCCATTGTATAAACCTCGATCGGGGAAGACGCGCCATTCGAGTCTGGCCGCCGAAAATGCCCCGGAACGGAGCCGGGGCAGCGGAAAGGCGATGAAGCTGAACCCTGCCTCAGTACGGCAATTCAGCCAGGAACAGGAACTCGCACATGGCATCCTCGTCGAGGCAGCCGGAGGTGGCGTAGGTGCGTCGGTTGCGCACTTGGACACAGCCGCGCTCCTTCATGAACTCCAGCGCCATATTCACCCACCAGCCGCACTCGACGTTCGCTGGACGCACCCCCGACGAGGTCCATCATGGCCTCGACATCCAGACCGACCGGCCCGCGGCAGCGTAACCTTGACCCATGCCACCCACCTTATTCAGGCCGACCGGCTGTCCAAGATCCGGGGTTCGCCCTTGTCTTCGCGGGTTTCGACGGCTCCGCTTTCCCCTTGCCACTGACCGCGCGCTACCCCGCCCAGGGCATCTCGAAACATCAATCGAGTCGATTCAGGATCGGCTGAAAGGCGTTTACCTTTCTTCATCGCTGGGGGCGGGCATTTCCTCGAATGCGGCGGCAAGGTCGTAGAGGCGGCGCAGGCGGTTGAAGTAGGCGGTTTGGTTGTCGGTGGAGAGGTCCTGAAGTTGCTCTTGGCGCAGGCGCAGGATGAGGGCAGCGCGCCAGGCGATGATGGACCGGGCTTCTTCGGCCAGGTGCTCTGGGATGTGTTCCTTGCGCGCGGTATCGGTGAGCGCCTTTTCGATGGCGATGCGGGCCTCGGTCGCGTGGATGCCTTCCACCAGGTGCTGGAAATGGACGGTGGCCACAGCGCCATCGACGCCGGCCATCAGCAGGTCCTGGTGATTGCGCATCAGGTTGACCCAGCCGCCCATCTGCAGCAGGCCGCCCAGGCGGACCTGGCCTTTGAAATCGGTTTGTGGCACGGCCAAGAAGTCAGCCTTGAATCGGGAAAAGCCAACCGTGGGGCGAAAGTTGCCGTGACCGTAGTCGGCGATCGAGCCATCGCCCACCAAGGCGTACCCGATCGGGGTGCCCCGCTGGTTGCCGCCGGCGCCGCCGAAGTGAAAGCGGCTGAGTGAGACCCGGGCGTAGGGCAGGTTCCAGCCGCGCAGAAGGCCATCGCGCAGTTGCTCGGGCATATGCGGTCCCCAGGGCACCTCGTGGTAGGCGATGGTCAGCCCCGGCACGGGCTCGGGTTGACGGGGCAGCCCGTAGCCACGGCTGTGGGAGATCACATTCCACTTCCGCCCGGGAAACATCTTTCGCATGGCATCGAGTTCACGGCGGTGCGGCTTCTTGTCCTGACCGATGCCCAGAAGAATGGAATCATCGGGAAACTCCAGCGCCCGCAGACGTGCGATGGCGCCTTCCACCGCCGGTCGCCAGATTTCCTCTGACCCCGGTGCGCCGAAATACGGGACCGATCGCGTTTCCACCGCCCCGGTGTCCGGATCGAACACCTGAATGTCGACGCGTTCGGCCGGGCCGTGGGTACCGTCTGAGAGGTTGGAGCACCACAGGTAGAGGACCGCGAAACGCGGAGCGCCCACCCGCTCCCGCCACAGCGCGGCGAAACGATCCAGACCGGTGAAGTCCGGACGCAGGCTGTCGCCTTCGCGCACGAAGCGCACAAGCGGGGTGACGGTTCCGAAGTGGGTTCTGGAGCCCACGATGAAGGGCACATAGAACACATCCTGGCCGACTTGGGCCAAGTGGTCGAGGCTGGGCTCGAGCAGGCGAAGATGCTCGGGCGACCAGGGCTGGACATCGTAGCGCAGGGCGACGCTGTCCGGGCTGTAGAGCAGGCCGACGATGGAGGCAAAGTCCCGGCTTGCCGGCAGGCGCCACGCGCCAACTTCCAGCCGCAGGGGGAGGGTTGTGCGGCCCTCGGCGTGAGACACGGTGAGTTCACCCCGGTAGTCGCCGGGTACGGCATCGGCGGGGATGTGAGCCGTGAGCCAGATCGGCGTGCGCGAGGCTTCGGGGTCCGACCGCGGGGCGAGGATGCGGTAATCGCCGAATTGGCGACGCAGGCCGGTGGCCGTGGCGTGGGGTTCGCGGTTCCATCCATAGCGCACCTGAATGGTTGAGGCGGGCAGGCGGGCACCATCGGCACCGGTCAGTTCGCTGGCCGTGACCGTGAGGGGCCCACCGACGAGGGCCACGGCCTGGGCCGAAGCCTGGCCGCCACGCGTGCCCACGAGTCGCAGCTCGGCGACGGCCGGATCAGGCCGCCACTGGTCGGTGATCACGGTAAAAGCGCCGGCGGGCGCAACATGGGCCTCCAAGGAAGCGATTGGGCCGCCCATGAGCAGCAGAAGCAGCAGTGGCAGGATGGTCAAAGTGCGTTGAAGCATGGGAACTCCTGGCGGTTGGCGAGTCATTGGTTGCTGATTAAAACCATTGCCTCAGCGGAAAGCGAGCACGCGGCCGGCACTGGTGGTCACGATGATGGTTCCGTGGCTGATGGCGATGCCGTCGGGGATGACATACTCGCGATCGGCTTCGTGGCCGCGGATGCCTTCGATGCGGTGTACCACCGCGCGGCCATCGGGGATGATGCCGCGACTTGAGGGGCGCAGCGAATCCACATCCACATGACGATGGCTGCCCGTCGCGGGCTCGACGATCAGCAGACGGATTTTCCCGGCCTTCTCACCCGCCAGGTAAAGGCGTTCACCCGCCCCGGCCACGGATTGGACGAGGTCGAAGGGATGATGGGGAATGTTGATGATGCGCTCCCGGCCGCCTTCGCGCACGGTCAGGTAACGGTCATTCCAGGTATGAACATCGACCCGCAGGCCGTCGGACCGGATCACCACGCCGGCGTTGATGTCGTTGTTGTAGCCCATCCACTGGTCGGAGGGGCGTATCCATGTCGAACCTCCACGGATGCCGCCGCCATCGGGGATCGGATGCGGCGCCTCCGTGTCCGTGTTGCCATGGCGGACGTGCCCGGCCCGGCTCAGCGCAAGCGTTTTGGGATCGATGACCATCCCGAAAAGCTGCAACTGCCCATCGTGGACCTGAAGAATGTCGTTGACCCGGAAGGGCGCACCCGCCCCGATCGTGCCGCGCTGCAGGACGCGGCCATCGCGAGGATCGAGCACCCATATCCACACTCCATGGTCGAGGGCTCCGACTCGCCCGGCGGTCACATAGAGCCGCCCATCATGCAGCGTGGGACTCGGCACGGGGTAGACGCTCTCGACCTGGTCATGGGCAAGGATCAGCTCATCAGTCGGCGCTGCGAAGAACCGCCAGATCACTTTGCCATCGGCGAGGTCGATGGCGCTGACCGTGCCATCGCCCGCGCCCACGAAAGCCACCTCGCCGGCGAGGGTCGGTGGACCGCTGATTCGGCCGCCAAAGTGCGCCGACCACAACACCTCACCATCGCTCAACCTCAGGCAATCCAGACGATGGGCATCGGGCGCTGCCACCAATACCCGCTGGCCATCGGCCACCGGCTGGGTCAACGGGCCCGGGACGTTGGGGTTGAATCGCCATCCCTGTTGAAGCGTGCGTGCCGATGCCGGACCGGTGGCGACATCAAGCCGAGCTTCCCAGACCAGCTTCGGCTCGGCGGGAGCGTCAGCGGAGGACCACGCGTTGCGGCGTGTATCCCCTCGGAAGGTGGGCCAATCGCGCAAAAGAGGGTCAGCCACACCCTCCGCCCGACCGCGGACGAGCAGGCGCTGGTTGTCATCCAAGGGCTTGGAAGGCTCGCGGTTGATCATCGCCGCGGCGATCGAGAGGGTGTTGTGCGCGTGCAGGGTTCCGAGCATCGGCTCGGTATAGAGCATGCCGTTGGCCGGGGTGGGTCGGGTGTCGTAGCGCTGGGAGTGCAGACGGTGGCCGCGCAGGTCCGGCGGATTCTTCCCATCCAGCGCGGCGGCCCCGGTGCTCTTGAAATACCACCGCGGCGTCACGGCGTGATACTGCCCCTCGTAGCCGTGGCCGCTGGTCGAACCATCCGTCGCCACCGTGATGGTGCGCAGGGTACGGCCGCTGGCAAGATCGAACAGGTTGACATGGTATTCGCCCACCAGGATGGCCATGCCCGGCTGAATGGCGATGGACTGGCGACCGTTGTAGTCGTCGATGTCGGAAAAATCCCTTCGCACCCAGCGGCTCTTGCCGGTGGCGGCATCGATGGCCACCATGCGATTCGCCGCGTACTGGTCATAACCCGCCCCCTGCTGACTGACCGGGCGCTGGGCTCGCTCACGCTTGTTCGGCCCCACCAGATAGGTGCTCGCGATCGCCGTGCCCTGGCCGATGCCCAGAAAGTTGGACGGCATCCCCGCGACATCGGTGTTCCGCCAGCGCTCTTGGCCGGTGGCCGCATCCAGACCCTCCACCGCCACGGCCACATTGAAGGTGTGAGCATCGAACATGCCACGAATCGGGTGGTCGTTGTTCTCGGTGAGCATCACCACCACGATGTCACCGTCGCTGGCGCATTGTTCCACGGTTTGGGTGAAGGTGGTCTCCCACAGGCGTTCGCGGGTCTGGGTGCAGGCGGCTCGCACGGCATGGCGGCCATTGGTCCAGTAGATACGTTCGCCGTCCGAGTGGACCTGATTCCAGCGCCGGCCACAGTAGTTGATGCCCTCATTGCGCTTGAAGTCTTCGCCCAGCGCCAGCCCGCCGGGCACCGCTTCACCGGTCAGCAGGTCCTGGACCGGTACGATGCCATCGCGGCCGATGCGGGAGAGCAGATAGAGACGGCGTCCATCGGAGAAATCTCCGCCCCGCCACAGGCTTGCGTGTTGGTTGCGGGCCCGAAGGATGACACCGCTGAACGGATCGCGCGCGATGCCGCCCCACAGCGCGATGCGCTCGGTGACCAGTGGCGTAAACCGAGCGGTGCGCGGTCCGGCCAGAAACTGGTAGCTGTTGACCGGGCCGACCAGCTTGTCATCGCCGCCCATGTGGCCGCGCGCATCCCGCTGCCAGCCCAGCCATATGTCCATCTCAGCGGGGCGATCTTTGCGGAATTTCCGCCACTCCCCATCCCGCAGCACCAGCGCCACACCATGTCCTGGTGCAATGACCCGGCGAATCTCCCGCTCATCCAGGTTCGGTGCGCGCGTTGCCTCGACCACCAGCACATTGACCGAGTGGTCCCGGAACGGAAGTCGGCTCGGGTCCCACCAGCGATGCGCATCGGCGACCGGATGCACCTTGGCTTCGATAAAGGCCTGGTCCAGTTCCCGCACACGCGCGGCATCGGCACTGAGCACACAGACCACGTGCCGCCCGCCGCCGGCGATCCGCGCCGCATCGTGGTGATCCGCCGGGTTCACCATCACCACCAGCCCCGCCTCGGCGCCGGGTATGTCCGACAGTTCAGGCAGCTCGGCCGCGCCGGGGGAGGAACTGAGCAGGACCATCAGGCAGCAGCAGATGACGGCATGTCGCATGCGAACGTTCCTCTTGAACCGTTCTCACCAATGGCGAAGCGAGCCTGCCAATCCGGGGGGGCAGTGGCATCGCTCAAAAGGTGATGGTCGGACCCGAGCCCCGCGGCGCCCGGGCCGACGATCGAAAATCATCCGCCCCCGCGCCTGTCAGGGGCGTTTATCAGCCTGCTCGCGTGGTCAGGCGCGTTGCCGCCGCAGCAGCACCAGGCCACCAAGCCCCACCAGGGCGAGGCTGGCCGGCTCGGGGATGGCCGTAATCAGCACGCGGCCATGCTCGGCAAAGCCACGTCCGGAACTCCAGTTCGATGTGCCGACGAAGGCGTACAGTTCCTCGCCGGCGGCGAAGTGCGGCGAGACGTTCCGGCTGAAGTCGGTATCGAGGCCTGACCATGTGTACGCCAGAGCGCCACTGGAAACCGTCACATCTTCCGACAGTTCAACGGCAAACCCGGTTTCTCCTTCCAGGATGATCCGGACATCGAGCGGAACTGAGCCGTCGTAGGTATCAAAGGAAAAGGCGGCAACCTGCACCCAAGGGCCATTCGTCGGGCTGTTGCTGTCGGTTACCTGGATCGTGCCGCCGACCGCCCCGGTCCCATCCTTTCTGAGCTGGACCACGATCGATCCCCCTTGACCGATCTGCCATGAGCCTTGCGCCTTGCCGCCGCCGTCGTTTCCGGGCAGGGAGGCGGTATTCGCAAGGCCGTATTCAACCTGCAGGCCGGCTCCCGATGTTTCCGTCGTGACATTGAAACTGTTGAGCACGAAAAGCGCGGTGATATCCAGTCCCGCATCAATGGGGAAGTCATCAACCGGTTTGGTATACATGCTTGAGAGCGCCCAATCGGAATTCGCCGGGCTGATTGTATGCAGTCCAGCGATTTGTGAGTGCCCGACGCCCTGGGTGAAAAACCCATCTCCAACGCCAGCGGGATTCGTCCCGACCGAGCCGCTGTCAAACTGATCATCCAGATAGACGATCAGGCTGGCATCCGCCGCCGGGGCGAGCAATGCCTTGGCCAGCACGCCCATGGCCATCAATCCAAGTACTCTCTGTCTCATCGTTCTTCCTCCGATTCGGTATGAGCCGGCTGAACATTTCGACCACGGATGCGCGGCTCGAGGTCCGCGGTCAGGAGGCAGAATAGTCTCCCGACTAAGAATACAACTGATCCGCCACTCCGCAAGACGAAATTTACGTCGATCGACACCCAAAACGCGCACCATCGTATACTGGGGCGCATGACCCTGAACAAGAGTCAGTACGCCCTGCGCATCGCTGGAGTGATCAACCGTAAAGACGGCTTGCAGAATGATTTGTGGAAAGGGGCGGCCATGTACCTCCACAAGCTGCCCCGCTGCATCCCGTTCGTGTTTCACGAGGATGTCCCGATCGAGCAACTCGCCCAGTGGCGACCGGACGGCATGATTGCCCACTGCTCGTACCGCAATCTGTACAACAAGCTGGCTCGCCTGGATGTTCCGATGGTCAACACCTCGGGTCAGCTCGATGACTTGCCGATCCCGACGGTCACCCTGGACAACATCGCGTGCGGCACGATGGCCGCGCGCTACCTCCTGGCCAACGGGTATCGCCACTTCGCCTACCTGGGCTTTCTCGACCGTCAGTTTTCACTCAAGCGGCTGGAAGGTTTCCGCGTGGCTGTTGAGGAATCGGGGCATGATGTCGCGGTGTATGCCGGTGAGATTCCCGGTCCGCCCGGCGGCGATCCCGATGAAATCCCCGGAGCTCGAGCGTTTGCCGCCTGGCTCTCCGATCTGCCTGACGGAACAGGGATCATGGTGGCCGATGACCCCTTGGGCCTCATCCTCACACAGTACCTGCGATTCCTCGAAATTCAGCCCAGGAGACGACTGGGCATCATTTCCGGTCACGATCGCCAGACGCCCAGCAACCCGACCCTGACCGCCGTGCGCCAGCCCGAGGAACGTTGGGGATATGAGGCGGCCCGATTACTGCTGGACATGATGCGTCGGCCGGCGGGCCGGGCGGACGACATCGTACTGCCGCCCCTGGGGATCATCGAGCGGGAATCGACGACGGGCCCGGCGACGGACGATCCCTACGTGGTCCATGCGATGCGTTTCATCTCAGACCATGCCGCGGATGTGATCAGCGTCGGCGATGTCGCCAAGGCGGTATCGCTGGGCCGCCGCGCCCTGGAGCGACGATTCGCCAACGCCATGCGATGCACCATTCTCCATCAGATTCATCGTGCCCACGTCGAGCTGGCCAAGCAACTGCTGTTCGATACGGATATGTCCATGCAGGCGGTGGCCGTCGAGTCGGGCCTGAGTGATGAAAAGCACCTTCGGCGGCTGTTTCGTCAACTTGAAGGGACCACACCCAACACGTACCGACGCCGCCATCGGATCACCGGATAATTGCGCCGCATCAAACTGTCCCGTGAACGCTATCAGGCAGGGTCACATATGGCGGCGAGTCAGATTCACAGGAGGCGGAGAAGGTTTCCAGCTCGGCTCGAAGTTCAGCCGTCGGGCCGTGGCTTTCGGCCTCGGGCCAGACCACCAGGCGCCAGGGGTTGGGCATCACGCAACAACCCAGCAGCCGAATCCCCGGCTCCCGCGTCACGGCCTCCGCCAGCACCCGCACGACCGCCGCGCAATCGTTGGCATCATCGAACAATCCGATGCCCCCCACCCCCCGGTTCTGGATGCGATACGCCAGCCCGCCGCTGTCCACCCGTGGTCGCCTCGGCATCCCCATAGGCTACCCCACAAGGCCCAAGTCGTCACTTCGACTCCGGACCCCCTTTCTCTCCTAGTAAAATGGCGCGGCCAACGACCGGGCTGACAGTACGTAACGGCTGATCTAGCAATCAACTGGACGTTGTATCAATTGACGTTAACATGTCCTTGAGTGACTGGCGCAACTTATCAACTGCCGCTCGTTCAAATCCCATCCGAGTTGAATACTCCCAATCTTCCAAGGCTTGAGACGATTCGTTAATCGCGTTTAGCAACATCGCGATCTCGTCTGCTGTTAATCGACAAACGCCTGTTTCTTGCTCAATCTCAATCAGGTCCATTGTCCAATCCCTCAAAATATGCTCGGCCATTAGTCGGGCGAAATGCGGTGCCACCATCGACGGCGCTGGGGTTACGGGGGAAACAAAGCGGTCGGGAGTCGATCTTCATGATTTCGGCTCCGTGGCCCGTTTTCGGGGTCGGCCGATGGGGTTCAGGCTCGGCTCGAGCCGCAGCCGTCGGGTCGTGGCCTTCGGCCTCGGGCCAGACCGCCAGGCGCCAGGGGTTGGGCATCACGCAATACCCCGGCAGCCCAATCCCCGGCTTCCGCGTCACCGCCTCCGCCACCACCCGCACGACCGCCGCGCAATCGTTGGCATCATCGAAAAATCCGATGCCCCCCACGCCCCGGTTGAGGACGTGATACGCCAGCCCGCCGCTGTCCACCCGTGATCGCCTCGGCATCCCCATAAGCTACCCCACAAGGCCCAAATCGTCACTTCGACTCCGGACCCCATTTTCTGCCCCGCCATGAACGGCACCAGCGTGCCGCCGATCACATCCAACGCACGCAGCATCGCAACGCGAAGGCTCGCTGTAGCCATCGCCGACGACGATTGCGCGATCTGCATCGCTTGGGCATCCACCTCAAGCACTGCCGCTGTTGCGTCCCGCCCGATGACTAACCCGCGTTGTCGTACCAAAGCTTCTGGATATATCCCTCTGACAGCGACGACAGGCGCAAACGATGGTACAGAACAGAAGCAACAAATGGCTGGCTGGCTCAGGTACCGCAAACTTGATGACAAATGCATCCCAACGGCCAGTGCTTGGTGCGGCGAACGAACCGCCTGTCTCCCCAGCAACATAGACGTTACCCAAGGGATCAACGGCCAATGCATAGGCACGGTCAGGATAATAGGTATGCGATTCGCCAAATTGCTGTGCCCAGAGAATATCTCCATCAGGGTTCAACTTGATGAGAAAACAGGGTCCAGTACCGATTGGGGAAAAAGCTTCATCCAAGAACCCATAGCCAGCCACAAACAGATTGCCTTCATGATCGACGGCAATCGAGTGAGCGTGATCATTCGATATGCCGCCCATTTGCCTCGTCCAAACAATATCACCCGCACGATCGAGCTTTACGAGAAATGCGTCAGTGCCACCAAACTGGACGTCACCGATTTCTGAACCTGTGGTGAAGCCGACAACATAGATGTGGCCCTGGGTATCGACCACGACAGCGTCGGCGTAATCACTCCCGGTGCCGCCGAACTGCGTTGTCCACAGAGGATATGAAGGCGCGCCTACCTCAATTGCGACTACGAAAGGGTCCCAATCACCATTATTGGAATTGATACTCCCTGCAATCTGCCCTTGCGTTGATCCAGCCACTATAACTCTTCCGTCTGTATCGACCGTGAGGCCATATGCCTGATCCCACTCCGGCGTACCGAATTGCAGTGCCGAGACTAGGTTTCCAGAGGCATCGAGTTGAGCCAAGTATGCATCCCCACCACCGTAAGATGATGTTCCCAAGGTTCCCCATGTAGTGCCGGCAACAAAAATTTGGTCCAGTCCATCTACAACTATCGCAAAACCGTAGTCCATAACTTCAGACCCGAACTGCGTGCCCCAGACCAACTCACCGGAAGTATTCCAGCGACTTACAAAGACATCTGACTCAGTCCCGAGATTTGCAGCGTAGAAATCGCCATATGTATTTCCAGTGACGTGAATATCACCGGACGGCCCGACAGCAACCCCGAACACATAGTCGGTCGTGATCGATCCGAACTGACGTTGCCATAGGAAATTCCCCTCTGGGTCAAGCTTGACAAGGAATCCGTCATCGCCTCCGATTGTAGGCCCTGCAAGACTCCCTCCCGTCCAACCTCCAACATAAATTGATCCGAAAGCGTCAGTGGCAATAGCTTGAGCCCGATCGGACTCAGGAGTACCGAACTGCTTTACCCACTCTATCTTGTAGGGCGAACTTGCCCAAGCAGATAGAGCCCCGACCGTGCTAAGTAAACTAATGATAACAAACAGACCGACAATGAAGGAAAGCCTTGGCATAAGAAGCCTCCAGCTCTCTGACTCAACCTCTGGTGACATATCGCTGCGTGTATACCAACACCTGTCATTCCAAGCCATTACGCGGTAAATAATACCACAGAATCGATATGAGTCAATCTGATATGAACGCAGGGAACTAAAATTACTTATGTCGAAGCCATTGGGGCGGAAAAGGCGGCGGGAGTCGATCTTCATGGTTTCGGCTCCGTGGCCCGTTTTCGGGGTCGGCCGATGGGGTTCAGGCTCGGCTCGAGCCGCAGCCGTCGGGTCGTGGCCTTCGGCCTCGGGCCAGACCGCCAGGTGCCAGGGGTTGGGCATCACTCAATAACCCGGCAGCCGAATCTGCGGCTCCCGCGTCACGGCCTCCGCCATCACCCGTACGACCGCCGCGCAATCGTTGGCATTATCCAACAATCCGATCCCCCCCACCCCCCGGTTCAGGACGTGATACGCCAGCCCGCCGCTGTCCACACGTGGTCGCCTCGGCATCCCCATAAGCTACCCCACACCGCCCCAATCGTCCATTTGACTCCGGCCCCCTTTTCTACCCCGCGGGACGCACAGCGCGCTACCGAAGTCGTGGTACATGCGCCATGCGACGGCCAGACGGTTGACGTTCTGATCGATCCCGCGGAACTCCGTCGTCGGCTGCTGGCGACCGTTCAAAAGCGCCACGATCCGCGGGCTGTTCGACGGGGAGGCGAACAGGCAGAGGGGTTACAGCAGGGCGGCGGGATTAAGGCTGAAGTGCTCGGCAAGCGTGCGAATGTGCGCTTTGCTCAATTCACGCTCGCCAGTGAGGATGCGATGGCCAAGGCTCCGGTCGCCCAGCAACCGGCCCAGGTCCGACTCGTTCATGCCGTGCTCGGCCATCAGCGAGTGGAGCAGTTCCACCGGCGTCAGCCCCTTGGCATCCAGCGCGTGATGCCTGGCCTCGTACTTCTCCACGAACGTCGCGACCGCTTCGAAGTAGTCCTCCTGGTCCGCGTTCATCTCGAAGCCGGCCATCGCATCCAGGACGCCCAGTGCGTTGCGGTAATCCACCTCATCGTGAAGCGGCCGCGGCATGAACAGGCCCACCAGTTCCGCGTAGGTCCCCGGAATGTCGTCATGGGTCAATGCGCTGGTCTTCATAGCCGTTCCTTCCATGTGGCGCGGTCGTATTCCTTGTGCGTCAGGATCATCAGCGTGTAGACGATCCGCGTGTTGTCATGCACGGCCGCGATCAGCCGGTAACGGTTGCGGGCGATGTTGAACACGGCCACGGTCCGGCCGCTGGCCACCGCCACCTGATCGGCGCTGGGGAAGGTTTTTCGCACCTCGGCGAAGTTCCGCCACTCGGCCGCCCTGGCCTGCTGCGCCCAAGTCCTCAACGACGCCTCGGCCTCGCGATGAGCCCCCCAGAACGCCCTTAACATGCTCGTCTTGACGATCCGCATCCATGGACCATTTTGGGTTCTGATGACAGAATGTCAACAGACGGACAGAGATTTGTCGGGTGATGGCCGAGGTGAGCTGCCGACGGAACGTTCAAACGGGAACCGAACCGGGCGGCCAGAGCCGCGCCATCCCATCCCCCATCGCCACGATTCGCGGCTCGTGCCCTTGGGCCCTTATGCCGTTGCGCCGTTGTGCCGCCAAGACCAAAACCGCTTTGACCCCGACCCGGACGCCCGGTACATTATTCGACTCAGCAGAGTCCGCGGTGACTCTGAAGTTTCTGGCAATCGCAAAGCCGTAGCCACGGCCGAGCATCCACGGAGCGCCCCCGCCAAATCGGGGGTGGCAAGTTCATGGCCAACTACACCGGCCCCAAGGTCAAGCTGTCCCGTCGCGTTGGCGTGCCCATCGCCGACATCCCCAAGCACACCGGCAAGCGCCAGCTCAATCCCCCCGGCCAGCACGGCTTCCGAGGGCGGCGGCTGCGCGATTACGGCCTGCGACTCAACGAGAAGCAGAAAGTCCGCTTCCACTACAACGTGCTGGAGAAGCAGTTCCGCCTGTACGTGGACAAGGCCGGCCGGCTCAAGGGCAACACCGGCGATAACCTGCTGCGCCTGCTCGAACAGCGCCTCGATAACGTGATCCGTCGCCTCGGTTGGGCCCGCACCATCTGGTCGGCGCGGCAGCTCGTGGCGCACGGCCATGTGCTGGTCAACGGCCGCAAGGTCGATCGGCCCAGCTACCAGGTCGCTCCCGGCGACACCATCACCCTCAAGGAAGGCATCCAGAAGATCGTCCGCGAGAACATGGAGTCGATGGCCGGTCACCAGGTGCCCGGCTGGCTCAGCTTCGATCCCTCGACGCTCACCGGCAAGATCGATACCGAGCCGACGCCCGATCAGGTTCCGCTGGACCTGAACATGAACCTGATCGTCGAGTTCTATCGCTGATGCTTCCGCCATCGCCGGGCGTTGATGCTCCCGATTCACGCCGGCCGCTGTGGCTCGGAACGGCTGACGCCTTCGGGGCGGATGCAGCGCCACGGTGAAGTCCACTCACGCCTGACTGGAGGTTTTCGATGTCCATTCTCAGCGGTAAGCGAGGCCTGGTTTTCGGCATCGCCAACGACCGGAGCTACGCCACGTTCATCACCGAGGCGCTGGTCGCCGGCGGCGCCGAGTGCCTGTTCACCCATCTGCCGGATGAGAAAGGCCGGATGGAAAACCGCCTCCGCTCGGCCGTCCGGGAACTGGGCATCGAAGATCCGTGGCTCAAGCCTTGCGATGTTTCGCGCGATGAGGACCTCGATACGGTTTTCGAGGCGGTGAAGCGGGATTTCGGGCGCATCGATTTTGTCATTCACTCGCTGGCGTTCGCCAATCGCGACTTTCTGAAGATCGGCAACTTCCACACCACCAGCCGCAAGGCATGGACCGAGGCGCTGGAGATCAGCGCGTACAGCCTCGTGGCCATCGCCGGCCGGGCCGCGCCCCTGATGCCCGATGGCGGCTCGATCCTGGCCATGAGCTATTACGGCGGCGAGAAGGTCTGCCCGGGCTACAACATCATGGGCATCGCCAAGGCCGCGCTCGAGCACTCGGCGCGGTATCTGGCCTGGGAGTTGGGCGAGAAGAAAATCCGCGTCAACACCATCTCCGGCGGCCCGCTGCGCACCCTCGCGGCCTCGGCCGTGGGCGGCATCAGCGAGATGTTCGAGATTCAGGCGCGCAAGAGCGCCCTGCGCCGAAATATCGAAGGCGGCGAAGTCGGCCAGACCGCGGCCTTCCTCGTCTCGGACATGTCCACCGCCATCACCGGTGAAAATATCCACGTCGATGCCGGTTTCAGCATCGTCGGCATGTAGCGGCGAACGGTCGAGCCAGACCACCGGGACACGATCGCTGATGAACCGGAGCTGCCCTTCTTCGACGTCGACGAGGAGTCCGGCCGGCTCAACTTCTCACGGCAAGACGCCTCCATCGATCATGAATCCGCGCGGGTGCCCATCCGCCGAGGGTCAACCCGATGGTGCATCATCGGCACTGGCTTCCAGCCGTGGCGGGGCGAAGATGAACCGCTGGTAGACATAGCCCATGCCCACCAGTGTGATGCCCAGGCCAAAGAAGCTGGCCACGCGCCAAAGGCCATCAAGCTGCGCGGCATCCAGGATGAACACCTTGCCCACGGCCAGGAGCATCACCACCAGCGAGCCAACTCGCAGCGCGGCGGTCCGGAAAACCAACCCGGCCGCGAAAAGCACCATCCCCAGACCAAGCCATGCCGCCGAGTAGGTGTACCACTCGGCTTCGCCCGTTCGCTCGCCGGTCAGCCACAGCTCCGGTCGATTGAAGCCGTGGCGGACCTGCAAGCTCACCAGTATGAAAACCAGCACCAGGCTCAACACCGGGAGCGCGTGCCGGATGGTGTCATTGGCGACCATGGCGCCATAGCGCCACGCCGCCAAGCCCAGAATCACCGCCGGAAGCCCATACAGCCAGAGCAGATCGTTGAGCATCGGAAGCCCGCCAATGAGTTGATCGGTCCACAACGGATTGGCCCCGATCATCGGACCGATGGCCCAGAAAAGAATCGCAAGCCCCAGATAGATCAGCCCGCCCAGCCCAGGCTCCTTCCATCGCCGCGCACGCACCATTTCCAGCGCGGCCAAGCCCAGCATCCCCATCGCCAGACCCATGACCGTCCACTCGCGCATCGATGGCGTATTGGCAAGCTCAACCGTCGGGCCAACAAAAGCCAGGCGCACCATCACCAGCGCCAGCAGACCGCTACAGGCCATCACCATCACGCGCCCAACGCCCGACAGATCGAAAAGGTCAGTCTCCACGCGGTAGCGCTGCGCCACCAGAACCGCCGCCCCGATCGGAAGCCCATACACCCAGCATGCCGTCAGCCAGGCCGACCACGCTGCATCTTCCCCGCCCGCCAGCATCCCGACGATCGGCCCCGAAGCACCGGCCCCGGCGAAGATGAGCGGATTGGCGAAGAAGACCGGCCCGAGGAACCAGCACGCGGCCGCAAGGCCCAACATCACCGATCCACCCGGCCACACCCGCTCGCCGCCGTAACGACGCCGACACTCCAGAAGCGCCAGCCCGATCATCAGCATGATCAACCCGTACGCCGAAGCCTCCGCGGCACCGACCGGCGCATCGCCGAACCATGCGATCGCGCCGGGTGCATGGAAATCCCGCACCAGCAGAACACCGGTCAGTGCCAGGAAGACGATGGTCACCACCTGCCCACTGCGCGGCGAGGCAAGAAAATCGAGCACGGGATTGAGCGAATCGGACATCGAAGCACGAAGCTTCGGGTGGGTCCAGGCCAAGCCCATCAGGGCAAGCAACGCCACCACCGGCCCGTAGTGGGCCAGCAGCGGCTGGGCCAGCGGGGCCATCGACCAGCCGTCAGGATATTCAACGCCCACAATCAACGGATTGAAGCCGATACCGAGGCTCAGCACCGCCACCAGGATGGCCAGCGTCTTGACCACCACGGCCACGGCGGTGAGTCCGGGAAACTCGATGCGCTTTGCGACCTGAAGCAGGACCAGAGCGCCGGCGAGGCAGACCGCGCTGTAGATGCCCGGATCCATCAGCCCGCGCGGCCAGGTGCCCACATCGGCTCCGACCAGCGATTGCCGCGCAACCAGCACCGCGCCAAGGATCGGTGTGATGGCCGCCATGGAAACCAGACCCGCCGCCAGACCGCGCTGACCCTGGCCGTTGATCCGCCACGCCGCCACGGCCATCAACGCCGCCGCCGCGCCAAAGACCAGCAGCGAAATCCACCGCGCATCCCACGGTGCATCGACCCAGGCCATCAACAGCACAATCGCAACCCCGCCCGCGATCCAGACCACCGCCCAGCGCAGGTAAGTCATCAGGCGAAGCGCCTCGGCCATCAGTGTGATCGCCACGGCCAGCAATGCGCCGACCACGATCAACCACGCCCAATGATCCACCAGCGCCAGCCCCACCGACCAGGTCAGCATGCCGGCCATGCCCAGCCCCAGCACGCCGGCCACATCCTGGCGCGCATCCTGAAGCATGCCGCGAGCATGGAGCAACACCACCACACCCATCGCCAGGCCGCATGCGGCCGGCAGCCACCAGCCATTGGGCCCCAGCGCTTCACCGCCCCACGCAACCCCCGCGCCCGACATCGGCCCGCCGATCAGGAAATAGACCGGAACCGCCAGCGCGGCCATGACCGCATAAAACATGCCCCGCGATGGATGAAACGTGCAGAGCATCGCACCAAGACCGTAAAGCAGGCCGAATCCGCCCACCAGCGTCCGAAAATGACCGGATTCCACCGTCCCGCTAAACATGGCCAGCAGAACGGGGATCATCAGGGCGGGCAGCAGACCGAACCCCTGGAACGTCGGCCGCCACGCGCCAAGCAGCAGGACCGCACCGGCGAAGATGAACAGCAACACCATGCGGCCCATCGCCAGGTCATGATGCACCGCGTACGCAAACCCCGCCAGAAACATGATCGACAATGAAATCAACGCGATGACGCACGGATCGAACCAGATCGGCCTCTCTTCGCCGTCACCGAAGTGCCTGACCCAAAGATGCTGCAACACGAACAGCGCTCCACCGATCAGCAGATATCCGTTCGCCCACAGGTCGGCCGCCTTGCGCGCCGCCTCGGGTTCAAATAGCGGATAACCGATCGCCCAGCCGATCATGGCCATCGCGCTCAGCGGCGCAAGAAGATGAAAGCGCCGCTGCTCACTGACGATCAGCAGTACGAGCTGAAGCAGCAACAGATAACCGAAAAGCACGCCCGGCGATTCGATCCGTCCACCAACCATCAGCGGTGTGAGGAACCCGCCGGCCCAACCCATCAGCGCCGCGAACTGCCCATGCCAGATCGAAAGCGCAACGGCCAGAGCGCTGACCAGGATCAGAAGCACAAAGCCCAAGCCGGGCGAAAGCAGATTGAACTGACTGGTCGCGGCAAAGAGGACCAGGTAAAGGTCCACCAGCCCCGCGCCGACCAGGGCCGCGGCGACATTGGCGGCCCGTTCACGAACGAACACACCAGCACCGATCAATCCGACGCCCATCACCGCGGCCAGCCAATGCCGCGCTTCAAGCGACAACAACGCGTGATCCCAGGTGAACTTGAGCAGAAACGCTCCAGCCAGCGCCAGGGCAACACCACCAACCCACACCAGCAGCCGCGTGCCCACCGTCTTCTCGACAAGCTCCGAGCGACCCTTGGTGGACGAAACTTCCGAGCGGGCGGGGCGGGATTTGATACCGGCCGGCTCGATCGGCTCGTCCGTCTCCGAATCCGGCAGATGTCCGGCTCGGTCATCGGTCGATGTCGCCGAGTCCGACTCACCCTCATCCAAGCGAAGATTCTCCACAGGCTCGACGGTCGTGTCGTCCATCGCCAGCCGATCGGGCACGGTCTCGGGGTGATCGGCCGAGGCGGCATCGGTGGGCTTGGCTTGACCGTGCGCTTTGGATTCCGATTCGCCTGGCTGTCCAACGACTTCCTGGCCCGTTTCCGTAGGCGAGGCTGATTCCGGGGGCGGGGTTACTTCCGGGGGCGCGGCGGCGGATGGGGGCTTGGCTTCCGCCGCGCGTTCGGACGATGGCCGCGCCCTGGCGACATCCGCCGGCCTGGCGGTTGTTACGGGAGCCACATCGAAGGACCTTGCACCCGGTGCGGCGGCCGCCCTTCGCATTTCACGAACCTGCCACTCAAGGCCTTCGAGCGATTCGGATAGGCGACGTCGATGGCCGCGCTCCATGATGACCATGACAAGGCTGATGATCCCCAGGATCGGACCTGCGATCACACACAACACGGCGATGAGAACCAGCGATTCGACCATGGCATGGACTCCGGTATTCGATCAGCGCACCCGCGGCGTTCGACCGCGTTCACTCGCCCTTCCCGCCATTCATTCCGACGATCTGCGCACCAATGTCCGTCATCAGCCGCTTTTGAACCCGGGTGGGAAAGAGGTCCAGCTCCCGGGCGATGTTGACCAGGCTGCCCAGCCCGATCAGGCCCCATGCGGCCAACTCCAGCCGACGAAGCTCTGCGCCGCCGCCCCCGGAAGTGCCCCCATTGGCGGCGATATCCTCACGCAACAACTCGACGATGTACTTGTGGAAGCGCTGATGCAGGCGGATCAACGCCGCGCGAATCTCCGGGTCCTCGCTTTCGCTGAGCCCGGCGAACGTGATGCGATGCAGACCCGACGAGCCGCGCTGCTTGCCGTCATATTCCAGAAGCGCCCGCACCCGCTGACCCGGCGCGATGCCCTCCAACCGATCGCGCCACTGATGGATGCTGATGTCGTACAGGTGATCGATCACCGCCAGGAACATCGCCTTCTTACTGGGCCACAACCGATAAAGCTGAGTCTCCTGAAGCCCGCAGCTTCGCGCCAGATCGGCGGTGGTCGTGGCGGCGTAACCACCCCGTGCGAACGCGCGGGCAATGATGGGCAGCATTTCATCGCGACGCTGCTTGCTTTGACTGGGCCGAGCCATGAGAAACTCCATTCCGGCTACCCCACGCCGGGCACCGCAACGGCGGCAACCGGGGGTCGCGAGGTTTTGTTAGTGCATCATAACAAAACCAGTTTTGAAAGTCAATACTGACAGAACAGGATCGAGGCGGACTGCGCTCCGCCCGCCCCAGAAAGTGACGTAAATGCGCCATTTTGTCACACTTACAGATGTTCCGCGAAGAGCGGCGGGCAAGCCGTCCGCTCAAACGCATCTGGGCGGTCGTCACCCGCGAAGATGAGGATGAGGCCACCTCGAAATCGGATTGAGTGCATGGGTCGGCTGAGTCAGCCTGTAAGAGCCTGAAGGAAAGACTTACTGATGTGCGTTTACTCAGCTTTCCAGGGAATCAGAATGATTCCCGATCGCGGTGAGCATTGCGGTAATCGTGAGTCTGTTCCACCCTCACGGCCGGTTGTGGGCGATTTCGAATAGTTCGGGGGCTTGGACCCAGCGGACGTGGCCGTCGCCGAAGACGGCTTGGCTGATGCCGGTGAGCAGTTCGACGTTCTTCCGGTCGGCGGGCGGGGCGAAGGCTGGGGAGGCCCTGGAGCGGCGGATCAGGTGATGAGCATGTCCAGGGGCAGTGCGCCCGATGGCGACCCCGTGCGGCCAAACCGATCTTGGTGCCTCGATCAGGCTTCGGTGACCGGCTCCCGGACGGCGACGTCGCGCTGGGCCTGGGCAGTGGTGACGAATTCCTGCTCGATGTACCGCGCGATGTAATCGATGATGCTGCTGGCCTTGGGGATGCTGGGATTGGAGGTCGGGCCCATCGGCTCGAAGCGCATGCCCTTGAAGCGGCGGGTGGCTTCCTCCAGGGAAAGGCCGAACTGAAGCGCCAGCGAAAATGCGCGGCAGAAGGCCTGGAGCAGACCCGAGAGGGTCGAGCCTTCCTTGGCGATCTTGACGAAGATTTCGCCCGGCCGACCATCCTCGAACAAACCGATGGTCAGGTAACCTTCCTGACCGCCGATCTGAAACTTGTGCGTGACCGAATGCCGGGTAACGGGGAGGGAGTGTCTCATGCTGACCATGTTCAATCGACCTGCTTCCTTGCCTGGGTTCAGGGTTGCCCCGCCAGCGCTGACAACCGTCGCGACCGCTGAAGGCCGCCCGTCCGGCTCCATTCCGGACACCATCGGCGCTGGGCTGCTCTGGATATCGGCCATCAGAGGACCGATAATCCACTTTTCCCGCGCGGCCCGATAGAAGCCACCAACGCGGAAACCCCCCATCTTACCCCCTTCCACGACGGCCGCGCTCCCCCAGCTCGCTAAAGCATCACCCAGTGAACCACCCGCCCGCCGTCTGGCCCCAAACGACAAGCGAATAGCAAGACTCAGTCATCCCGCTCCCGAGGCCGGACCACCAGCGGGGCATCGTGCCGGATCCACTCTTCAAGTCCGGGCCGGTAATCCACGACGTTGCGGTAGCCCAGATGCTTCAGCTTCTTGGCCGCCGCCAGTGAAAGTCGATCTTCACCGGTCTGGCCGTAGACAACAATGGATCGCACACCGGACAGGCGCGGGTCGCCAGCGCGAATCTCGGCCAGCGGAATGTTGATCGCGCCCGGGATATGCGCTTCGGCAAAATCCGACCGGCGACGCACATCCAGCAGAATCACAGCACCATCGCGCTGGGCGACCACATCCCGCACATGGCCGAATCCCACCGTGCTCACACGGTCATCGGTAATGCCACGATTGCATCCGCCGACAAAGAGCGCAAGCAACCCGACAGCGAGGAAGAAAGCAAAGACCGATTCGGACGGACGATTCATCGGCGGTTCCGTGGGTAAGCACCTGATTATAACCCCAGGACCCGGCGCGAGAACATCCCTCACGCCGCGATCGGCCGGGACACCACCGCGACGGTGCCCAGCGGTGACCACTGATCCCCGAATAGCCGCATGCCCAGCGCATCGAATCGGTGAACCAGACGCCTGCGAGGTGGCCGAGCCTCGGGCAAGGCCCAGGTCGAGGCGTACCGCCGAAGGACGCTTGGTGCAAGAAGCAGGGTGAGCGGCGTGGCCAGCCCGGCACGGCGGGCCAGCCGCACCAGCAACCACTGTTGGCCCAAGGTCAACCCAGCGCGGCGGGCCAGATGGTTGAACGTCAAAAGAGGAGCCGAACCCAGATGCCATGTCCTATACCGATGCCAGGCCGCCATCCCCAGAATCAGCAGGCCAAGCACGCCAAAGGCGATCGCCAGGCTGTACGGCGACAGGAGCGGTGTGGACCAGTGTGTGCTGATCGCTTCGAGCCGAGCCTCGCGGCTGAGGGATTCTTCCACGACCGGTGTCGCCGAAAGGGCGCTGGCCAGGATATCGGGCAAGCTGATTTCAAGCGGCATTTTGCGGTTCTCCTGGTTCGCCACCGGCGGAGGTGGCTCCCTTCTGAAAAGCCGCCGCGATACGGCCAGCCCGATGACGGATCGTCGGCTCGGGATCCGAACCGGCCAGTTCATGGATCAACGAGGAGAGCTTCTGAAGCTGCATGGATTCGACCAGCCACAGGGCGCTTCGCCGATAGGCCGATCGCGGATCGGCCAGCATGCGGGCAAGCGAAGCCATCGCCGGGCCCGGCTCGATCCGCAGCAGGGCACCGATGGCGTTGGCCCGGGCTCGATTGGATTCATCCCTGGCCATGCGGAGCAGCCGTTGGGCGTGGCGACGGCTCTTCATCCGGTCCAGCGCCTCGATGGCGTTGGCGCGCACGCGCGCATCGGGGTGATCCATGGCCATCTCACAGGCGACCAGCGCCCGGTGCGAGGTCGCCTGGCCCAGCGCCTTGACCGCCGAAGCCACCACCGCCGCGCTGTCATCGCCAAGCCGTCCAAGCAACTGAGTCTCAAAGGCCTGCCCCATGTCGAGCAGTTCAATGATCGTGATCGCCCGCAGACGGGCCGCATCATCCTGAAAGCGGAGTCTGACCGAAAGCGGCCAGAACACATCCATTCCCAGCTTCAGCAGAACCACCGCCGTCGCACTTCGCTGCTGTGCGGTCAGTTGGTTCCATCCATGCCACAGCCGGTCGAACGCCTCCTGGCCCAGTTCCAGCGATGCCAGTCGGCGGACGGACCGGTGTTGGCTTTGCAGCAGTCGCCGGCAGTGGACATTCCAGCCCGACCATCGCCGCCGCTTGAGGAAACGACAGGCGGTCATCGCGATCGCCGGATGGGGATCGTCGGTCCAAGGCAGGAACCGGCTTGCATCCAAAGCATCATCCCCGGTCGGCGCACCATCGATCTGCGATGCCAGGGCCCGGGCGCGGGCTTGTCGATCTTCACAGTTACACACGTCCAGCAGCAGCTTCTGACCGGTCGCCTCGTCCAGCGGCAGCGCCGCCACCCAGCGCACCGAATCCACCGACGCCGAAGCCGGCCAGTCTGGTGGAACCAGCTTGTCCGGTTCGGTCAGGTGACCGAAGGCAGCCCCAACCGCGGGCCGAAGGGTGTAGTGGCTCTGGTGGACGATCGCCCCGGGCGCATTGCGACGCGTGAGCCGGGCCAGGCCTCGAAGCGCGGCGGCACGGTGCTGTTCCAGGCCCAGCATGCCCGGTAAAGCGCGAAGATTGCACGGCTCATCAGGGTCGGAAAGGATCGCATCAATGGCCTTGGCCATCAGGACATTGCGCTGCCGAGGCAATCCGCTCAGGATGCCGATGCTCAAGGGCGTCAGCCACAGCAGGGATCGAGCCACCGCCGAGCAGCCCGAGCCCTGTTGCGTCGCGCTTTGGGCGCATGCTTCCAGAACCAGTTGCACGCGTTGTGCCTGGCGGGCCGGCACCCACGGAAGCTCGCTTCGATTGGCCAGTTGCGCCGCGATCCCTTCAAGCAGGCCCGCGGCCGCATCGGTGACTTGTGCATCACCCCGGCGGAAGAGATCGACGAGCAGGTAGAGCAGCGAGAGATCATGGCTATGGCGGATCAACTCGACGAGGTTGGCCAGCGTCCGGGGTTGCGAGGAAGCGGCCGCCTCACGAATGCCTCGCGCCAGGTGCCCACTCATGCCGGCGATCGCGGTCCGCATCGGCCGATCCAGATGGTGGTAAACCTCGACCAGGGCGCCTTGCGCGGCCGATGGGGCGCGTCGGGTCAGAACATCGGCCAGCCGGCCAAGATCGCCCGGCTCGCCGGCTCGAAGCGCTTCGGCCAGGGCGATATCCACAACCGGGTCGGGCAGCGATTCGACGGCCTGAAGCAGGTCGAATTCGGCCTCGCCCGTGGGTGAATTGGCCGGTAACCGGGCCTGAGTTTCGATGGGGCCTTCAGACACTTCGTTGAAAATATCGGCAGGGCCATACAGAATGCTGGAGCGGCCGGCGTCAATAACCAACGGCCAAACGTCCAGAACGATCAGCATTCAGGCGGGCGGCAAAGCATGCATGATGGAGATGACGCAAATCCTAGATCAAATTCGCCGCGACCGACGATTCGGCATCCAAACCGAACGGGATTTTTACTTTTTTTGAATATTTTGTCGATCACCTCTTCCATTCCCAGCCATCCAAGTCTAGAATGACGACTCGAGGTGCAGGAAGGCATCCGCCCCGCGGATGGCTCAATTCAGCGAACCCCCCGCCTCGTTTCCCCCGTACATAGGCGGTATTGTCGTTTTTCACCGTTATGCGTTCGCCTTGACGAAGGCAGGAGTCCAATGAGCGTCAGTCACAAAGCCAGCAATAATGTTCAGTTCTTTCGCATGATCCTGTTCAACCGGGCGCTGCATCCGGAGCTGTTCAATCTCCAGGCGCGGCGGACATTCCGGCAGGACCGATATGAGGTCGAGTCGTGGATTTTCCCGGCTGGACACGTCATCCGATTCGCCGCCGGCGGCGAATCGCTGGTTGAAACGGTCATTGAGAAAGGCGACCACCTCCCCGAGAAGGGCCTGATCTACGCCCTGCCATGCCTTGGCGAGAAGGACTACGAGCTTGAGAAACAGGATGGACCGCTCAACTTCATGACCACGATCCAGACCGAAACGCTCTCGGACAACCTTTACACGGCGACGTTCCGCGAAATTCGCCAGTCCGGCAGCGAAACCAACGCCCTGTTTCATGAATGGCAGGATGCCGAAGGCACGCCCTGCCTCTCGCTGCTCGACGCTCAGCGGTTCCGCAAGGAATACCATGTGCAGAGTTACCACCTGCTGGGTGGCTCCGGCGTGGTGCTGCGGACCCAGTCGATCTTCGAGGTTCGATAAACCTGATGCCCCCCACGGCGGATCGTACCCACTCGATCCGCCGTTTTTTCGATTTGACGGCTTGATGCCTGGAGGTCTGGCATGACGACGCCGGTTTCTCCCGGTGCGTCAAACCTGCGAGCACGGCTGGGCGGGCTGCTGCTTGCGGCCTTAGCCCTGGTTCCTTTGCTGTGGGTTCAGCGCCTGGTTCCAGCCGGCAGCGGACCCACGGCCCTGGGCACGCACACCCAGGCGGACCTGCCCCCCTGCGGGTTTGAAGCCTCCACCGGCCTGCCGTGCGCCACCTGCGGCGTCACCACTGCCTTTACCCACGCAGCCCAGGGCAACATCGGCTCATCACTGGCCACCCAGCCGCTGGGGTTCACACTGGCGCTGATGCTGGCCATGCTTGTGGTTTTCGGCGGGTGGGCGGCCTGGCGCGGGCTGTCTCCGGCGAAATTGTTCGCCACGATGGCTTCGGGGCGCTTCATCGCGCTGTTGGTGGCTGTTATGCTTGTGGGCTGGCTTTATCGACTGGGCTGGGTCTGGCTGGCCTAGGCACAAGCCGCTTTGCGCGTCGGCCCACCCGGCCCGACGCACGCGCCGGACCAGGAGGTCAAGCCATCGCCGCCGAGCCTGAAGGCCGCCGGATTCAATCGGAGAATCAACGCATGGGTTTTCGCTCTCGATGGGTCGATCGCATCGGATCATCGACCCTCGTTTCCTGTCCAGCCTGTTTGATGCTGCTGTTGCTGGCGCTCGGAACCGCCGGCTGCAATGTGCTGGGCGCCGCGGCCGGCGCTTCGCCGGCACGGTCGGTCCGCGTTGATCCGGTCTACGAGGGCTTGTCGAACCAGCGCGTCGCGGTGATGGTCGCCGCCGATCCCAGCCTCGAAGCGCGGCAATCCGAAGCCATCGAACAGATCGTCCTGCTCACCTCGCTGGAAATTCAGGCCAACGTCGAGAACGTGACCATCGCCGATCCGGTCAGGGTTCGCCGTTTCATGCAGCGTAATCCCAACTGGAGCGCAACTTCATATCAGCGGATCGCACAGTTGCTGGAAGTGGATCGCATTGTTCTGATCGACATCACGACGTTCGACTTTCAGGACCCGCGCAATCGCGAGCTTTGGATGGGCACGGCACGGACGCATGTCGGCGTGATCGAGCGCGAGAACGCCGGCACGCGGAACCTGGCGATCCGCGTGCCGGTCACGGCGACCTTTCCCGAAGGGCGCGGCTTTGGAACCGTCGAGGGCAATCAGCGGGACATGGCCGCCGGCCTGGCGCGGGTGCTGGCGCGCGACGTCGCACGGCTCTTCTATGCCCACAGACGGGAGGGACAATGATGCCGAATCGCTCCACGACCCAACGCGGCGGATCACTGGACATCGCATGCCTGATCGGGCTTGCCTGTGCGCTCCTTTCGGCCTCGTGCGCGCCGATCGGCGCGATCGGACACGCGCTGAGTGATGGCATCCATCAGCCGGTCTACACCCCGATCGACCAGTTGACACTGGTTTTCGTGCAGGTTCATCCCGAAGCCGAGCCGGTGCTCGGCGGACCGATGCATCGCGAACGCATCGCGGCCAACGTGACGTTCCATCTCAAGCACCAGCGGAAGATCACCGATTTCGTCTCGCCGCTACGGGTCCATGAACTGGCCACGCGCATGGGCTCACGCTACCACGAGCAGCCCCCGGCCGTGGCGACCATCGGCCGCGAAGTCGGGGCCAGGCAGGTCATCATCGTCGATGTGCTTTCGGCGACCCTGCGCGACACGCCGGGCATGATCGAGCCCAAGGCCGAGGTCCGTGTGACCGTGATCGAGGTCAATCCTTATCGCCGCCTCTTTCCCGTCCATGAATCCGCGGCCGAAGATCATCGCCTTCAACCGCCCGGTCACCTGGTGAACACGAATATGCCTCGGGTATACGACAGTTCGCCGGACTTCGAGCAGCTCAACCGCATTGCCGCGATGCTGGCTTCGCAAGTCGGACGTGATGCGGCGAGGCTGTTCTTCCGTTGGGATGAAAAGCGACCGGGCCCCGTGGTTCGTGAGCAATGACGACTGACCCATCGTCTCTTTGCGCCCGGTGGTCCCAAGGCGACCTTCCCGATACCGCGGCGCATCAGCCCTGGTTCGTTCCAACGTGATCCATGATGAATGTGCTTCATCTCGCCGGCCCCCAGGTTCTTGATTCGCCTCCCCTGACGGCGCTATTGGCCGATTCCCTCGGCGTGCTCGAGCCCGACAGCCGCGCACAACTTCTCTTCTGTGGCGGGCGATGGGAACAGGATCGCCTCCGGGCGATCGGCGCTCGAGCCGACCGGGCCGCCCACCCACGCTTTGGCAGATGGCCATCGGTCTGGGCGAGCCTGGGCCGATGCTTGCGGGAAACAGACCGGCCGGACCTGATCCATGCCTGGTCGCTGAGCGAGCTGAGTCTTGCGGCTTTACGCGCGCCGCGGATCGGGCGTGTGTTGACGCTGCATCAGCCACTTTCGACAAGAGCCGGCCACTGGCTGCGATGGCTGATCGCCGAGGCGCCGGGGCGCACCACGATCCTGGCCATCAGCGCCACGCTCAAGCGGCAGGCTTCAGCGGTGGGCATCGACCCCGATGCGATCACGGTGCTTCGTCCGGGGCTGGACCTTGGTCGATTGGCCTTGACCCAACGTGACCAGACCCGGCGCGAGCTGGGGCTGGAGCCGCGCGATCGGCTCGTGGCCGCCATCGCCGACCCGCTTGGCATGTGCCCGATCGACCTGGCCGCGACCGCCATCTGCCTGGCCCAGCCGCAACCCCAGCCGCCGGAGCATTCGCCGCGCCTGCGATTGCTGCTGGATAGCGAAAACCCGCTGGCCTTGCGCACGCTTCGCCTTCTGGAGGGATTGAACCGTCCCCAGACCGCCTGTTCAGCTCCGTTCCAGGACCGCTTCTTCCAACTGCTTCCGGCCTGTGATTTTGTCCTGGCCCTGGGACCACAGGGAGGTGGGCTGACCCTGATCCACGCCATGGGCGCCAACGCGGCCATCGTCGGAGAAGCCGATTACGCCTCCGCCGAACTGCTGGAAGACCGACATTCCGCCCTGCTGGGCAAACCCGGCGACCGCCCCGGGGTCATCCGCCGACTCGGTCGGCTGCTGGGCGATAAGCATCTGGCCTGGCAACTTCGCGATCAGGCCCGGCACGAGGCGTTCAGCTTCTTCAGCCGACAGCGATATCGCGCCAGTCTGGCCACGGTCTACCGGCAGATGCATGCGGGCCAGAGCGTCGAAGTGCCGGCGATGGAACCGACCGGCGGGTTGCGCTTCACCGGTCGAGCCTGACGCGGCTTCGCCCCCGTTTTCCCGCCGAGGAAGGTGCCGCCTGGGCATCGAACCCGGCGAAAATGCGAAAATTCCGGGCCGATTCTGGCTTTCATTTTGTCCAAGGCGCGTGTATAGTTAGAACGTTGGCCGTGCTTCTCCGCGGTGATTCCGACGCCCCATGCGGAACCCGGTTTCCAAGGGAAGCATGGCCGGACCAACAATCGAGGTTCCTGAGCGCTTGCAGCTTGCCCGCCCGGGCATGGTTGTTGTGTTCACCAACCCGCACCCGAGGAGCCCGCGGATGATCATTGCCTGCCCGAATTGCCGACATGCCTGTGAAGTTCCCCAATCCGCCGTGGGCAGGCGAGCCGCGTGTCCGGCCTGCGATGAAGCCTTCACGGTGGTCGTGCCCAAGGCTCGGATTCTGGATGACGATGCGACACCTGAACCCGCCAAGCCCACGCCCGAGCGCGAAGAGGAGGCCGTGCTGGAACTGGCCGAAAGCACCGACACCCCGGCCCGGCCCAACCGCCCTTCGCCAGCGCCAGCTGCGGCGAACGATGGCTCCAAGTTGCTGAAGTTCGACCACGCCGATTCATCAAACTCCGGATCGGGGACCAGCGTCGCACCGACTCCGACCGATGGCTGGATGGTGCGGACCGCCAAAGGCGAGCGCGGGCCGTTCAGCAATCGCCAGATCATTCAGCTTGCCCGGCAAGGCAGGATCACGCCCAAGTCCCAACTCCGCCACACCCGGAAGAATCGAGCCGTGCCGGCCGGCGATGTCCCCGGCCTGTTCAAATCAACCGGCCGATCACCGGTGCCAGAGCCGGCAAAGTCCAAGCCCGCCAAGAGCACGGGAGAGGCGTCATCCTCCAAAGCCAACCATCAACCGCCCCGCGTCGGGCTGTCCACCGCATCGGCCGACCAGGTGGCCAAGCCAAAGATCAACGAAGACCTCCAGGCTCTGGCCCATGCTCACTTCAACGAGGAAACGAACCACGGACTGAGCGCCGATGAACTGGCGCGGGTTCTTGGCCACCATACCGAAGGCGGCCTGAGCGCCAGCGGCCTGGCCCGCGAGCTGCAACAGTTCGACAGCGGCGGCAACCTCAGCGCCAGCGGCCTGGCCCGAGCACTCTCGGGCGATGAATGAAGCGATTGCCTCGATCCGACTTCGGTTGCGACTTTGATTCCCGTGTCGCGTCCAGCCCCCCGGACGACGACCACGGAACGCTGGAACCCCGCCCCCAGGCGTGCCAACCCCCCGTGTCCGCAAGGTACACTCTGCGGGATGTCTCGTGATGATGCACCTCGATTGTTGATTCTGGCCAATGAGACCAAGCCTCAGGTTGTCGAGGCTTTGGATTCGTTGCTGCCCTGGCTGATGGATCGGGCCAGGATTGTGGCTTCGCCGGCGATTGATACGCTCAAGCGGAACACGGCTGGTTCACTGCCGGTGGCGGATTTCGCCCTGGTGCTGGGCGGGGATGGCACGCTGCTGGCCCAGGCGCGGCATCTGGTGGACCTGGATATTCCGCTGATCGGGGTCAACTTCGGCAAGCTGGGCTTTCTGGCCGAGTTCAATCTCGATGACCTGAAGAACTACTGGGATCAGATCATCGCCGGGACCTGTCCGACGGTTTCGCGGATCATGCTGGATGTCCAGTGCTGGCGCGGCGTCGAGGGTTGGGTGGATGCCAAGGATCAGGAGCCGGTGCTCAATAGCATCATCGCGCTCAACGATGCCTCCATCGTCGCCGGCCCGCCGCATCGCCTGATCGAGTTGGAAGTGGCCATCGATCCCCATCCCGAGCTTGAATCGGGCACCAGCTTCCGCGGCGATGGCGTGATCATCGCCACGCCTTCAGGCTCGACCGCCTACAACCTCGCCGCGGGCGGGCCCATCATCGCACCGGGCTCGGGCGTGGTGTGCATCACCCCGATCTGCCCGCACACCCTGGCCTTCCGGCCACTGGTGGTCTCCGCCAACTGCCGCATCCACATCCGGCTCGACCAGGTCAACGAAGGCACCCGACTCGTGCTCGACGGCCAGGAATCATTCCAGCTTCTGCATCACGATCAATTGGTCGTGCGCCGTTACCACCGCACCCTGCGCCTGATCAGCAATCCCCGCATGAGCTATTGGAAGATGCTGGCCCGCAAGATGCTCTGGGGCGAACGGCCTCGCTATCTGTAGATTACGCTTCTGCCCACACGACGATCCCTCACCGCAGCCGATCCCCCGATGCACTTCCGGGTTCTCCCAGTTCCTGCATCGCGCGGCCGACACGCGGCGTCGCGCGACGACCGAGACTTATCTCACCAGCACAAGCCAAAGGAAAAAGGTAAAGCTCGATGCCATGAAAAAACTGAAGCCCAAGGCAACGAGAACGCTGAGGCGCAATCCCGGAAGCACAACCGATTCCTGAGGCTTTCGCGGATCGCAGAAGACTGCAAATCCGTCGAATCCGCCAGACGCTCGCGTCAATCGGCGCAGTCCTCGCAGCACGCCTCGTCGCGTGCGCAGCACGTTAATGAAGCAAACCCGATCACCGCGATACGATCGACCATCAAAGCAGTACTCGTACTCGATCTCCGCGCGACAACCCGTCGATCCCTCATCATGACTCTCGCTATACCCGCGACGGATGATCCTGGCCGGCACTCGATGCCAGCGCGCCGATGCCGCCGCTCGATACGCAATGGAACTGATCATCGCGAAGAATAACCATCCACCCAGAGTGCAGACTGAAAACAATAGTTGGGTGATCATGGGCCGCCGGACTCCATCATCGAGCGGACATCAGCCAGAATGTACGCCATGGAGACTCCTTACGACACATGCTGGCAATTGTCTCAACTTGCGACGAAACCCTTCAATGACAAATTGTCGATAGGGAATGAAGTGATGTCAACGCGACCAGACGCCTCCAACTTAATACTACAACGCTAAAAAAGCTCAAGTTTTCGCATCTTCCTGTCCGAAGGCAACTTGTGGGAGTTCCCCCGCAAGGAGACCTTTGGCATGGATGCTGACACGATTCTTCAACTCAAGCCCGCTTTGACCCGCTTCCTGCGCC
>JAFIFY010000146.1 GCA_020831765.1 Phycisphaeraceae bacterium | reverse complement strand
TACTGGCTGTGGTATGCGGTGTTCATCGCTCGGCCTTATGGTCATAAAGCCGCTAACACAAGCGAGTTAGCAGCACTATTGGCTCCCGGCGTCTGCTACCACAGAATCGCAGCCCAACGGAGCGGAACTGAACTTTCGGTCCGGGTCTGAACGGCCGTCTCGCGGGTTGCAACATCCCGGAACGGTCCGCCAGACCAGCGAACACACCATGCTTCGGCACGGCGACCACAGTTTACCGTGCGAATCCCCGTTTATAGCTCGTAATGCGCCCTTTTTTTCTGCGAAGACCCACGGCGGAAACGATGCTCACGCCCGAACCCGATGAGAACACCTGATCAGTCCAGCCAACAAGAGCGACAAGATTCTGTCCCATACACGATTCCCCGCCCTAGCCTCAGCACCACCCGACGCCCTTCTCCCACCCCCAAACAAGAAAACCCGCATCACCGCACAAGGCAGCGATACGGGCTTTCGGGGGTTTGCTGACTGGCTGATATTACCCCTCGCTCCACAGGAATTCAAGCCCCCCAGAGCCAATCCATCCCGCCAGATTCACCGAGCATTGGCGATGGTTCCTTGGAGCGGCGTCACAGACTTTCCAGGGATCGAATGGGACAATCACAGTCTCGCAATCGCCCCGTACCGATCAAGCAGGACCAATGGACCATCAGACATGGTTTCTTTGTCCCCCATGCCCAACTCATACCCTACCCGCAATTGGCTACGGTATGGTTTTCATAGCGAACTCCGGCGGTGCCGTAACGTTGACGATCAACCCCGCTCACACTCGGTTACGGTATGGTTTTCACACCGAACTGTATCCTGCTCGACAGATCGACTGTACAGAGTCGCCAGAGCGTGAAGCAGTAAGCGGCGCTCTGGCATGGGCAGAAGCATGAATTGCCTGATAACCTGTATGAAGCCCTCAAGCCTGGCCAGCATAGAGACACGAATAGAGACACAAGCCGGCCAATGTGCAGTTTTTCCGTGTGAATCGTTCAAAAGTTCGCCGCCCCTAGGGGGTGCTTTTTGGGTTCTGTCAGGGTCGGAAATTGCTCGAAATTTCGCGATGAGTGCTGCAATTTTTGTGCTTTGCGCCACGGGCTTTTCTGGTCCGTCCCCGTTATGTTGCTTTTGGTTTCCGAGGAGTTCAAGCGGTAGCCGCGTTGTTTTTCGCGTCGCGTTTCCTCGCGATGCCCCCTCCCGCCTCCACATCAGAATCTTCTTCCCAAACCTGGAGATCGTGATCCATCGCCACCGCACTGGCGTTCCCATGCCGCCGGCACACTTGATGATTGGGATAGTCCATGGCCAATTCCGTCTGGCGGGTGCCGCGGAGGTTTTGGGGCACCTTAGGCCAGGGAATCCGCCCCGCCCGCTGGATAATCCGACGGGCTTGGGTCCGAAGGTTGGCGTTGGATTGGCGGTACCGGGTAATCACATGCCGCTGCCCATCCTCCGTCTGCTCGAACAGTTCCGCAAGGTCTTTCGAAGCTCCGGCCATAGGGGGATGACTCATTCCGCCACACCGTCATCATGCTCGGTGTTTGGTGCGGTGATCCGGACACGATTGCGGTACCAGTAGATGCCTGACCACTTCAGCGGTAGGGCCGAAACTGGGAATCGATCCCCAGCCAGCACTTCTCCACCGTCTGCTTCGATAATCCGCCATCGCTCCCAAAAAGTCGGGAACGAGAATCCCCAACGCCACCATGAGAATCGGCCACCGCTGGAAACGGTGGTACCCGATCAGATTACTCTGCAATCTGGCGCAACCCGAAATGCGTTCGCCCGAGGCGTTTGCGTTGCTCCTGATGGGCCATTAAACTCCGATTTTCGTGGTGGGCCTGTAACCGAACCGTGTCAGTCTCGTGTAGGGGCTGACCAAAAGTGTTGAATCGTCGAAAGTTGCGTAAAGGGCACCGCGCCACTGTTGCTTGGGAACCGTTCAGCGACATCGCAGCGGGGTGATGGCATGCCATGCAAGCTTTGACGCAAAGAACAAGTAAGTTTCTGGGATTGGCTGCCATCCTGGCTTGGGTCGCGGTGTCCGGTTGCTCTGTATGGACTGGTTCAGCCTTCGAGGGTAACCGTACATATTTGTCGCGCACGGTGGTCGAGGATGGTTCAGGTGTGGAGTCTCGGACGGCCTCGCACCCGGCGTTGCTCGAAAGCGTCTCTGTCCGCGTCGAGCGCAGGATCGCCGGTCCACCGCCGGCGGACTATGTGATCGGCCACGGTGATGTGCTGTACATCAATGTTTTCGGCCAGCCGGAGATGGGCAGCCCGCAGCCGCAGGGCACTCGGATTCTTGGCTCGCGAGTCGATGGCGAGGGGCGCATCCAGTTGCCCATGATTCAATCGGTCGAAGTGGCGGGCCTGACCGCCATCCAGGTCCAGCGGAGACTCCAGCAGCGCTTTGCCGACCTCATCGCCGATCCCTGGGTGGTGGTCGAGGTTGTCGAGCATCGCAGCCAGCCGGTCTACCTGCTCGGCGAGTTTCGTAACCCGGGCGTGATTTACCTGGATCGACCCACCAACCTGCTTCAGGGAATCGCCAGCGGCGGAGGCCTTGGCCCGGAGGCGCACCTCCGCGGGGCAAGGCTGATCCATGACGAGCAGATCGTTGCCGTGGACATCTACGAACTGCTACGCGAAGGAGCCCTTGATCAGAACCTTTGGCTGCGGGGCGGCGATACCATCTATATCCCCGACACGCGCGATCTGAAGGTCTTCGTCCTTGGCAATGTCAACAGTCCCGGGGCCGTCAGCATGGTGCAAGGGCAGTTGAACCTGGCGCAGGCGATCAGCGAGGCGGGCGGATACCGACAAACCGGCGGGGCGCTGGATCGCGTACGCATCATTCGATCGCTTTCACCAACACGCGGGGAGCTGCTGGTGGTCGACCTGAAGCGCGTCCTCGCTGGAGAAGCATTGCCGTTTGAACTGCACGCCGGCGACGTGGTCTTCGTGCCCCGAACTCCCCTTGGTGAGTGGAACGACGCGCTGGCCGAAATCGTACCCACTTTGCAGGCGATCAGTGCGGCACTCCAGCCGTTCGTCCAACTGCTCATCATCGCGGATCGGAATTAGTGATGAACCAGAGCGCATCCGATCGACGTCACGAAGATGAATTGACCCTGTCCGACCTGATCACACCATTGGTGCGTTATAAGTGGCGCTTTCTGATGGTGTGGCTGGTATGCATCCTGATCACCGGCTTGACCGTCGCCTATCTGCGGCCGAACTTCACCAGTTCCGGGACCATCTATTTCGAGTCCTCGGCCGGTGGTTCCACGAACATTGGTCTGTTCGCACCGCTGATGGGCGGTGACGGCGACCTCGCATCCCATCAGCAGATTCTCGCTGGGCGTCGTTTGGCGTCGGATGTCATCGAAAAGCTCGGGCTCAATGCCGAGCTTGAGGGTCCCAGGGAATACCTGCCGGAAAGGCCCCATTTCTGGCGATGGAAGCTCGAAGGCACTCCGGAGTCATTCGAAAGGGGCCTGCGAGTACGGTCGGTCCGATTGCACGAGGCTGTCTATCGGCCGATCACCTACCAACTTCACTTCACCGATTCTGAACATTTCACGGTTCTTGGCCCTGGAGATAAGCGACAGGTCGCCGAAGGACGGTTGGGTCAACTTGTCACAACGCCGACAGGCTCCTTCGTTCTGGACGCGGCTGGCGACACGACGGTCCAATCGCAGACACGTTTCGATCTGAAATTAGTCCCCGTGCAGTTGGCGATCCGCGACTTTCAGGACTCACTGGTGGTGATCGGCAGCAGCGCGCGATCCCCTCGCGACCAGCACAGTCTGATCGAGGTCAGGTACAGCCATCCCTCGCCTTTCATGGCCCGTGAAGTGGTGGACACCCTGATCGACAGCTTCCTGAATCTCAACCGCTACTGGGAAACCACCGTTTCACGCGCGACCATGGAGTTCGTGCGGGAGCAGCTTGAGGCCATGAAGCTCGACATGGATCAAGCCTACGACAGGCTGTCACAGTTTCAGGCCGAGAGTGGATTGGTCCGGCTCGATCCACAACTTGAGGAAGAAGTCGCCAGCCTGGTGCAACTGGAGGCCAAGCTGCGCGAAGAGCGCCTGCGCCTGTTCAACCTGAACATGCTCAGGGATTCACTGGATGAGCAGCGGACCGATGTCCATCTCAGCGCCTTCGTTGATGAGCCGCTGATCCGCCAGTTCGTGATGGAACTCGCGCAGCTCGATGGCGAGATCGCGGCGATGCAGACCGAGTTTCAGCCCGGCTATCCCCCGCTACGACGTCTCCAGTCCGTACGAGGGGAGAAAACGGCGGCTTTGCGCGAAGCCCTGGGAAATTTCCGTAAGAAGGCCGAAGCTGGAATCGACGAACTCCGTGAAGAGATTGAACGCTACCGAGCCCAGTTCAGCCAGTTGCCGGCCAAGAGCCGGTCTCTGGCCGAGTATGTCCGCTCGACGACACTCTTCGAGAATCTCTACCTCGAACTGCTGCGCGAGAAACAGCGCGCGAGCATTGCCGAGGCCAGCACCCTCTCCAATTTCCGCCGAGTCGACGCTCCGCTGCTCCCGCTGCGGGAAAGCTCACCCAACGCCAAACGATGGTTGCTGCTGGGCACGGGCCTGGGCCTGCTTGTGGCGACGCTCGTCGTGCTCGTGCCCGCGTTTACCGTTCGATGGTTCACCTCCGCCGACGAAGTACGGCGGCAGTTCTCGCAATTGCCGGTGTTCGGGGTGCTGCCTCGACGACAACGAACACCTCGACGCGCATCGGCACATGTGATCGAGCACAACGCGCAGAGTCCGTTCGCCGAAGCGATTCGGTTGATGCGCGCCAATGTCCTGCACACCATGGCCGGCCGCGCTCAGCAGGTGCTGTTGCTGACCAGCGCCATGCCCGGTGATGGCAAGTCCTCGATCGTTTCCAACCTTGCTTGCAGTCTGGCGAGGGCTCCGCGGGTCAATCGCGTCCTATTGATCGATGCCGACATGCATCATCCCTCGCTCCAGGGCGTCTTCGATCTGCCGCAATCACCAGGCCTTTCTGACTATCTTAACGGTGATGTCGATCGCGACCGGATCATTTACCCGGTCCAGCTCGACGGTGACGCCAAACTGGATCTCATTCCCGCCGGCCCCGTACCGCCGGTCCCGGCGGATCTGGTGGAAACCGAAGCGATGGCGCGCCTGATCGAATACGCCCGACAGAACTATACCTTTACCTTGATCGACACTGCTCCTTATCCGGCGGTGGCCCTGGCGACAATTCTGGCCCCGCTGGCGGATCGGACACTGTCGGTGTGCAGCGTCGGCCGCACGCATCGAGTGGTTTTCCGCCAACATCTTGAAGATCTCCAGCGGGTCAGCCGGCATAATGGGCTGGTGCTCAACCTGATCAGCGTCGACGACGCACCCTATATCTATGGCTATGGTTATGGCAACGACCGTACCGGTCGCAATGGCACCGGCGGCAATGGCTTGGCCAAGACCCGAAAATCACCGCAGCGCGGCGATCGGGCAATGGTGAAAGAGTCCTGAGATGTTCCTCTGGTGGCGTAAGCGGCGTTGCATCATCGGTCCATCACACATAGGTATCGATGTTCACTGCCACCTGCTGCCGGGGGTCGACGATGGCGCTGACGATGAGGAGGAGGCCGTGGCCTGCCTATGCGAGTTGGCGGCCATGGGTTACCGCGGTGCGGTCCTGACGCCGCACATCTACCCAGAAGTCTTTGACAACGATGAGGAAGATCTGACGCGGCGTTTTCACAACTTTCTGTCGTCGGCGGCCTCGCGTTTGCCGCCGGCATTCCAACTGACCCTCGGCGCTGAGTACATGTTCGATGATTCTCTGATCGGTCGTCTCTACGACCATCACGAGCGGCTGCTGACCTTTGGGCCAGGCAGGCGATGGCTTCTGGTGGAACTGCCGACGATCGCCATGCCATCGAACCTCGGCCAGTTCGTCAGCGAATGTGCCCGCCGAGGTATCCAACCCGTACTGGCTCACATCGAGCGTTACCCATATCTGCACGAGCGCGACATGGATGGACTGCGTGAGTGGCGCGCCGGGGGCGGACTCTTGCAGGTCAACATCGGAACATTCGCCGGTGGTGGTGATGGCTTTCGTTGCCGCGCCGCCCGCGCGGCGGCCCGTCGGCGGCTTGTGGATCTTATCGGTACCGACCTTCACAACCCTGGGCAGCTTCGACTGTTGCGCGATGGCTGGCGAGCCGCATCCCGATGGCTGAGAGACTTCACCCCGGCGCTTCAGGCCTCGGGACTATCTGATCGCGGCGGACCGGGTCTCGGGTCCGAGGGTGGCGGCGGTGCTGGCCGCGATCGCAACTGATCCGGCGGCAGCATCCAGCGGTGGTTTAACTCCCGCAACACGCACGGCAACAAACCCCACGGCTCGATCAGGTAACGTCTCCATAGTCGCCGCGGCTCGCTGCCCAGTCGGAATAGCCACTCGAGGCCAATACGTCCCATCCATCGAGGCGGGGTGGGGATCGCGCCGGCGATGTAATCCATCGTCGCACCACAACACCAGATCACCCGGGCGTTGAGCCGCAAATGGTTGGACAGGACCCAGCGCTCCTGCCGCGGCATCCCCATGCCGACCATCAGCAGGTCCGGGCTCAATGAGTTGATGGTTCGCAGAACACGTTCATTGTCCGCGCCTTGGGCATCGAAATAGCCATCCACCGTCACCAAGTCAAGTCCGACGTGCTGTTCCCTCAGCTTCGCCGCGCCCCGCTCGGCGATGTCGGCTCTGCCACCCAACCAGCAGATGCGCCACCGATGCTTCGTCGCCAGGCCCAAGAGCTTGGGATAGAAGTCCAGCAACGTGATCCGCTGTCGGCGTTGCAGAAAATGACCAAGCAGGCGACCGATCAGAATAAGGGGCATGCCATCGATATATATGCGGTCGCAGACATCGTAGAACGCCCTCATGTCATCATCGGATTGCACGAGTCGGACGCTGTTCATGTTGTGATTGCCCACGACAAAGCGAGCCTTGCGTTGAACCGCGCTTTCCACATCGGCGATCAATTCATCCTCAGTGACCGCGTCCATCTCCAGACCGAGCACGCGGATCCGCCGCTGCGCGGCGAACGCTTGAGCCACCCCAATTCCGCCACCGCGACAAACGGACGACCGATCTTCCGGCCGAGAGCGCGACCTGGGTCCGTCGCCGCGGCCCTGCGCGGCACGACGTGGTGAGCCACCACCGGCAAGCAGATCATTGACCGCTTCACGAATCCCCTCGGCAAGCCGTTGGCGTCGGCTGGCGGACCAACGAATCGCTTCTTCACATACCCGCGAACCGGGTGGATGATTGATCATCCGTTCAATGGCCAACGCAAAGCTCCGCTCCGACTCGGCGGCCACCACCGTTCCGGGTGGATCGTGGATACCACGAAGCGACACGGGGCTGGCGACGATGGGAAGACCCAGAGCAATCGCATCCAGGGTCTTGATCTGCAAGCCTCCGCCGGCAACTCCAGGGATGGCACAGACGCGCCCTGTGCGGGCGAATCCGGCCGAATCCATGACGAACCCGTGATAAGTCACTCTTGGCGCCAGACTGCGGAGCCAGTCAGCGCCCTTACCGGCCACGTGTATATCAATGGCATCGGGAAGCAGCGGTAGGATGCGCTCAATGAACCATCGCAGTCCCAATGCATTGGGTTGCCATGTCCAGGTTCCCAGCAGGACCACATCCTTATCCGGCAGAGGCGCTGCACCAGCCGTCACCGTCATGAATGAGTGAACCTCCATCATCCGTGTTGGCGCCAAACGCGCGAAATGCTCACGATCGTGATCACTGATGGTCCATATCTGGTCCACAAGCTTTGCACAACCGATCTCCCATCGGGCCATTTGAGTCGCCTCGCGCCCCAGAGCCCACCGGCCCAGGCCAGTAGTTCCGCCTAGCAGCATCTGACGATAAACATCAGCCTCGATGTTGTGCGCGATCATGACCACCGGTACGGCCGGAACCATATCCATTAACCAGGCAAGCTGAACATGATCGATGATGACCAGGTCGGGCCGATGACTATCCATGACCTTGCGAACCGTTTGGCGCATCATCCTGGATACATACTTGGCACAACTATACGGCTCTTGTTTCAGAAGCGCCCGGCCCATCCAAAGGCTCCGAACTCCACAAGAGGCTTCGGCTGTTTCGATGATGCGTGACCCGGCGCTGGTGTCATCCTCGTGCTCAGGGGCGAACTCGTGTCCCTTACGAACGTAGCCCACCACGTGGACTCGATGTCCCAGGCTGCGAAGCGCATCGACAATCGCCTGCGTACATATCTCGGAACCGCTTTGTAGTCGGCCGGGCAGAAAGGTCGTGACAAAGAGAATGTTGTGCCGACGATCGTTCATTGGGGCGCTCCACATTCTCATCCGGCAACCGGCCAGGCCGACTTATCCCGCTGATCTTCCAGTTGGGCTGGTCCGTCGACCTTCGTAACCCGCGCGTCGGGCAGTCTGACCATGACGTAACTGGTCATCATGCCCGCGAGGAGGAACGTCGTCCCTGAGCCGACCAAGCTGTAGACCGAACCACTGACCGGCGAAGCCAGCAACAGGCCCGCCAGGACTGCGGCCAGTGCCGTGCACAGCCATCGTCCCACCTCGTCCACGTCCTGCAAATGCCGACCGCATCGAAACACCTGCCGCACGATGCTGTAATGCACCATGAAGAAAAGAAACAGGCCCGGCACACCCAACTGGTACGCCACCGACCCGACAAAACTGTCTCCCAGGCCCACGCTATAGCCTGAGTGCGTATCAAACAGCACGTCCGCCAGGGTCCCCGTGGTGCCCAGCCCCCTGCCCAATGGATGCTGGGCCAGACCGTGCAGCCCTTCCCGAAGCCCCACCACGTGAGACTGGCCGGTCATGTGATTGAGCATAAGTTCGCCCAGGACAAGCACGCCCATGATTCCCGCGATGAGCGCGACCTTGACCACGATCCCGAACAGGCGGGGTTGACTCCGCGCCAGAACCAGCAGAACGCAGCCGAAGGCCAGTCCAAGCAACGCCGACCGACTCAGCGTCAGAAGCAGCGCTGGAACGAAGACGAACACGACCAGAAAGCGGTATGTTTCGCGTCGAACCGTTCCACGGCGCGTGAACCAGCCCAGCGCGATCGCACAAACCGAAACCATCACGAGCAGCCCGCCAGCCATCAACGGATCACCCACGATCGACGCCATCCGTCGCACCGGCTGGCCCATATCCCAGAAGTACATGTTGCCGTAAAGCGTCGATTCGGGCACACGTTGCTCGCGCATCCAGTAATACTCGATATGTCCCACGCCGAGCCAGAATCCCTCGTCCAGAATCAATCGCTCCACGAAACCGAACCCCGCCAACAGTACGCCAAGTGTGATCAGAATCCGACGCACAAATTGGGCGGCATCCAGACCAATGCCCAAACGAATGCCGAGTACGTACACCAGCGGAAGGAGCACGATGCTACGCGCCTCGGCCAACTGGAACATCAGCGGAACATCCCGGTTGAGCGCCAGGATGATCAGGAGATAAACGCCAAGCACAAGAATCCAGAACTCGGTCCGCGACAGCACTCCGCGCCGTTGGATCAAAGAACGTACCGCGACGATGGCCACTCCCGCCAGAATGAGTAATTCTTTGGCGAAAAACAGCTTGGGAGCATCGGCATAGCCCACCCACTCGAACCGCAAGCTCAGCATAATGATGATGTTCTGCAAGAGGAGAATCGCGATCAGCAGACAGACAAATAGCTTTCTCCCTCCAGCCAGAAGGAGCACGCTGCCAAGCACGATTATCAACGCAAGAAATTGCGGAATGAGCACGCTCGCACTATAAAGGACCCTTGGCGATCCGGTCAATCGCCAGCACGGCCTTGACACGATCAACCACCACAAGCGCTGACCGATCCATCCCCGAGCCTTCCGAACCGCCTCATGGACCCGCAAACCGAAGAGCTTCGACAGCGGCTTCGAGAGCACCCCGGCAATCTGGAGGCTCAACTCCGCATTCTCCACAATGCCTACGCTGGCCAGACGCTGTACATTCTTAGTTGCGGGCCTTCGCTCCGCGACCATGCACCGGCATTACTCCGCCATAAACTCGCAAGAGAGCTGGTGTTCACCGTTAAGCAGGCCGAAAACCATGTGCCGGGCGTAGCTGATTTTCACCTTCTCAACACCTGCAACAGTCAGAAGTACCTCTACCCCCAGCGGAGGCCGATTACCGTGCTGGAGCGGCCGATTCGCGGCCTGCGGGTCTTCGGCCCCCGACCGGACTTAGTCATACCGATCACCAAGGTCAGCCCGCACATGGATCGGCAAGCTCAATTGAACGCACGCCTGGTGGTCACGAAAGACTTTGATGCGTGGACGTTTCAGCGCTCTATCCTCAGGCCCTGGGGACCGAGCATTCTCCTGGAGTTAGGCATCTACCTGGCCCTGCATCTGGGCGTTGGGCGTATCGTCGTGGTCGGCTGGGATTTGGATGATCCGGCCAGGACCGCGTACACCCACTTCTACGAAGAGCGTCCGGAACGATGGGCCGCATGGCACAAACGTGTTCGGGAATTGCTACCCATGCGTGCTTTCGGCTTTGTCGGTTGGATTCGGCACCACCTCGGCATGGTATACAACAAATGCTACGTCGAACCCGATGAGACCCGTCGAGTCATCGAGGCCTCGGGCCCTTTGTATCAGTGGCTTGCGAATCAGGGCGTAAGCCTTGAGCTGGCTTCTGAGCGAAGCCACCTCGATCCCCGAATTCCGCGAATCAGACTTTGATGTCCGACGGGCCGTCAGGCGGTGGTTCAATCCTCTTCAGGCATCGATCAGTCACCAAGCGTAGGATCAGGCCCTGGACGCAAAGCCCCAATGCAGCACCCAGCATCAAGCCAGCATCCGCCAGGATGGGAACCAGCACGATCATGCCGCCCACCGACAACATCGCTCCGATCACCAACATCATCGCCTGAATTCCCGTGCGCTTCAGTGCGACCAGCCGATACACACTGGTCATATTCGCCGCATCGGCGAGGTTGATCACCAATCCGAGCCCCAGCAACCCAAGCGATGGCCGAAATCCCTCCGGGATCACCCCTGCCAGGAGGATCATCGCCACCGCCGCAGTCATATAAACCACAAGCACGGTGCCCAGGCTTACCTTCAGCACATTGCGCGTCACGGCCAACCCCTCGGCGATCCGCCGTTGCGCGAAGGCGCTTCCGATATCCGGAACCCGCGCATCACCGGCGGCGCGCGTCAGCATGCCGGTCGCCAGCACCAGTTGCAGAACCAGCGTGTACGACGCCAGATCCTCCAGCGGCATGACCGCGGCCCCGATCCATCGCCCGCTTTGCTGCTGCAACCAGGCGGTGATGAAGCTGATGGACATGGGCCAAGCAAATGCCAGGGCGCGGCTCAGCATGGCACGGTCCCATGATCCGTTTCGAAGCAGGGGAACGGCATGAATCAGCCCCAGCGTCGCGCACGCGGCCATGGTCAGGGCGTACGCGGCCGCGATCATCAGCACACGATCGGTGATCACGAACGGCATCACCAGGACGCAGAGAATCAAGCCCAAGCCCTGTACAAGCGAGAGCACCACAAATGCGCCGGCGGCACCCGTAATCCGCATCAGGGTTGCGGCGTAGTCCACCACCACCCGGCCCATGACCACGGCTCCCATGACCATGAGGATGAGGAACGAGCCCATGGAGATCGGATCGTCAACCCCGACGACTCCGAGTACCACCACGACCAGCACAACCGCCGCCCCGGTCATCGCCAGCGCGGCCACAAGCGTGGTCGTCAGCAGCCGCGCGCGATGTCGATCGTCATGCTGATCAAAGTAGAGCCGCACCGGTGACAGATGCACATTGAGCGAACAAATCGCCGGGGCGATGACAAAGACCGAGATCATCAAACCGAACCTCGTAAACTCGGCCGGCGACATGATCATGATGAGAATGGGCAGGATCAGGAGGCCCGAGGCCCGACTGAACGCGGCGGCGAACATGAACATGCCCGTTCGGCGAAATACGCCACCAACCGTGGCAAGCGCTGGTTCCGGCACGATGGACGGTTGGTTCATCGGCTTGTCGCCATTGGGCTGGTCTGGGAGTCTTGGGCGATCTCTTTATTCCCGGCGGGCGATGGTCGGGGGGTCGCCCGGCGAAGCCGGCGCTTCGATCCACTCACCGCTGGACTTGATCAGGTGCCGATTATCCAGATACCACTCGGCGACCGCCACGTCGAACATGGTGTGAATGTCCCGGCCAGTCACCCAAGTTCGAATGATCGGAAGGCTTCGCTTGCCCATCCACCACCAGGGATTGGGCCCATCCTTCGACTTGACCGTGTACTTGCGGAACGCCCATACCCCCTGATCGTAGTAGTAAGCCCGCGGATAGCTCTGGCGTTCGGTCGACACCATCCGGTCAACATCACCGTAAGGCCGAAGCACGCCGTCACGTATTTCCAGCGATCTCAAAGGATGGTCATCGGCGGCCTCCCAGACGGTCATGATCGAATCCGCATCGGAACGCTCATCCAAGGTGGCCAGGGCCAGATCAATCAGATCGCCGTCAACCATCACCGTGTTGCCCAGCAGCAGTGCGACGTTCTCAAGGTCCGGCGCTTCCCGCTCAACTTCCTCAACGGCGTGCCGGATCACATCGCCGTGATTGACGGTATCACCGGCAAGCGACTCCGGGCGCCAGATGATCCGACAGCCCATCGACTCACCCACCTCGGCGATGCTCTGGCCGTCGGTGGAAATAAAGACCTGATCGATGCGGGCGGCATCAAGCGCCGCCTGAATCGGATACGCAACCAGCGCCCTGCCCCGGACGGTGTGAACGTTCTTATCGACGATCGATTTGCTGCCGGCTCGGGCTGTGATAATCGCGGCATTCATGGCTGCTCCTTCACCTGACCTGGACTGTTGCGTTGGCTCCCGGTCCGCCAAATCGAACTCCTGCCAGCCAACCCGGATCCGCGTCAGTAATCCAGGCTCAAGCCGATGTGGCCGACAATCTGAAACTCATTACCGCTCTGCCCCAAGGCACGGTTCACATCACGGGCGGAGTTGCCCAGATACAGCAGGTCAACCCCCCCGTCCAGCCGCCACAGAAACCGACGGCCGGGGTCGGCGCCGAATTCCCACAGGGGGATGGACAGCCTCAGTCCTGTCGCAGCGTAACCGAAGGTACGGTCACGTCCGCTGGTGTCGGCGTAGTAGTCGTTGAGGCTTAAACCAATCCGCATGGGAACGCTCAGCTTCACGGGCTCATCCATGTGCAGATGAAACAGCTCGAACACCGGTTCAACGCCCAGTTCCATATAGAACCGGTCGAAGTGGTAAGTCCCACGTCCGTGGCTGAAGTCGCGGCTGATCCAGCCGGCATCGGACTGATTCTCGTACTCGAGGCTCAGCGTCGCGTAAGGTTGCAGACTCCATGCGTAATCGGGGTCGCGATCATCAAAGCGAACGGTCAACTCGACCTGGTGGACATCCCGGAATGAGGTTCGGATGTCCTCGCGATTGACATAGAGAAGCTCCGCCCGCCATCGGTCGGCAAAGTCCACGCCGACGCCGCCGTACCAGTTGAGCTCGACCCATCGTTCGCCGGGCCCACGGACGTTGTGGCTCCAGTGATGGCTGGTTTGAAGTCCCACCAGCAGATCCACCCCTTGAATCACGGGGCTGTCCCGGCGATCGAACACCCTGAGCCGTGCGCTGGCATAAGGCTGGACGATCGGGCCTTCGGTCTCACGCACAAAGCCGCGGTAATAGTAGGAGGACAGATAATGAGCGCCGGCATCAAAGTGGATCGACCAGCGCGGCTCACGGAGTTCCTCGGCCAGCCCGTCGGCCGGCGTGGCGTGATGTCGCACCTGGGCTGGAGTGACGATGGTCCGACCGATGAGTGGATCGGCGATCTCATCACGGACAGAGCGTTGATCGACGGTAGCGTCGGCGGCGGCCCGCACATCGATTCTCGGCGAACCCTCGTCCGAGCGCGGTCTGGGGGGAGATTCGTCAGACTGATCATCGTCCGTGTCGGAACCGTCCAAAGGCTCCACGCGAAGCTGAGGACGCCCCTCTGTGCCGCGTACGGTCACGGTGGCGTGGCTGCCTCCAACCAAACGGATATTGAACGTGGGGTGTTCTTCGATGATGAAGAGCCGGACCCACCGTCCGCGGTGTTGGACCAGTTCCTTGCCATCGAGCTTCAGCGTCGGCCGCCGGCGGTCGCCGCGCAGCATCAGCTCCGCCTGGCGATTGGCAAGCAGCGCCACCTCGAACCGCTCCTCGCCGCTTTCGAACACCAGTGATTCGGCGTCGCTGCGGATCAGCAGCGTCAGATCACCTTCGGTGACCGACTGCTTGCGAAGGCTAAGCACCGGCGTATCGGCCTCCGACCCAACGTAGATCAGTTCCCGGTCAGCTTCCGCGAAGAACCACTGCCCGTTGGCCGGGTCTTTAGCGGGCAAGACCGGCAAGGCCACCTCGGCATGGGTCGTCGTGCCAAGAACGAAAACGCTCATCAGCGCTGTCAAGGCGGAACAGCACCACACACCAATACTTCCTGGTCTCACACCATCGTTTGGCATCAAGCGGTTTCCTGACTGTTCCTTGAGTTTCCGCGAAAACCGCAAATGGTAAACCAACCAGCACAAAGTCTCAAGAGCGAATCAAGGCGTACGAGCCCTCGAAACCGCGCAAGGGTGATCGGTGTGAATTTGCCCCATGACCACAAAAAGAAGACCGACCTTTCTTGTTTTTTGGCACGGACAGATGTCAGCCGCGCAGCAGCATTCACCCCTTTTCTGAACGTCATCATGGATGATGCAGCCACCCGCGACCCATTCTCCCCGCTTGATGAACCGGTTGCCCGCACAAATGAGCTCCACATGCGCTCGTTCTTGCAGGAAAATGAAGAAAGACTGAAGTATCGTCCTTCTGGTACACTCCGTCGGCCAAACTGGCCGAGGTGTTGGGGCCGATCAGCTAACCTACGTTGATTCGGAGGTATCGGGTGACTTCGCACTCGGGAGCAAACGTCGAGTTTGGGGCAAGTTCGGACGGGTCAGCCCATGATCCTGTGCCATCGAGCCGGGTGCATTCGAGCCGATTGGTTCGCTCGTTTGGTCAGTTGCTTGCCGGCTCAACCATTCCCCGGATTTGCCTTTATCTTGGCGACGTGGTCGCCCTTCAACTCGCCGTTTTCCTGAGTTGGCTTGGCCGTAGCCTGCTTGATCCCTGGCTGGGTGCCGCGATGTCATTCGGTCAGTATCAGACCCTGACGCTGATCATTCTGGCGTTTCCGCTCATCTACGGGGTCGTGGGGCTTTATCCCGGCTACGAGCTTTGGGATGTCGAGCGACTTCGACGCCGGGTCTATGCTTCGATCTGCCTGTTTCTGCTCCTGATCCTTTGGGATTACATGGTGCAGAAAGACCACAATTCCCGGCTGATCCTTAGCTCGGCCTTGCTCATAACGCTGCTACTCGGGCCCATCGTCGAGATGAGGCTTCGTCACATACTGATCCGTTACCGCCAGTGGGGCAAGCCGGTGATCATCATCGGTGCGGGGCCGGCGGCCGGAAGACTGGTTCAGACACTTCGCCAGGAACCGGAACTTGGCCTGATTCCGGTGGTTGCCTACGACGATGACCCCACCCGCTGGGGGCAGGCGATTGAAGGGGTGCCCATTGCCGGATCCCTCTCCCAGGCCGCTCGCAGATCGCGGACCGTCTCGACCGCCGCCGTTGCCGTCGCCGACATCACGGCCGAGCGATACGCGATACTCTCCCAGAAACTCCGCTTTCCCCGGCTCATCGTCGTGCCCGATCTCAGTGGCGTAAGCAGCCTGCACACTTCCTCGCGAATGCTCGGTGGCATGATCGCCCTGGAAGTTAAACAGAACCTCATGCAGCGGCGCCACTGGTTTTTCAAGCGGATGCTTGACCACGTCCTGTCGGTCCTCATCTGCCTGCCATCGTTGCTGATCCTGGCCGTCGCGGCCATCGCGATCAAGATCGTCAGCCCCCAAGGTCCGGTCTTCTTTCATCAGAAGCGGGTTGGATTTGGTGGCCGCATGATCAAGATATGGAAGTTGCGGACCATGTACCCCGATGCCAATCGACGCCTCGAGGAACACCTTGTGGCGGACCCCGAAGCCCGTGAGGAGTGGGACCGCAACTGCAAACTGGCCGATGACCCACGACTGTTGCCCCTGGTCGGGCGCTTCCTGCGGCGCAGCAGTCTTGATGAACTGCCCCAGATCTGGAACGTGCTCCGGGGCGACATGAGTCTGGTCGGCCCGCGCCCCTTACCCCGCTACCACCTAGACCGCTTTACCCCTGAGTTCCGCCATATCCGCCGACAGGTCCGACCCGGCATCACCGGTCTCTGGCAGGTCTCCGCCCGCGGAAACGGCACACAGGAGATGCATGAGCAACTCGATTGCTTCTACATCACCAACTGGTCGCCCTGGCTTGATATCCACATCCTGTTCCGAACCGTTCTGGCCGTGGTTCACGGTCGCGGTGCGTGCTGAAATCAATGAATTTCGGACTGAGCGACCAGGTTGCTTCATGCTTCCTTTTGGTGGTTGATCATGAGAATGCCCAGCACCGCCGCCTGAAGCTCTGGAGACAGGCTTGCGAGTTCTTCAGTGAGTTCTATATCTTCCCCAGAACCCATGTTTTAGGAGGTGTTGGTTTTTACGTCGTGTTTCCTCCCGCCAGCCCCGCCTCGTCCATTTCCGCCGCCAAATCAAAATGCTCGTCCAAAACCTGGAGGTCGCACTCCATCGCCTCCGCTTTGGAGTTCCCATGCCATCGAGAAACTTGATGGATCGGGTAGCCCATCGCCGATTCCGCCGGCTGGCTGATGCGCCGGTTCTGCATTGTCTTCGACCAGACGACCACACCCGCCGAGTGGATGATTCATCATGTCCGGGGCCGGAGGTTGGCACGTGTCCGTTGGGACCCGGCTAACACAGGTTCCACCCGCTCTTGAGTCTGCCCAAGAAACTCAATAAGACCCTCGGGGGTATTCACCTTGATGAGTCGCCGCTTCGGTACGACATATCCGCGGCAAGGGCATCCAATCGACATTGAAATCGTTGGCGATCAAGTTGGCATATCCGCTCAATGGTATTTCCAAAGGCAATGGCAAGCCCACGATAGTCACGACGGTTCTGACGGTCACAGTAGCGACGCCAGTCGTCAGGAATCGATTGTATCCCCTTCAAGGCTCCGGCCAAAGTGCCGGCCATTGCCGCGATGGAATCGGCATCCTCCCCATACTCCGCGCCGGCACAGACAGCTTCGTCAAAACAGCCGTCGGCTCGAAGCAGCATCGCAAGTGCCACGGGGAGTTCTTCACTGGTGTGACGCCGACTCTCCAATCCGGCATCTTCCGAGCGAAGTTGCCCGCTCGGGGCCGAGTCTGATTCATCGTGGTCGGCCACGTGGTCTGTCTTGTGATGCCACGGTTGGACGGCCGCATGGACCGACGGCAAGTCAGTATCGCGGTCCGCACCCGGCCGAAGTGCTTCGACCGCCGCCCCGATCATCTCGGCCGTGGCATCACGTGCTAATGAAAGGGAAACATGTACAACGCTTTGGGCAGTGGCCCCCGGCGCCAGTGCGGCGGCCGTCGCGGCGGCCATGACCGCGGCCTGCTCAAGCCCGAAACTGTACGTCTGCGGGGCGAAGAAAGCCAGCGCCGCATCGTAGGCGCCCTGTGGATCCCCCGCATGAACCGCACCGATGGGCCACGCACACATCGCAGCGCCACACGTAATGGTATGGAGCCGAGCGCCAAAGAAACGCGGATCATGCGGAGATCGCAGTAGTGTGCGAATCTGCAACTGCTCGGCTCCAGCCAACCGATCCACCAGTACCATCTCTCGCTGATGCTCAGGCAGCCAGATCATTCGCCGCGCCACAATGGGCGCAAACACCTCCCGGTAATCGAAGGCGCTGAGGTGAGCTCCCTTCTCCAGATATGCGGCGATGAGCGCTTCGACCATGAGCGTATCGTCGGTAATGCGGCCATCGCCCTTGCCATCGATACGGTCACAGAAGATCCATTGACCATCGCTCCGTTCGGTAGGACGGATGAAACCGGAGACCGGTCCTTCCAGCCGAAGAATCTCTTGTCGCTTCAATCCCTCAACGGGCGCACCGATGGCGTCGCCGATCGCTCCGCCATACAACGCACCCGCCAACCGTAAACAAGATTCTTCCACCACGAATCAACTCCAGGAAATTGACCCAAAGCAAGCGAATTGCGCAACTTCATACCGAGTCAAGCGGTGAAATCAGGCTCAATCCGCATCGCCATCGTCCGCTGATGCATCCGCCGCAGATCGGCATCCACGATCCGCCGGACGGTCTGTTCGAATCGGTTGGCCAAGGCGCAGAAATCCCGCCGGTTTGTTTCCGCCAATGCTTGACAGAGCGTGTCGGGCAGTTGGGACGAGCCGTGGAGTGCGCCGTAGAGCCCACATGCCATCCCGGCAATGGAATCACAGTCCCGGCCATAGCACACTCCCGCCCGCAGCGTACGCAGAAAGTCGCCCTGCCCGTACTTGAGGACGGCCAACGCCACGGGCAGTTCCTCGATGCTCTTGGTTCGTGACGGCCTGCCGATGTCGGATGGCGTTCCCGTGGCCAGTGCCAGCGGACGATCATCGCTGGTGTGTTCGGTCTTCTGGTCGTAAGGCGCCACCGCATCCCGGACACGATGAATGAACGTGGGTAGATCGTCACCGAGGCTTACGGCATCGATGGCATCGATACAGGCGCGGCGTGTGCCATCCCGGGCAAGTGAAATCGCGGATTCAACGACATCGTCGATCCTGTCCACCGCGAACGCCTGCGCAAACGCCGCCGCAAGAACCGCCGCGGCTTCCACCGCGAACGATTCGTTATGGGCCTGTCCGATTGCGGCCGCCTCCTGATAGGCGCCCAACGGATCGCCAACGTTGACCGCACCCACCGGCATGATCCACATCGCCACGCCGCAGTTGCACATGTTCCCGACCCCGGCGCTCCTCGGATCGACGTTGTTGTACGTCAGACGCCAGTGCGGGTACTTTTCGGGCACCCACAACCGATCGAAGATCGGCATCGTCTTCTGATACTCGGGCACCCACACATCCTTGTGGACAATACGGGGCAACAGGTATTGCGCATAGCCGTAGGCATCCAGATGCGCTTCCGATTCGATATAGGCGTCGATCAACGCTTCGACCATCAGCGTGTCGTCGGTGATGCGGCCGTTGCCTTTCCAGTAATGACTCTTGCCGTCCCAACCCTGGGGAGGAATGAACCGCGTGAAATCCCAATCGGCAAAAGACGCCAGGATGGCCCGCGGCCCCCAACCCTCCACCGGTGCGCCCATCGCATCGCCGATCGCCCCGCCGACCAGGGCCGCCTTCAATCGCTGGTCAAACTCGAACATCATGGTCTCCGTCCACTGCCCGCCGGCACGTCTTCCGACCAGCCGCGGGCGATTGTCATCGATTGCGCTCGGGCTCGCCGCCCTCGGAGGGCTCCGGGCCGACCTTCGCCGCGGCCTCGGCGGCCAGCGCGTAAAGCCGGTCCAGCCGTTGCGGCCAGTCGGGGCCGGCGGTCCAGGCAAACGGCCGGCTCCTGTTGGCATCCCGCCCGATGACCTCGGCGAGGACCAGGGCCTTCACCTCCGCCTCAAACTCTTCACCGAGAATATTGCGCGTCCGATCATCCACCAGCAGTCGCTCCAGGTAGATTCGCACCTCGGTGTCCTGCAGGCCCTGGCGCATCATTTCGAAACGCGCCGTCGGCAACGCGCCATCCGGCCCCGGCACCGCCATCGCGCGAACTTTTTCGCGGTACAGGTTGCCCCATCCGCGCACGCCGTGGACCATCCGGCGGGGTTGGTCATCCTCCCGGTGAGGATTGACCACCGGCCATTTGTCGATTCCCTGTCGCGTGAAGCCCTGCGAGCGGTTGAACGCCTGCGAGTTGGCGAACAGCCGGAACGAGACCAGCGGGCTCTGATCACGAAGAATGCCCCGCCCGGCGTACAGCGTCATCGGGGCGTACCAGTCATCGACCCAGCCGTGCTGCAAACCATCCCGTACCCTGCCGGCACGGTTCCCTCGTTCCCAACCGGCATTGTAAGGGTACTCCCGCAAGCCAGCAGACATCGCGTTTTCGTGGATGGTCGCCGGCCAACCGGTGGAGAGCATGATCTTTCCCTCATCGTCCGGCCAGATCCGTTCGCCGCGCCCATGGGTGAAGATCGACCATCGCGCGAACGGGGCGATCTCCTGGAAGAACGCGACAGTTTCCCCGGACGGCCTGGCGTCTCCGGCCACACCGACCAGGATCGCCCGCTCGTCCCAGCCCCGCTGCAGAACGCGCTGCCTCACGCCGTCGAGCACCGGCCGCCACATCTCCGCGGATCCCGCCTCGCCGTACATCGGCACCTGCCGGTTCTCCAAGGTGCCGTCCTGCTTCTTCACCGTGACGGTCAACTTTGGGTCTCTCACCAGGTGAAGATCCCAGATCCCCAGGATCACCCGCCGGGGCCGGCCCACACGCTCGGCATAGGCATCAATGAACCGGTCGAAGTAGGTGAAATCCGGCACCAGTCGATCCCCCTGCTCGCGGAAGACGATGACGCCGTGCTGCGGGGAGAAGAAGCTCGGGACGATCACATCGACGTACAGGACGTTATTACCCAGCGCGCCCATCATCGAAAGTGACGGCTTGAGCAGTTCCATGTGACGATCCGACCACATCTCCACGCCGTAATGCCACGCCACCGAATGCGGCGATTGCACCAGGCTGACCATCGTCCGCCACTGCTGCGGATCGGGCATGAGCCAATCATGCACGACCAGTTCCACCGGCACCTCAGCCGGGCGAGAAAGTCCATCGGCTTCAATCAGCATCGTCGCGGTGTAGGTTCCGGCCGGAGCATCCGCCGGAACCTCCACAGTCACCCATACAGGCTGAACTCGCTCCGTTCCGGTCGGCTCGTCCACCAGCACGTCCGGGCGATCCATCTCGTAATCCATCCCTGGGATCGTTCGAGCTGGGTAATGAATCCGCACAGCGCCGTCAGGCAGATTCAGCGCAGCACCGTTGGCGCTGAACCGACCAATCCGGGCCTGCAGACCCTGTACCGGATCGGGAGACGAGACTACAGCCTGCCCGCTGACGACCGCATTCCGGGCCGCGGTGATGCGGATCGGCGGGATTCCATCACGCAGTTCGGCGGGATCGGGAGTGGCAATGTCCTTGAGGTCGGTGATTATTGAGGTGGTCCAAACCACGGGGCGGTCGGCATCTCGAGCCGCAACGCCGTCGGAGGCAATCAGCCCAACGAGCATTAATGCGACGATCATCATCTGGGGTTTTTTCACTCGGATCTTCATATTGACATATTGCTCCATCAATGGATTGACTACATGATGTCACTCAACGAGCGTCGGTATGCAGAATGCGGTCCCGCTCCGCACCATAACGGACGGTTGCATCGCCAACCCGCACAACTGACTCCAATCCCTGCCCGCGCAACACCCGCACCGCCGGCGCGGCACCGTCCTGAAAGGTGAGGATCACAAAGAACCGGCCGTCCCCCTCCACGAACACGCCGCGGGCGACTTCGCGTCGGATTACCTCAATGTTCACGCGGTGGTACTGCACCCGCTCGGCCAGTTCGATCCGCGGACGCTGGGGCGCCACGAACGTCGCCCGCATGCTCGCGCCGCCCTGACGGAACGTGAAACCGTCCGCGTGCAACTGGATGCGGTCATCCTCGAACGGCTGGGTTTCGGTCAGAAGCAATTGGCCGTTGGCCGCCTTTTTGAAGGCCTCATCGGCAAACACCTCCCGGCCCGGGCCGGTCTTGTCGATGTCCCGCTGCATGATCCCCTCTGATGCACTGTCCAACTGCCACGCCCACAGCGGCACCTCGTGCCCTTCCACCTGGTCCACCAGCACGATCATGCATGGCGCGCCGCTGCGACCGCTGTAGTCGACGGCCATGGCACGCATGCCTTCGATACCGCTGTCACCGAACGCGTGCGGCCGGCGCACATCCCCGTACCATTCGTAGGGGGCAATGGGCCGGCCGTTGTCATCCATCACAGGGGTTGCGTAGACATCCGCAAGGTCGAGCGAGATCGCCCCGCTGCCATCGGCCCGGGCCTCGTGGTGGATCACCCGTCCCCTCGCCTGCTCCATGATGCCGGCCCCGGGCAACTGGACCACGTTCTCGAAGAATCGCCGCTCGGGCGTGCTGTCTTCAAGCCCGTGCGACCAGACATGCCCCAGCCCCGCCACGCGCAGCGTCCCCGCTCCCTGGTTGCGCGTCGCCGCGAAAAACTGGGTGATGAATTGGGAATCACGTCCGGACCATTCGTTCCTGAATCCGTAGAAGCCGAATTCCGGTGCCTGCCAAGTCAGCGGCATGGCTTGGGCCGGCTCAACGGGCCGCATGTCCGAAGGCCAATTGAGAAATGCGTAGATCGGGTGGGTGTCAAACGTACCGTAGGGCTGCGTCACCGAGTAGCTCCGCGGTGCTGCGGTAAGAATCTTCCGCATCCCTTCTTCGTTGTCCATTGACGCTCCGGTGTGGTATTTCCACGCCCACAACGCCGCCGGGCGCCATTCAGCACGAAGCAGAGGCAGAAGCGTCGCAAAATGGTCCGCGGCCATATCCCGGCCAGTGTCCGGCCATGCGGCTATGAAACCCGGCCGACCGTTGACTTCCTGACCGATCATCTGCCGGTCTTGCCGGTACGGGTGGACAAACATCGTCCGGGGAATGTAGTCGGCGACCTCACCTCGGAAGCCGGGGGTCCGACCCGTCACATTGCGGTATATGAAGGCGTAGCGATTGGGTCCATCCATCGCCACCATCTGCCGTCCGCCACTCATGTAGCCCCCTTCCCCCAGCATTTCGGTGAAGACGGTATCCATCACATGTTGACCCGCTTCAGCCAGCCGGAGATATCGCACATCCGCTCCCCCGGTTCGCTTCCACTGATCGTGGTCGAAACGCCAGTCCGCCAATTGCTGTTCATACTGCTCCCGCATTCGACGCCTGGCCTGTGCGGCTTCCTCATCGGTCAGCTCAATCATCCGAGGCTCGGCGAATTCCTTAGCCCACGGATTCACCACCCCGATCGGGCCGGTGATCAACCAAGGGTAGAGCCCCGCCTCCAGGCGCACGACCTCCTCGTTTGCCACCCGTTGACCGTTGAGATACATCTCCACGCCCCCATGTCCGGCCTGCACCCGAACCCAGCGAGGCCGATCGTTCCGGACCACCGTGTACCAGTAGCTGTTGGACCGCAGAACCACACCCGCCGGCCCCGTCAACTCCAACATGGTTCGGTTACCGGTGTGCCTTCCGGAATAGAGCCCCTTGCCATCCGCAATCGGACGCCAGGCCGCGGCGTGTTCACCTTCACCAAGAATCTGACCGACCTCAGGACGAATTGCGCCCCGTTGATCATGGGTGGACAGTGGCTGATCAGCTTCGGGAAACGCCCCGACGTAGATCCAGCCTCGTGGCATGGTGCCGCTGTCAAAATCGAAGACATTCACACCCTTACCCGGCCGATAGTCGGTTGCTGGTGGCAGCAAGCCCTCGGACTCGCCCAGCAGGTAAGGTCGCCGAGGTGTTACGGGCGCGGGGCCCTTCTCACCGGCGATCGCCAAACCAGCCACGCCGACTGACCAGTGAAGCATCGGCCCGTGCGGGCCGCGATGTCCCCAGTTCAACGAGCGGTGAAGCACTCCGCGGTGGTAGAGCACCAGATTGCCCATTTCATGAAGATATTCGACCACCTCGCGCCGAAAGGACTCATCCCAGGCGTCGTAGCAAAGATCCAGCGATATCGCCGCCTGCTCCAATCGCCACGCCCAGAATCGACTCATCGCATGATCCGGACCATGGGTTCGGTCAGCCATCAGAGCCTCAACTCGTCGGCGGGCATCGGCGGCCAAAGCCGCATCACCGGTCAGGGCATATCGAAACGCGGAACCAGCCGCACTGTTTCCCATCTTCGACATCGCCAGACGCCCAAACGGTGTGTCCGCGCGCTCCCGCAATGTCGGCAAATCCTCTGCGCGGAAAAGCAGTCTCGGGCGATCGCGCAATCCCACCGGAGCCATATCCGCTTCTGGCGTTACGACCAGCAGAGTCTCGGCCCGGCCCTCGATTTCCCGGTCGCGCCACCGGGCTCGGTACTTTCCGACCAGTCGTCCATCTTCCTGTCGATCCATCGCCACGCTTACCAGGTACCGCCCGCCCGGGTGCCAACCATCGCCGCGGACAAGCACCGTCAGGTCGAAGCGCATCGAATCGTCTTCCATATCAATCCGGGTCAGGTAGCCCCAATGGTCATGCTGGTTGTAGTTGCTCGCCGAAACCCAGACTCGCTGCCACTCTCCGGCCTGGCGTCGAAGATTGACCAGCATCGAAGGGCTTAGCGAAGCGTGCTGCTCATCGCCGCGCGGCAATGCATGCCCCAGGAGCACCCGGACCCGCAAGTCGTCCTCGACGTTGCGTGTTGAATCCTGGTCGGCCAGGACCGGAATGGTCATTGAGATCAACAGCGAAAGGGCAATCGCGCTAACTGAGAGAAATCGACCGTTCGGGTGCATCACAGACTCCTCGCGTGGCTGGGCCGGCGGCATGGAACCGGGCGGCTTCCGGGTGGAGTGACGCTGGCCAAGGCCGTGTGGACCGTGAAGCCTTCAGGCCGGGTCACGTGCATTAACGCTACCATGGATGCGGGCGAAATATCATCCGCTGCTGCGTAAACTGTTTCGGTTTTTGCGACATGCCTGTGGCTGCTTGACGGTACAATGACGGCCGTTTCTCCGCCATAGGAGCGAAGTCTTGCCCGCCGCTCGACGCATCTTCGTCTTGCTCGACTTCACCGTTACCCACGGTCGCGAGGTCTTCCACGGGATATCGGCCTACGCCCGCGCCCATGGCCCCTGGGAGCTGGTGCTGGGCGGCATCGATGCGCTGAAGGCCGCGGCCTGGCCGGGTTCCAAACCCATTCACGGTCTGGTTGCCCACGTTGCGACCGAGGCAACCGCGCATCTGATCAAGCGATCGGGCATTCCGGCGGTAAACGTTTCCAACCTGTTGACCGGTCTGCCGATCCCGCAGGTGGTTTCGGATGATCGGGCCGTGGGTAGGCTGGTGGCCGAATATTTTCTGGACCGAGGCTGGCGACAATTCGCGTTTGCAGGGCGCCCCAGCCACGGCTATTCGAGCCTTCGGCAAGCTGGGTTTCTCGAACGGTTGACAGAAGCCGTTGGAACGACTGCGCCGGCGGTGGTCGATTCCGCGCCGCGATCTTTGCGCCGGTTCTTCAGGCGAGTGCAGCCACCCGTGGCCGTGATGGCGTGCAATGATCCCTGCGCCCGGATCGTCATCGAAACTTGCGGCCGGATGAAGCTGGATATCCCGGGAGATGTGGCCGTCGTTGGGGTAGATAATGACGAGATACTGTGTGAAGGATTCGAACCTCGACTATCCAGCGTTGCTCTATCCACACGCATCATCGGCTTCCGCGCTGCACAGTTGCTGGGAACAATGTTGCGAGGTGATCCGCCAGAAGCGGTGGGCCCGATTGTTGTTCCCCCACAAGGGGTGATCACGCGCGCTTCCTCCGACAAACTGGCGGTGGACGATGTCCAGGTCGCCGCGGCGATTCGCTACATCACCGATCACCTCACCGAACGCCCGGATGTGGCTCGGGTGGCCGAGGCCCTTGCCGTATCCCGACGCGGATTGGAGCGCCGCTTTAAGAAGACCCTGGGCAGGACACCTGGCAGCGAATTCCGCCGGATACAGATCGCTCGCGCCAAGTTTCTCCTGGCCGGGACCGACCTTTCAATGGCCCAGACGGCCGCTGCTTCAGGATTCAGCAGCGCCAAGCAATTGAGCGAAACCTTCAGCCGCGAGACTGGCACCGCTCCCTCCGATTACCGCAATCAGTTCCGGCACTGATCCAAATGCGAGGATCGTCAGACAGCCAGACGAAGCTGGAGGATCACGCCAATTTATTGGTGTTCAGTCCCCCGGCCAGGTGATCCAGTCACGATTGCGGTTCCGTTGGATGCCTGACCAGACCGGCAAGTAGTCTCCGATGTACCAAGCGCCCCTCCTTGGCCGGGATCCGGTGCCGCAATCGCCAGATGGCCGCGTCGATGGCCGTAATCTGGACACCAAGCTGTGGCGGCACAAGGCTTCCCAAGTCGATGACCTTTACCGCCGCGCCAAGAAGGTGGCCGTCCGCCGGCGCCTGATCAAGGCCAGCCCGCCCAGTAACAAGAGACTCAAGCTCGCAGGTTCAGGTATGGAGGCGACACGGAAGCCCAGAGAGTCGAGCACATCGTGCGGGGCGTAATCGGTCCTGTACCATGATGAGAGGAAGAGGGCATCGCGGCGGTTGTACGACCCGCCGCGCAGAGCGCGAGCGGAACCGGTCTCATACGCACCGCCGTCGTACGGGCCCTCGACCCACTCCCAGACATTGCCCACCATGTCGAACGTCCCATTCAACTCCTCGCGGCCGCTGCCCAAGTCCCAGGGCTGTCCAATGGCCCAGTCGCTACGCCGTGACCGGATCAGGGCCCCTGCCGCCGTCGCCTGACCAGCGCGAGTCCGCCCAGCGCCAGAAGGCTAAGCGTGGCCGGTTCGGGCACCGTGAGCAGGAAAATGCCTTGAGGGGTACCGTCTATTCCCGCAACCGCATCGAATCGTGCATAGAACGCCAACTGGTCGTGGTCGTTTAGACCGAACTCTCCCATCAACAGACCACGTGCCGACGGCATGCCCCCGATGGTCGAAACCGTGAATGGATCGGAAGGCGCGATCGTACGCTGAACAAGCTCGGTTCCGTCAAGAAACGAAACAGTGTCTCCGGTGCCGATAAGCTTTCTTGCGCCCGTTCGGTCGAAATGGAATATCCCATGCAGGCCGTCATCGGTCTCTGCTTCGAATAGGATCATTCCATTGTTGTTGATCGCACTGCCCCAGAGGTGCTTGAACCCGCCCAGCGTATCGGCAATCCGGGTCAGCGTTCCATCAGAGCTGCGCCGGTAGAGGGCTTGGGCGTCGTCAATGCCATCACCGTCGACATCTGTGCCGCTCAGCGTGGCACGGAATAGTAGATCGCCCGCGTCATTAAGCGAAGCGCCTGTGTAATATGAGGCCACGTTCGCCCGCTCCGGCCGCACGTGTGACGGATCGTTGACCAGGCGGTGATCGGCCAGGCTTTGTATGTCATAGAACCCCAGGTGGCTGAACTGCGGCATCGCTTCGGTACTGACCGCCGGGAATACCGATCCGCCAGCCTGGCTGAGATAGATCGTCTGATTGCGGTCGCTGTTGAGGGCCATGAATGCGGCCCGACCGTTGTTGTTGATATCCATGGGCATCAGAACCTGCTCGAGCAGGTAAGCCTTGGGCCGGACAGCCGGGTGCGTGGTGTCCATCAGGGATTGCACCGTCGTACCGTCCCAGGTGTAGATGCCATTCTGCGTGACGCCGTTGAGATTGTAGCTGCCGGCGAAGAGCAGTCTGTCTCCGGCCTTGTCGGGAATTGGCGCACCATAGCCGCCAACGGATGAAAGCGTCTGCAATATCTTCGCGCCGGTGTTGGAGTTGAAGACGGCCGTGAGATAGCTGTCGGGGGTGTTGGTGCGATCAGTCGGGATCGAATTTCCGGGGCCGCCGACGCCGCGAAAGATTCCGTATTCCATGGTGTTGGAGGTCAGTCTCCATCCACCATCGATGTAGACCCGTCCGGCCGAGTCGATCGGCAAAGGCCTTCGGAACTGCGTGAACGGCAGATCATCGAACTGGGCGTTGGAACCGAACTCGCCGACGATGTTCACCTCAGAGGGATCGGACATCCTGAAAAACGCGGTGACATTCGTGCCCGTCAGGCCCAATCCGGCGAAAGCAACCTCACCCCCATCATTGATGGCAGGTGCGATGAGATTCTGGTTTGGGCTGCTGGTCTGGTTTCCGACATGCGTCAGGATCGGATCACCGAAACTGTCGCCGCTGATCCCGAGTGTGATCGAGAGTGCGGCTGCGACGATCGGCGCCATGCGTGCGCCGGGCTTTCTCTGATGGCGGGGCGCCGCTGCAATTGTGGTCAAAACTGAAATCCGGCCTTCATCTCAATCTCTCCTGGTTTGACTGTACATCACGATTCTGCCACCTTGGCGAACCGCTCATAACGGGGCTATCGGTTCGAGGGACCAGTCGAGGCGACCGCGTGTAACCGTGGGCTCACGACCTTCCTTGATCACCGCGTAATGCTGTCCCTCCACCGTTACCGGTTCACGGTGAGCCGGATCGAGACACACCACATCAACCGCGCCCACGGCTGTCTCCACGATTGTGCAGTCAAGTCGTCTATCCACGGGGATCCATTCATCAGCGTTAGCTGCGACCTCCCTTGGCGCGCCTCGGTTCTGTGACCCAGCGGCCACACGTCGGCCATGCTCAAGCGCGGCCAGCTCCGCCCTTACCACGGCGTGCTCTTGGCCGTGTTCGTCACGCCGCAGGCCGGCGCCGGAGTAGCGCCAGCCCGCCCAGCGCCAGCAGGCTCAGCGTGGCCGGTTCGGGCACGACCGTGACGATCCCGGGTTTCCGGGGTTGAACGGCGTTCTCCTTCGAGACGAAGCTGACGTAGGAGTTGTCCGTGTGAAGCAGCCCGTATATTCCAAGATGCGAAGCGCCCGTGGCTCGCACTGCGGCG
>JAFIFY010000002.1 GCA_020831765.1 Phycisphaeraceae bacterium | reverse complement strand
GCCATTGAGCTCACAAAAACCATGTACGAGATGACCTGTACACTGCCCGAAGACCCCCAACCCCAGAAAATCCTCCTGAAACTCGATCCCGAACAGCGGATGCTCCATGAACTCATCCGCTGCCTGGGTGTCCCAATGTTGAAGTCGGGAAAACCGTATCTTACCCGGCCGGCCAACTCGACCCGCCGAATGGCCGCGCAGGATCATGTCGGCGGCTGATCGTCGTATCGGCTGCCGAACCACAGGTCATACCAATAGGCCAGAAACGCCCACGGGCCGTAGGGCGCATAGTGCCTCTCGAGCCGGGCGCGAAGCCTCTTCAACCCCGCCGGCGTGCGGGAAACATCGATGCCCAGGTGTTCCCTGGCCACGCGCACCATTTCCGTGTCGAACGCCAGCCGGTCGTACCGGCCCAGCAGCATGAGCAGATTGGCCCGGGCATACGGCCCCACGCCCGGCAGCCGCGCCAGCTTGCGCTCAAGCTTCGCCGTGTCGAAGCGGTGGCTCTCCAACTGATCAAGATCGAGCGTTCCCGAAACCACCGCCTCGGCCAGGCCGATCATCCATCGGGCGCGATAGCCCACCCCACAACGCTGGCGCAGGCCCGCTTCGCCCAACTCCAGCAGCTCTCGCGGCGAAGGAAACGCCCCATCCGGATGCAGTGAGCAGAGCCGCTGGTTCATCCGGATCGTGCCCGACCAGGCCATGTTGCACGAGGTCTGGGTCTTGATGATGTCCTCGAACAGCGTCGGCGAGCGAAACAGACGCGCGAAGCCGACCTTGCTTGCGTCTTCGTGTCGGGCGAACCAGGGCTGGAAATCCTCATCCAAGCGCAGCATTCGAATGATCTGGCGGTCCACCCGACGTCGTTGCACCGGCCCAAGCGCCCGCGAGCTTCCGATTCGGATCGCCAAGTCGCCGCGCCTTGATGGTCTGATCGACACGGTGACCGGTGCGCCGTTTTGTCCCTGCAAGCGGAGCGGCCGTTTGAGTTCAAGCCGCCGGGCATCCCATTGGTTGGGTGCCAGCAGGTAAAATCCGTAGCGTGTGACCGCATGGTCGAGGCGAAAGCCGCGCGGCACCGGCAATGGCCAGGATCGGATGGAGGCGCGATGGGCGGGATTGGCGGCGGGCAACGGAATCCTCAACGACAAGCGGTTACACAGGATGCGAGCCCGCCGTGGGACCGCCGTGAGCTCTTCGTCTATGGCACCCTTCGGCGAGGCGGCGTGAACCATCGCCTGATCGCTTCCTGCGCGGTCCTGGTCGGCGAGGCGGTCATGCCCGGCCGATTGGTGATCATCAACTGGTATCCGGGCCTGGTCGATCCCGTTTCCTCGGCGGATCGGGTTGTGGGCGAAGTATACCGGTTGCACCCGGGTGACACGGCGGCGATGGACAGGCTCGATGCGTATGAGGGTTGCGGACCGCGTTCGCCTTTGCCCCATGAGTTCACCCGCGTGCCGCGGGAGGTGACGATGGCCGATGGCCAGGCCCGATGGGTCTGGGTGTATCGGTTCGCCGGCCCGGTCGATGGGCGTCGCGTGCTGGCTTCGGGCGATTTCCTCCGCCCCGCCTGACGCCGCGCCCTCGCGCCGGAGCGAGGCGGCCACCCGCCCCGACGATCGGGCCGGGCGAGCCCGGCGGCCGGACTGAATCGCCCAACGCTATACTTTCCCGTTCCCGGCAACTGATGACCAACGGCTAACCAGCGACACCCCAACCATGATTGAACGCAGAAAAACACGTCAGGTGGTCCTCGGCGATGATGCCCACGGCTATGTCCGGATCGGCGGGGATGCCCCGGTTTCGGTCCAGACCATGACCGCCGGCTACACATGGGACATCGATGCCTGCATCGCCGAGATCAACAAGCTCGCGGCGGCCGGTGCCGATATCGTGCGGGTCGCGGTCCCGGAGAAAAAGGATACCGAAGCCCTCAAAGAGATCATTCCCGCCGTCAAGGTGCCGATCGTCGCCGATGTCCACTTCCACTTCCAGCGCGCCCTCGATGCGGTCGAAGCCGGCATCCACAAAATTCGCCTCAATCCCGGCAACATCAGTGACCGCAAACAGGTCCAGGAGGTCATCGCCGCCTGCAAGAGCCGGAACATTCCCATCCGCGTGGGTGTCAACGAAGGCTCGATCGTCGAGCGAAAGGACAAGCAGAAGCGGCTCAAGGAACTGGGCGGCGTCTTCTCCGACAACCGGCACGGCCACTTCCTGGCGATCATGATCACCAAGCTGGAAGAATATCTGGATATCTTCTACGAGAGCGACTTTTACGACATCGTGATCAGCGCCAAGAGCACCGACCCGGTGCTGGCCATCGATGCCTACACGGAGATCAGCAAGCGGTTCGATCATCCGCTGCACCTGGGCATCACCCACGCCGGCCCGCGCGAGACGGCGATGATCCGATCCTGCGTGCCGCTGGGCCATCTTCTGGCGGCGGGCATCGGCGATACCATCCGGCTGAGCTACGCCTCCGACCCGGTCTTCGAGGTCGAGGATGGGCTCGAGATGCTCTATTGCCTGAACCTTCGCCAGCGAAAGGGTGTGGACCTGATCGCCTGCCCGACGTGTGGACGCATCCAGGTCGACCTGTTCACGCTCGTGCAGGATGTTCGCCGCAAACTGGCCGAGGAAATCAAGCTGCCGATCAAGGTGGCGGTCATGGGCTGCATCGTCAACGGTCCGGGCGAAGCCGAAGGCGCTGATGTGGCGATTTTCGCCGGAGATCGCCGGGGCATCATCTACGTGCAGGGCGAGAAAGTCGCCAATGTGCCCGAGGAGAAAATTCTCGACAGCCTGCTGGATGAATGCCGCAAGTTTGAGGACCGCGTCAATCGCGGCGAGGCCAAGCTCGGCGAAAAGAAGGTCGATATCATCCCGCCGGACCCGATCGGTGAGCTCGGCTCGGGCTTTGACAAGATCGCCGCCGGAGATGTTGAGAAGCCGACCTCCGCCCGACTGACCGATCTGACCATCAGCAAGACATGATGCGGCGATCGACGGCCCGGTGAGTGGTTCCGGACGATTCGGCCGGCAGGCTGGTGATTTCGCCATGGCCAAGCCGCGTTTGCGGCGAATCGGGCTCAAGCGAGGGTTCCGGGCGCCTTCCAGCCATCCTCTATAATGCCGCTCGATCGCGGGCCCAAAGGCTCGCGAGGATTGCTGATTCCCCGCCGCCAGGGCCACTTGGGCCCGAGGAACCCGATGATGACCGAGCCGTCGATTGAAGAAACGCGGGAACTCAAGCCCCGATATAACGAGCAGGGCCTGATCCCGGCGATTGTGCAGGACATTGAAACCGGCCAGGTGCTGATGATGGCGTGGATGAATGAGCAGGCGTTCGAGAATACGCTCCAGACACGGAAGGCGACCTTCTTTTCCCGAAGCCGCAACAAATCATGGGTCAAGGGAGAGTCTTCGGGCCACATCATGGAAGTGGTCGAAGCGCGGCTCGACTGCGATCAGGACACGCTCGTGCTTCGCTGCCGCGCCCACGGCCCGGCCTGTCACGCCGGATATCGATCCTGCTTCTATCGCCTGATCGAAGATGGCGGGCTTCGCATCACCGACGAGAAAGTCTTTGACCCCGAAAAGGTTTACGGCGGCTGATCGCCCCGCCTCACCGTTTTGTTTCCACACGTAACCGCCGACTGGCCACGCCGCCCCAGAGACCATTCCACCACCGCCTCCGGAACCATCATGAAGATCGACACGAAACTGACCGCTCCCGCCCTGCTCGCGGCCACCGACCGGGCCTTTGAAATCGCCGAGGCCAAAGTGCCGATGCTCGACCGCTCCTGGAACCCGGCCGACGGCACCCCGGTGTTCACCGTCAAGGGCCGCTACACGACGCGCGGCTGGACCGAATGGACCCAGGGCTTTCAGTATGGATGCGCGCTTCTGACTTTCGAAGCCACCGGGCGGAAGAAGCTGCTGGAACTTGGCCGCAAGCGAACCGTCGAACGCATGGCGCCGCACATCACCCATATCGGCGTCCACGATCACGGCTTCAACAACCTCTCGACCTACGGCAACCTTCGCCGGATGATGCTGGGTGGCGCGATCCGACACAATGAATGGGAGCTGAAGTTTTATGAGCTGGCGATCATGGCCAGCGGCGCGGTTCAGGCCGCGCGATGGAGCACCACGGCCGATGAGGATGCGATGGATGGCGGGGGTTACATCCATTCCTTCAATGGGCCCCACTCCCTCTTCGTGGACACGATGCGTTCACTGCGCATCCTGGGCGTGGCCCACCAGCTCGGGCACTCGCTCATGGGCGAAAACGACCGGCGCATCAACCTCCTCGGCCGCGCCATTCAGCACGCCCTGACCACCATCCGCTATATCATCTTCCCCGGCGACAGCGGACACACCTACGATGTGCGCGGCCGCACCGCCCACGAGGCCGTGTTCAACCGCAACGATGGCCGCTTCCGTTGCCGCGGCAGTCAGCAGGGTTACTCCCCGTTCAGCACGTGGACGCGCGGCCTGTCCTGGGCGATGCTCGGTTTCGCGGAGCAATTGGAGTTTCTGGAACAATGCCCGGCCGAGGATGTCCGCGAGGCGGGGTATGGCAAGGCCAAGGTGCGGGCCCGTTTTCTGGCCGCCGCCAAGGCGACCTGTGATCATTACATCAACGATTGCACCGCGCAGGACGGCATCTGCTATTGGGATGATGGAGCGCCGGGACTGGCCCGGATGCCGGACTGGCGCGCCCAGCCGGCCGATCCGTTCAACGCCCACGAGCCGGTGGACAGCTCGGCATCGGCCATCGCGGCGCAGGGCCTGATCCGGCTTGGGCTGCTTCTGGGACGGAGCGGGAAGAAATACCTCCAGGCCGGGCTGACCACGGCCAGAACACTCCTGGATGAGCCTTACCTGAGCACCGCCAAGCGCCACCAGGGGCTGCTTCTGCATACCATCTATCATTGGCCCAACCACTGGGACCACGTGCCCGCCGGCAGCGAGATTCCCTACGGTGAATCGTGCATGTGGGGTGATTACCACTTGCTGGAACTGGCTTTACTGATTCGGCAACTGGCCGTGGGCCGCAAGGTGGCTACGTTCTTCTCACCGGGCAAGTGACCGGGACCAACCCCGATGCCCGGCGGGAAAGGGGTGTGAAATCCCATGTCGCTCTTGCCTGGGCCGAGGGGCTTGTTAAGCTGTAAAGAGGTTGGCCGATCCCTTAGGGTTCTGGATCACGGCCGGCCCGGTAAATGCTTCGTGGACAGGATCGTCCCGAAGCCGACACGAACCCGACTTTTGCTGGAGACCTCGCCATCGGTAAACGTTTCATTCGTCCCCAACCCGCGGACCTGGGTAAAAGACTTCGCGTCAATGATCAGGTTCGCATTTCTCCCATCCGCCTGATCGGTGAGGACAGCGAACAGATCGGTGTGATCGAACTGGATGAAGCCAAGCGGCGCGCTCGCGATGCGGGGCTTGATCTGGTCGAGGTGTCGCCCAATTCCACGCCGCCGGTCTGCCGCATTATGGACTACGGCAAGTGGAAGTACCAGCAGCGAAAGAAAGAGCAGAAAGCACGGAGCAACAGCAAGACCAGCGAGCTTCGTGAGGTCCGCCTGCGCCCCAAGATCGATACCCACGATCTGAACATCAAGCTCGGCAAGGCCCGGGAATTTCTCGG
>JAFIFY010000124.1 GCA_020831765.1 Phycisphaeraceae bacterium | reverse complement strand
CCCCCCAAAATGGCCTTGGAGGCCGACCCATGCCGGCGGCCCCCCCCCCCGCCGGGGGGCCACCAGCACAAACCCCAGCACACCGCCGGGCCAGCTTGTTCGTGCATGCACATGGGGCAACGCCCAGTCGAACACCCGGCGGCCGATGGTCAGCATCAGCACGACGAACGCCACGGTCATGCCCACGGTCACGGCCAACTGGTTGGTGGCGGCCAGGCCCCCGCCGCCGCCTTCAGCGCCGGCGCTGATCAGGGCCAGCACGATGGCGAAGCCGATCCAGCCGATCAGATCATCCAGCATCGCCGAGGAAATCACGAGCATGCCCAGGTCGCTGCGCAGGATGTTGAGGTCCATGAGCGTCTTGGCGATGACCGGAAGCGCGGTGATGGCCAGGGCGATGCCGATGAACATGGCAAACGCCAGCTCATTGACCCCCTCGACGCGGTCCAGCCAGCCGGGGGCGAACCATGCAAGGCTGAATCCCATGGTGAAACAGAAGGTGATGCCGGTAAAGCTCACGCACATCGCCGCCTTGCCCTGCCGCAGCACGCGCGAGAGATTCACCTCCACGCCCGCCACCAGCAGCAGAAGCGACACGGCGATGATGGCAAAGGCATCCAACCCGACGCGCGCATCGCCCTCCACCGGGAAAACCCAGGCGAATGTTTCAGGAAAGACCGAGCCCAGCAGCGTCGGCCCCAGCAGAATGCCCGCGGTGATTTCCCCCAGGATCGCCGGCTGATTGAGCCGATTGGCCACCTCGCCGCACACCTTAGCCGCGCCCAACAGCACCGCCAGCCCCAGCAGCAGGACCGTCACATCGTGCGCCGACAGCGTCCCGGCCCCCAGAATCGGCATGACAATGACATCGGGCATTCGACTTGCGACTCCTGCTGCCACCCCCGGAAGTTCGCCCCCGCCCGGAAGTTCGCCCCCGGAAGCATCCCCGCCCCGGAAGCTGAACCGGACCCCACCTCCGGATGCCGGCCACCGTGAAGCTGTGCGGCCAATCGCGATCCGGAATGGGCAAAGCCGGGCAACTTTACCGGAATTCACAGCCGGTGACGAACGTCGAGATCGGCTGAAAAATCACATTCCGGCAATGCGTTTTGCGAACCGTGCCGCGATGTCCGCAATTGGACATTGGTAAGCCTCACCCGGGTCGCGATGCGCGATAGACTGGACCCCGCTATTCCATTCACCCCTTTACCACGAGAGTCGATCCCTTGACCGCACCCCTACCGCTCCGCCTCTGGCACGATCACCATGATCTCAAGCGTCTTCAGCGCCTTCTGACCGAAGAACATCCGCACATCAACGGGCTGTTGGAGGTGGCCCGCAAGGCCGCCACGCCCAAGCTCGACGAGGCCCTTGTTCCCGAGCCCGATCGTCACGGCCATTACAAGGTCAAAGAAAACTTCGCCATCGGCTGCGCGGTCGTCCATCTGCTGACCGGCGATGCATCGTTTGCCCACAAGGCCCTGGCGGCCGGTCTGCACATCTTCAAGGTGATCAATCGCTCGGACCTTGGGCTGAGCGATAACCTGCACCACCTGGCCGTGATTCAGCAGTGTTGTGCGGAAGCGTGGAGCGAAGCGGAGCGGCGATCGGTGGTCGATGCTCTGGAGCGAGGGGTTGGTCAGCTACACCGGATCGGTGAGGGGAACCCGCACAATGTGGGCAACAACTGGTGGTCGGTCACGCATGGCGGCGCGCTGATCGGTGCGCTTGCGATTCATGGCCGCGCCGGTTCCGATGGCGTGGTGCGTGACATGGGCCGGACGATCGACTGGGCCGCCGGGCGCTTAGAGGCGTTCTGCAAGCACTATGGCGATGCGGGTATCTACCACGAGGGGTTGGGCTACCAGCGTTACGCCTCCGGTTCGCTGCTGGCGGCGCTGATTGGGCTTCGCCGGGCGACCGGCCGGGATATTCTCGCCCAGCACCCGAACCTGCGTCTGATGCCGGTTTCGCTGGCCGCCGCGTCGTGCTTGTGCGAGGTCGAGGGTGATTCGAATTCGGAGCGCGGTTTCGGGGCGATGCTGAGTTGGAACGATTCGGGCGAAGGGCTGGGCGGCGGCATGGTCGACAGTATCGGGCTGGCCATCGCGCCGGAGCAATACCGCGGTGCCCTGCGAACCCTCTTTGACCGCTTCCACGGGCATCGGTCACCTGAGCCGGACTACGCCCCGGGCTTCGCCGGGCTTTATCACGCGCTGATCCACTATCCCTACGACCACGAACCGGCCGAGCCAGAGGGCCTGTTGCCGCGCAGCCTCTGCGATTCTCGCCAGGGGCTATGGGTGGCGCGAGACCGGTACGGCGATGGCGATGAAGCGGTTCTGGGGGCTTATGCCCGATCGACGCACGTGGGCGGACACAGCCAGGACGATGCCGGCTCGGTCCGCCTCATGGCGCTGGGCCGGCAGTGGGTGCGCGGCGGTGGCCAGGCCCGGCCCGATGCCGCGTTTCAGACCGTCATGTACCCCACGCCGCCCGAACCCCCGACCCGCCGATCGCAACGCGGCCTGGTGATCTGGGACCAGCGAGGCCGGCGGACCGCCCAATTCGCGATGGACCTGCGGGCCGCTTCGAACTGCTACCACGAACGGTACCTTGCCTGTCGCTGGGCCGACCAGGAGGCCCCCCTGATCCTGGCCATGCTGGATGTGGTCGATGAGCACCGGGAGGGTGTCATCTGGCACTGGAACCACACCTTCGGCACATCGATGCGCTGCGACCTGCGCCAAGACCGGCAAGGCTACACACTGACCGCGGAGGACGGCTCGACCATGGTGGTGCACCTGTTCGGTCACACGCCCGACCGACTGGCCGTGGAGTCGATGCCCGAGAGCCGGAGAACCTTCAGCGGCGGACACGAAGTGACCTACCTGGGCCGCCCGTTTGTCAGCGCACGATTTGATCCCCGTAAGCTCGTTCACATGCTGATGGTCGCCACCGTCCAGCCCGCCGGCATGCCCGCCCCGACGATCCGGCTTCGGGAGACCGGCCTTGCGATCACGGCCGGCGCTGTGACTTGGAACGACCCGTTCGGCGCGGCCGTGCCCCCGACCTTCCGCCTCGGGGCCAGCCGCAACCTGTGCCTTCGCCCGGACGGCGCGGCGACATAGAACCGGCGTCCGGGACGACATGAAACTTCCGGCCAGTGGCCGGGGGTATGGTTACATGCCTATGCTTTGCCTCACAGGGTCTGTTCCGGGCATCTAAGCTCATGTCCGGGTTGGTTGGAGGCGACTTTGGATTTCTCTGACACCCACCTGCGTAAGACGTTCCCGATTCTGAATCAGCTCAACTACCTCAATCACGCGGGCATGGCGCCGATTTCCGGCCCGGCCGCGGAGGCGTTGACCGAGTATGCCCGGTACGCCAGCGAGAACTCAGCACTCAACTCCGGCTGGTTCGGGCGGATCGAGCGTATCCGAGCGGATGTGGCCAGGTTGATCGGCGCTCGCGGCCCGGAAGAGATCGCCTTCATCCCCAATACCTCGACGGGCATCTCCATGGTCGCCCGCGGCCTGGAGTGGGAGCCGGGCGATGAGGTCATCATCAGCAATGTCGAGTACCCCGCCAACCGGTATCCATGGGAAGACCTTCAACGCCTCGGAGTGAAGATGGTCGAGGTGGCTGAGCAGCCGGACGGGCGTATTCCCGTTGAGTCAGTCATCGAGAAGATCAACACCCGTACTCGGGTGGTTTCGCTTTCGCATGTGCAGTATGCCTCCGGATTCCAGATCGACCCCCGTCCGATCGCCGAGGCGGTTCATAAGGTGGGCGGGCTGTTGTGCATCGATGCGATCCAGAGCGTGGGCGTCATGCCCTGGGATGTCGAATCGTCGGGCATCGACGTGCTGGCGGTACACGGCTACAAGTGGCTCATGTCACCGATGGGCACTGGATTCTTCTATTGCCGCGCTGACCGACTGGAGCAACTGCATCCAGTGATCGTCGGCTGGGCCACGGTGGTGGACAACCTGAACTATGACGATTACCGGTATCAGTTCCAGCCCACCTGTGCGCGGTTTGAGCCGGGTTCGCCCAATATCGGCGGCATTCTGGGCATGGGAGCGAGCATCTCGATGCTGCTGGATGTGGGTCTGGAGGAAATCTGGAAGCGGATCGAAGCCAACAATGCCCATGCGCGGGAAGGCCTGCTTCGTCAGGGCTGGCGGATTTACAGCCCGGTGGAGCGGGAAACTGAGCGCAGCGGCATTATCTCGTTCACGCCGCCGCAAGGCTCGCAAGTGGACAGCGAGGCGGTGTTCAAGAACCTGCGCGAGAAGCAGATCGAAATCGCCCTTCGTGCCGGGCGACTTCGCATCAGTTCACACTTTTACAATTCCACCGGCCAACTCGATGTCCTGCTGGACGAACTGGCATCGCAACTGAAACCATCGCGGTCGATCTCGACC
>JAFIFY010000120.1 GCA_020831765.1 Phycisphaeraceae bacterium | reverse complement strand
TCTTCAAGCTCTGCGAGTCAGCCGAGAAACGCTGGCGAAGGCTCAGGCAATACGAGTTGATTCAGGATGTGATCGCCAAGGTGACGTTCATCGACGGCGAGAAGAAACAGGCCGCCTGATCAAGGAGTCATCCACAGGATTCGACAATAGCTCCACTTACCCGACTACAGCCCCTTGCGAACAAAGCGAGGGAAGTGCCTCATGTGCCTCACCGGAAAAAAATAATCCCATTAATAGCAAACACAAGAGCGCAAATAAGAAGTATAATAACTCGAGCAAAACGCCAACCTGCACCCTCTTTCCAGTCTAAAGTACGCATTGCGTAAGATAATACAAATCCGAGCGTTATCACGCTCACCGCCAAGTAATTAACAATCGCATCCATATCCACCACCAACACACAATTTGCTGGAACAGGCCATGTCATTCGGTGGCTCCAGTTAGTCCGGGTTTCGAACGCCATGCGTACGGGTGCCCCATCCGCTTCCTGCAACGCGAAAGTCATACAGCGGCCGAGCACCCAAATTAATCATTGAAGGATCGGGGGTAACGTCATGTTGCGCGAGCAGACCGGGGCTTGCCCCTTCACGGAACAAACGCTCAACGTTCAAGGCCATCGGCTCAACGTAACGAAACATGCGGCCGGTTCCATGCCCGCCATACCTCACTCCTTCATGATACGTAAATAACGTGACACTATTATCTGCAATCGCACCATTAAGTGTGTAGCTACGACTCCGGTCATTTCCGACGTAGTATGCACCTAGATAAATTCCCCGAGAACCAATGCCTGCCGTCTTAAGGTGCTTCGCAGTATCCTCTACTGAATCGTGATGGCACACAGCCTTGCAAGGTAAAGTTTCAATAACATAAGCGCCCTGTACCCTCAAACGCGTCCACCCTGACCATGCCCCTCTCTGGATGCCCTCGATCCCAACCAGCGATTCATCAGAGATTGCGTCGAGCACAAATCCGACCGCAGCCAGACGTGCAGCGAAGAGCGCCATTTTTCCTCCGCCGATCGGGTTTCCTGCCACAGTACAGCCGACTGCACATACTCCTGCGGCGCCAGCTGCCGTGTAAACGTCAGAGGCTACATCGGGGAAACCCTTAAGACGCCACAGCTCCAAGTCCCTTTCGTACCGAACATCAAATGCTAAATATTGCACATTGATTCCGATTCGCTTGCAGTCACCAGTTTCCATGTCCAGCACGAGAAGTGATTCCCATCGCTCATTCACCCTTCTGAAGTTTCGTCGTTCGGATACCATTCTAGGAACGGAGTAACGATATTCATGGCGAACAAGGAACAGCCCCCAGGGATCCACCCCGCCCCACATGACGAAGTAGCCGGCGTAGAGGTTGCCGCCATCCACATACCCCAGCGGGTCGCGTTGCATGAAGCGGCCAAGCAGTGGGTGGTACTCTCTGTGGCGGGCCTGGTAGTAGCCCGTCTCCGGGTTCCAGCGGTAGCCGGTGAAGAGGATTTCGTTGCCAAAGGCGCTCGCAGCGCCATCGTCGTGGCCGGTCACCTCTTGCGGTGACCAGTCGGGCTTCAAGAACGTCACCCGCCCATACGGATCGTACAGATAGCGCTCGACCGGACCATCATGCGTAGCGTTGGACATCTCCCGCCGCGCTAAAGCGGTTGGTGGGCACTGGCCGGAAGATTTCCGCGCTGTCAGCAAAATTCAAACCCCGTCAAGCACAGGCCCGGTCAGGCGTGAAATGCCCAGGAAACCGGCGACCCGACACCCACAAAGTATACCCCGCGATCCTCGATTCTCCAATCCCGGATCAGCAAACCACGGAGACGCCGATCGGTTCATTTTTTCGCGTGTTTGGCGTGTTTCGTCGTTGAATCTCTTCCGGTGCTGTGCGTCCTCAATCAGGCTTCAGTCACAGCCGAGAATCTGCCGGGTTCGCCCAAGCCTTTGTCGATTGGCACCTTCAAAATCAAGACAGTTTTGTAACTACGAAACACACGAAACACGCGAAAGGGGGAGAGGCATTCAGCCTGAGCCAAACACGACCGCGGCCTTGCCGGCTCCTGAGTCTCCAACGACGCATCGCGACGCCACGGTTGTTGTATTGGAGTGAAAAGAAGCCGCGCTGGTCCGGTCCCGATCAGTCTGAGCGAACGCTGATCGCGAAGCAAGCATCAGTTCAGTCACCGCCGGGCGGGGCGTTGACCGGGGCGGTGGCCATGGCTTCGAAGCCTTCGGAGCATTTGTTGTTGCCCGTGAAGAGGCTGGAGACGGATTTGTTGTGGTGGATGCGGTAGATCGCCTCGCCCAGCAGACGGGCGACCGAGAGCTGGGTGAGCTTTTCGGCGATCGGCTTGCATCGGCCTTCGGTGGGGATGGTGTCGGTTACGATGATGCGGCTGATGGGCGATTCGGCCAGCCTTTCCATGGCCAGGCCGACGAAGACCGGGTGCGTCGCCGCGGCGATGACATCCCTGGCCCCGGCGCGCTTCACCAGCTTCGCCGCTTCGCATACCGTCCCGGCGGTGGTGATCATGTCATCGACCATCAGCACCGTCCGGCCCTTCACCTCGCCCACGATGTTGGCCGATTCGACCTCGGTGCCGCTCTTGCGTCGCTTGTCGATGATCGCAAAGTCGCCGCCCAGGGCATTGGCGAACCGGTTGGCTGTCTTGACATTGCCCACATCCGGGCTGACCAGCACGAAATCGCCGATCTTGTCCCGGAGCCCCTCAATGTGCTTGAGCACCACGGGCGCGGCGTGGAGATGATCCACGGGGATATCGAAGAAGCCCTGAATCTGCTCGGCGTGCAGGTCCATGGCCAGGACGCGGTTGGCACCGGCCGTGGTGATGAGGTTGGCCACCAGCTTGGCGGTGATGGGCACGCGCCCCTCATCCTTGCGGTCCTGCCGCGCATAGCCGAAATACGGGATCACCGCCGTGATCCGCCGGGCACTTGCGCGGCGGAGGCAGTCGATGTAGATCAAAAGCTCCATCAGGTGCGCGTTGACCGGGTTGTAGGTTGATTGCACCACGAAGCAATCGCGGCCGCGCACATCCTCCTGCAGCTTCACGATCAGTTCGCCATCGGGGAACATGTCCGTATGGCCCTGGCCCAGTGGCAGGTCAAGGCTGCGGCAGATCGACTCGGCCAGATCGCGGCTGGCGCGCCCGGCGAATACCTTCAAATCATCTCGGTCGTGCGTGTCCATGGCGGCTCTCGGCAGTTCGGATTCCGCTCCATCCAGCGGGCTGGGCCTGATCATGAATCGACTCCCAGACGCCGCCGGAGCACCTGGTCCACTTCCCGAAGGTGCTCCGGGGTGTTGATCGAAAGAACATCTTCCGGCGGCACGGCATCCACCACCCGAACCACCTTACCGTCGCGCTTGAGCATGGCCGGGACATCGGTCAGGTAGTATTCGCCCTGGCGATTGTCATTGCCAAGCCTCTCAAGGCCGCGGAAAAGTTCAGCGCGGCCGAAGCAATAATAACTCGGATTGATCTCGTTGATGGCCAGTTGCGTGGCATCGGCGTCTTTTTCCTCGACAATCGCCTCGAATCCACCATCAGGAGCCCGCAGCACACGACCATATCCCGATGGGTTGGGGATGCGGCTGGTGGCCAGCGTCGCCGCGGCACCCTCCCGCCGATGGGTTTCGATCAGGGTTCGCAGGGTGCCGGCCCGGATCAGCGGGCCATCCCCGGCCAGCACCACCACCTCCCGCACCGAGTCTTGATCCAGCACCGGCTGGGCCATCCTGGCCGCATGACCCGTGCCCAGTTGCTCGGACTGCGTTACAAACTCAATATTATCATGATCTTGCAGTGCTTCGGTGACCTTCGACGCCTGATATCCCACCACCACGACGATGCGCCCGATTCCCGCATCGCGGCAGGCATCGACCACCCAACAGACCATCGGCCGGCCGGCGACCGGATGCACGACCTTGGGCAGGTCGCTGTTCATTCGCGTACCCTTCCCGGCCGCGAGAATGATCGCTGCGGTGGCATGATCCACATTCATCAGGGGCGAATCCTCGAAAACTTCCACGATGCAATCGACACGAAGGCCCGGGTATGCCGGCGGTTTCCGGTGGCGGGCGACATGGCGAGTAGGTACCCGGCCCGGCCCATACGTCCGGACGGAGCACTATAGCAGATGCCCGCCGGTGGACGGCGATGCCCCGCGATCAGGCGAAATCGGCAAGCTCAAGGGGGCAGCGACGCTTAGCGGTGGCTTGGCCGAGGCCGGGCGTTTGCCCAAAGCCACGGGGTTGGGACAATAAAGGCATGAGCATTCGTGTGGCCATCATCGGACCGACCAGTTACACCGGCCTGGAGCTGATCCGAATCCTGCTGCGGCACCCGCGCGCCCGGATCAGTTATCTGGCCAGCGCTCGCGCTGAATTGCCCAATATCGCCGATGAGTTTCCGCAACTCACCGGGCGGTGTGACATGACCTGTCGGCCGCTGGATCCAGCCGCGATCGCCGCCGAGTCGGACGTGGCCTTCGTCTGCCTGCCGCACGTGGCCGCGATGGAACATGTGCCGCGATTGCTCGAGGCCGGCATCCGCGTGATCGACCTTTCGGCCGATTACCGGCTGACCGATGCCGAGCTTTACCAGCGGGTCTACGGCCATGCGCACACGGACCGCATGCACCTTGGCCAGGCGGTTTATGGCCTGCCGGAGTTGTTCCGCCTTCATATCGAAGATGCCCGCCTGGTGGCCAATCCCGGTTGCTATCCGACCAGTGTCGCGCTGGCCTGCGCCCCGCTGCTGCAGCGCGGCATGGTGGGCGAAGGCACCATCATCGCCAACTCAGCCAGTGGCGTCAGCGGTGCCGGCCGATCGCCCAAGCCCAATCTCCATTTTCCCGAAGTCAACGAGGCATACTCGCCCTACAACGTGGGCATCCATCGCCACCAGCCGGAGATGGAGCAGACGCTGTCGCGCATCCGGGGCCGGGAAGCCTCGGTGCTGTTCGTCCCCCACCTGTTGCCGGTCACGCGCGGCATCCTCTCGACGGTTTACCTCGAACCGGCCGACGATCAGATCAGCGAAGAAGAACTGTTCAGCGCCTTCGAGGATGCCTACGGTGATGAGCCGTTCATCCGCCTGCGCAAGCGCCTGCCCGACATCCGCGATGTGCGCGACACCAACTTCTGCGATCTGGCCGTTCGGCTGGTCAAGGATCGCATCGTGGTCTTCGCGGCCATCGATAACCTGGTCAAAGGAGCAAGTGGGCAGGCGGTGCAGAACATGAACCTGGTCTACGGCATTGATGAGACGGCGGGCCTGCTGTTCTGAAGCGATGATCGGCTCGCCAAGGTGGGCAGGCTCGCGTTCAGATCAAGGCAGACCGACGATCTTGTGCATCTGAATGCTCAGACGCCACCTGGGATGTCGCAGGCAGTATTCCAGCGCCGCCCGGGTGTTGGCGGCAAGGTCCGGGCCATCCATCGGCTGAAGAAAGAAATGCTCGAACGGTAGATGCTCGAACCCATCGGGCATCGCGCCGGGCTGGGGGTAAACGAGCTTGAGTTCCTGGCCGCTCCGCTGGACCAACTCAGCGCCGGCCTTGGGGCTGATGCAGAGCCAATCGATTCCGGGCGGCGCGGCGATGGTCCCATTGCTCTCGACCGCGACCTCGAGGCCGGCGTTGTGGAATGCTTCGATCGCCCGCGCATCAAGCTGCAACAGCGGTTCGCCGCCGGTGCAGACCACCAGCGGCCGCGCTGCCTTCCGATCGGGCCAAGCCGCCGCGACGGCAGCGGCCAACGCTTCGGCCGTCTCGAACCGCCCCCCGCCGGGACCATCCGTGCCGACGAAATCGGTATCGCAGAACCGGCAAACGGCCGATGCCCGGTCTTCCTCCCGGCCGCTCCAGAGATTGCACCCCGCAAACCGACAGAACACCGCCGCGCGGCCGGCTTGGGCACCTTCGCCCTGAAGCGTGTAGAAGATTTCCTTGACCGTGTATGCCATGGATGATTTCGTCACCGGAGCCTCACGGGCGAACCCGCGGCACCGAGGCTCAGCGGCCCTGATATCTGGCCGGGTCTTTCAGATCCGCCTCTTGGAAACCCCTGAGCCGCAGCAGGCACGCATCGCAATCCCCGCACGCCGCGCCTTCGCCATCGGGGTCGTAACACGAGTGGGTCATGGCGTAATCGACACCCAGGCGCGTGCCTTCCTGGATGATGCGTGCTTTGGCCCAGTCGATCAGCGGCACATGAATGGTCACGCGCCGGCCATCCTGAGTCGCGGCCCGCGTGGCCAGGTTGGCCATGGCCTCGAACGCCCGGATGTACTCCGGCCGGCAATCGGGATATCCACTGTAATCCACGGCGTTGACGCCGATGAAAATGTCGCACGCCTCGCGCACCTCAGCCAGCGCCAGGGCAAAGCTCAGAAAGATGGTATTCCGCGCCGGGACATAGGTCACCGGCACGCCCGAAGACATCTGCGCCTGGTCGCGGCCGTGGGGAACCTCGATGGCATCGGTCAACGCCGAACCGCCAAACGCGCGTAGGTCGATCTCCATGACCGAATGCTCAACCGCCCCGGCCCACTTGGCCAGCCGCTGGGCACAATCGAGCTCGAACGCATGACGCTGCCCATAACGGAAACTCAAGGCATGCAAGCGGTAACCGGCCCGCCGCGCAATGGCAAGCACCGTGGCCGAATCCAGCCCACCACTGAGCAACACCACCGCCGGCCGTCCCTCCCGGCCCGTTTGACTTTCCAACATCATCCCAGCGTTCCACCTT
>JAFIFY010000117.1 GCA_020831765.1 Phycisphaeraceae bacterium | reverse complement strand
TCTTCAAGCTCTGCGAGTCAGCCGAGAAACGCTGGCGAAGGCTCAGGCAATACGAGTTGATTCAGGATGTGATCGCCAAGGTGACGTTCATCGACGGCGAGAAGAAACAGGCCGCCTGATCAAGGAGTCATCCACAGGATTTGACAATAGCTCAACCGGTGGTGGATAAAGGGTAACCGTCCCTGCTCGGACTGTTGAACCAGATCAAGAATAGGCCGGAGTGATGAGGGGCGTTCCAAAGTTCCCCACCAATTACCCTCCAGGCAGAAGACGCCCTTGGTTCGTCCGCGTGATCGTTTGGTCTTATTGGAGGTTGCCAAGCTGCTCATTCAGTCACCTCCGCGAGCATTCCGGCGATTTCGGCTTCGATCCGCTTGTGGTCCGCTTCGATCTTCTCCAGGGGATGGGGCGGCGTGTGCGTGTGGAAGTATCGGTTGAAATTGATCTCGTACGGCCCCCGCAGCAGCTCCGCCACAGACCGGATCAGGCTCACCTTTTCGCCGATATTGACCCAATTGAATCGCTCCCGTGCGAAGATCCCCGTGGAAGTGAACTCCCGGGCGGGACGAACCTGATCCAGTTTAGCCAATCATCCACCGCGTCGTGTTGTTGGCGGCCTTGACGCATGGCCCGCCTTGCCGCGATAATCGTATGGGTATCGGCTCGGGGTTGAACGTTGATCGCCGGTGGACCGGTGCTTTATCCTCAATGGCTCCAAAGACAGGGGAACATTCATGACCCAAGCACCTCCTCCGCCCCCGCCCTCAGGCCCGGAAGTTCAGCCACAGCACGGTTCGCCGGCCCGCTCCGGCAACAAGAACACGTTGATCGTTGTGATCGTGGTGGTCGCCTGCGGCTTTTTCGTGTTGTTTGTTGTTGGGATTCTGGCCGCGATCCTGGTTCCGGCGCTGGCGTCGGCGCGCGAGACGGCCACGCGCATCGCCGAGGCGGCCAATCTGCGACATATCGGACAATCCATGGCCATCTACGCGGACGAGCATGGTGAATTTCCCGAGCATGTCGGCCGCTTGATCGGCTACAGACATGGGGTTGAGCCGGAGCAGTTTCTGAGCCCCCGCAGTAATCAGCCCCCGCCGGTGTACACCGCGGACATGCCGGGCGGCCCGGCGTATAAGTTCGGCGATTTCCACTTTGTCTACAAGGGAACGAGACTGGACGATGTGTATACGATCCTGGCGTTCGGGCCGGAACGCCGGGGTGCGGGGCGAAATGTCCTCTTTGGCGATATGCGCACGCAGTGGCTGCCAGACCCGGACTTCCAAATCGCTGTGGAGCGGGACAACGAGCAGCGGCGCGCGACCGGTCATGGGCAGCCGATCGACCTCGGCAGGTTCACCGGCGGTCCCCCATCACCATGAACGGAACAGCCGCGCAGACTTCACCCGGCTGACTTTACCCGGCGGGCTTTAGCGAAAGGAAACTCCCCATGTCCCAAGTGCCTCCTCCGCCTCCGCCCGGTTCGCCTCGTCCGGATATGCAACCGCGTTCAAGTGGCATGAACCCTCTGATCATTGTGGTGATTGTCATTGGTGGCGGCGCGATTCTCCTGGCGGTCATTGCCCTGATGATCGGCATCTTGCTGCCGGCGCTGGGCTCGGCTCGCGCAACGGCCAATCGATTGGCCGAGGCGGCGGATTTGCGACTCATCGGATCGAGCCTGGGCATCTACCACGCTCAACATGGCCGGTTTCCGGATCATGTCGGGCGATTGACCACCATGCCAAACGGCATTGACCCGGAGCTCTTCCTTGGCAGGCAACCCGGACAGCCGCCTGAATACAGACCTGACATGCCCGGTGGACCGGCATACAAGTTCGGGAATCTGTACTTTGTGTTCGAGGGTGTGGATGCGCGGAATGCGAATTCGATCCTCGCGTTCGGCCAAGGACGGGGGTCGACGCGGGGTGGCCACAACGTCCTGTACGCCGATGGACGAGTCGAATTCCTCTCGCCCTTGGACCTCCAGCTTGCGGTGGAGCGTGAGAACGAGCGCCGACGCTCGACCGGTCAGGGGCAACCGATCGACCTCGACACGTTGATCGGCGGCGTCCGAGCACGATGATGGGGTGCCGTTTCAAGGTATTGCCGCGCGGCGATTGGGTGTCCTGTTCGAGCCCGAGGCCATAACTCCATTTTTGAAACTTGTTTACGGAAAGCGATCCCTGTTTGGCCCGGGTGCTTCCTCTGGCCGGGGGAGTGATCTAAAATGTCGGCGTTGGTTTTCGACGGTGTCGGCCGCGCGGCCGGATCGGCGAGTTAGGGTATCGGTTCGAGACGATGGATTGCCGGGCGAACAGCCGACCGGAAATTCGGGACTGCCAGGCGGGTCGAACCTCGCGGGGCTCCAGACTTCCGGGGCTCTGAACGTCCGGCGGTGTTTCCCGGGGCGTGATTCCGGTTGGCGTGATTCCGGGGGTGTGATTCCGGGGGCGTGATTCCGGGGGTGGGTGATGTGTCCAGCCAAGGAGCTTATGTGGAACTGACGATCAGCTTACCGGCCAACGAGCAGCGATTTGCGGTTGTCGGGCCCGCGGAGCGGAATCTGAAGATCATCCGGGAGAGTCTGGGTGTGACCATCTGGTCGCGCGATTTGTCTTTGCGCATCGCCGGTGAATCGGCTCCGGTGGGCCAGGCGGTGCAGGTGATCGAGCAGTTGCGCACCCAGGCGGCCCGTCGGAGGACGGTCAACCGGCAGGAGCTATTGAATCTGATCGCCGAGGCGGGGCGTTCGTCGGGCGATGCGGTTCGGCAGGGGCTCGATGGCGGCACGATGAACGTCGAGCAAGGGCTTGCGGTTTATGTTCAGGGCAAGCGGATCCGCGCCGCGACCGAGGGCCAGCAGGTTTATCTGCGGACGCTTTTTGATCACGATCTGACCTTCTGCATCGGCCCGGCGGGAACGGGTAAGACGTTTCTGGCGGTCGCGGCGGCGGCGGCGGCGCTCAAGACCGGGCAGGTTCGCAAGATTGTGCTGGTGCGGCCGGCGGTCGAAGCGGGGGAGAAGCTGGGCTTCCTGCCCGGCGACATGCAGCAGAAGGTCAATCCATACCTGCGCCCGCTGCTGGATGCCCTGCATGACATGATGGATTTTGAGCAGATTCAGCGGTTCATGGCGTGCGATGTGATCGAGATCATCCCGCTGGCCTTCATGCGTGGCCGGACGCTGAATGATGCGATGATCATTCTGGATGAGGGGCAGAACACGACCCGTAGTCAGATGATGATGTTCCTGACGCGTCTGGGCCATGGCAGCAAGATGGTGGTCACCGGCGACACCACGCAGATCGATCTTGAGGATCCGAGGGAGAGCGGGCTGATCGATGCCGTTCGCCGACTCCGGCGGTTCCGGGAGATCGGCATGGTGACGCTGGACAAGGCCGATATTGTCCGGCACAGTCTGGTCCAGCGGATTGTCGAGGCTTATGGTGATGAACAGCGTTCCTCGCGTGCTTCGCCGTTCGACCTGACTTCCACGATCGCCCAGCGCGATGCTGGAAGCGAGGTGGAGGCGGGTTCGGAGGAAGAAAGCTGGCCGGAGGTGGCCGCCGACGATGCTCAGTTGCCCATCACCGAGGAAAGAAGCTCCGCGGCGCCTGATGGGCGTTGATGCGGCCACGCTGACCGAGGATACTTGACCCGCATGGCTAAGAACCCCGCCCCATCCCGTCGCCGCGATATCCGACGCGGTCTGCCCGCGCAATCGCCGCAGTGGATTCGCGTGCTTTTGAGCCCGCGCATCCTCTGGTCGTGCCTGTTCGTGGGCATGTTCGCCGCGATCGCCTCCTGGGCGGCGATCGAGATGCGGGAATACTCCTCCTGGCAGCTTGGCGACACCTTGCAGGAGCCGGCGGTGGCACGGGTCGGCTTTCGGGCGGTGGATGAGCAGCGCACCCTTGCCCTGGCCGAGCAGCGCCGCCGGGAAGAGCCATCGGTCTATGTTCACAACGCCGCGCTGGTCCAGACGCTGACGGAGCTGGCCGATGAGCTGCACAGGCTGTGCGTTGGGCCGGAGGCGAAGCCGTTTGATGGGTTGGCGCCGGAGGTGACGCAGCGCTTGCGTTTGCGCAGCGCCGGTTACGATGAGCTTCAAAAGGCCGTGGGTGAGGTTCGACAGGCCGAATGGCCGGGCAAGGTCCGGCAATTCGTCGAAGGCCTGCTCAGGCTGCCGATCGTCTCGGCCTCGCGGATCGAAGATGAGCGCCCCGGCGAACGGCCCGAAGCGCGCATCGTGGTGCTCGATGCCGAGGGCCGGCAGATTGAAGAGTTTCGCCTGCGCCAACTGCTCAACGTCACCGGCGATATCGGTCCGATGCAGCAGCGCGTGGCCGAGTTGGCCAATCAGCATTTTCGCCATGCGGCCATCGCTGATTACTTCACCCAACTGGTGATCGATCTTCGACAGCCGATGCTGCGTTACGATCCGGATCGAACCGAAGCGCGTCGGCAGGCGGTGTTCGCGCAGGTCATGGAAGAGGGGCAGGAGTTCGTCGAGATTCAGGATGGGCAGGTGATCGCCGCAGCCGGGCAGCCGCTGGACAGGGCCACGATCATCAAGCTGCGTGAGGAATCGCGGATTTATCGAGAATCGCTGGGCCGGGGCAAGCTGCTGGTTTCCCACCTGACGCTGGCCGGCATCATCCTGACCATCGTGGCGGGCATGTGGCTCTATGCCGGCCGTTACAGTCCGAGGGTCATCGAGAATCCGCTGCGGGGGTTTTCCCTGGCCGGCATCATGCTGCTGACCTATCTGGCCGCGGTGATCGGCGCGGGTGTGCGGCCGTCGGAGCTGATGGTGGTGGGGGTGTTCCCGACGCTGATGGCGACGCTGCTGCTGGCGATCGTTTATGACCAGCGTTTCGCCCTGGCCGCCGGGGCGATGCACGCCATGCTGGTGACCGTCAGTCTCGGCCAATCGACCGGGTTTCTGCTGGTGCTTCTGGTGGGCGCGGCGGTGGCGGTGCATCAGATGGATGAGCTGCGGACCCGGAGCAAGCTGGTCGCGGTGGGGTTCTGGACGGGCCTTGCCGTTGCGCTTGCGGTGGCGCTGACGGGGCTGGTCGAGCGGCCGCTGCATCTGCCCGGACAGTTCCGGGAGATCGGCCTGGACATTATCCTCGGGTTCGGCACGGCCCTGGCCACGGGCATCGTCGTACAGGCCATGCTGCCGATGATCGAGCGTATCTTCCAGGTGACCACGGCGATGACGCTCAAGGAGCTTCAGGATGCTTCGCACCCGCTGCTTCGGCAACTGGCGGATGTGGCGTCGGGCACTTACCAGCACAGTCTTCGCATCGCCGATCTGGCCGAGTCGGCCGCGCAGGCGATCGGGGCCAACAGCCTTCTGTGCAAGGTCGGTGCTTTGTATCACGACATCGGCAAGATGAACAAGCCGGCGTATTTCATCGAGAACCAGACGGCGGGCATCAACCGCCACGACCGGTTGAGTCCGGCCATGAGCCTTCTGATCATCATCGGCCATGTGAAGGACGGCGTCGAAATGGCGCGTGAGTTCGGCCTGCCTCGGCCGATCCGACATTTCATCGAATCGCATCACGGCACGACACTGGTCGAATACTTCTACAACCAGGCGAAGCAGCAGAAAACCGCCGAGGGGGAACGCGCCAGCCAGCCTTCGGATCACGATTTCCGCTATCCCGGCCCCAAGCCCGAAACCCGCGAGGCCGCGATCATGATGCTCTGCGATGCGATCGAAAGCGCCAGCCGGACGCTGAGCGATCCAGCGCCATCGCGGCTTGAAACGCTGGTTCACTCCATCGCCCAGAAGCGCCTGGCCGACGGCCAGTTCGATGAGTGCAATCTCACACTGAAGGAACTGCACGCCATCGAGCAGGCGATCCACAAGAGCTTGTGCGCCATCTACCACGGCCGCATCGCCTACCCCGGCGGCGCTTCGGAAAGTAAGCCGAACGAAGAGACCGCCGTCATGGACGCCAAACCCTCGGGCACATCCCAGGTCGCGTCGTGAATATCGGGTCGTGCACCCCATCGGCCCTGTCCCGGGTCGTCGATCCTCATGCCGGATCACGAAGCCGATTCTGAAGAAAGAGATGCTGGTCGCCGTTCCACGGCTTGGCGATGATGTCGATATCGCCATCATCATCCAGGTCGCCCGCCACGGCCTCGTGGCATTCGGGGCCTTCAAGAATGATGTGCTCGGTCCAGCGGGTTCGCCGCTCATCGGTGCACTTCCAGATGAACCAACGCTTGGCGTGAACGGGGCCGGAACCGCCCATCGGCCCTTCGCCGGAGAACACTTCGAGTTGTCCATCGCCATCAAAGTCGGCCACCACCAGGCTGTGCAGGTCGCCTTTGCCCGTTGCGATGTCATGACGAACCCATCGACTGCCGTCCCCCTCGACGTTCTCAAGCCAATACGCGCTTCCGTTGGGCGAGTCCAGATCGCAATCCGTCATGACAATGTCCATGTGACCATTGCCGTTGAAATCGACCACCCAGGCTCGGGTGGTCAGTGGGTAACGCCCCCCGGGCCGGCCGCCGGGGATGTTCTCATGCCAGCGCCAGCGCGTGCCCTTGCCATCAACATTCTCATACCAGCCGTTGGATCGGACGATGTCCAGATCGCCATCGCCGTCGATATCGCCCACGCCACGCGGCGCGATGCCGCCGTGGACCGCCGGGCCGATGTCTGTTTCGATCCAGTTTCGGGTCGGGTCCTCCGGAATGCGGTACCAGGCCAGCCTTCGGCTCATGACAACAAGGTCAAGTCTGCCATTGCCATCGATATCCGCTGCGACATTGTCGTGCCCCGAGGGGACGCCGTTGGTATGGCGGGTAAAACCCCGGTCCGCGGGCCGTCCGCTGTTGCGATACCAGGTGCCCGAGGCCACGTGATCGATCCACCCATCGCCATCGACATCGAAGGCGGTCCCGCCGACATCGGTTGAAGTCCGCTCGCCGATCAGATGGCGATCCCACCGGTCGGCATCGCGATACTTGAACCACCAGGCCGAGCCGTTTCTGGCTCCAACCAGATATTCCAGTCGGCCATCACGATCGATATCGACCAGCGAGGTCTGGCCGAGCTTGTTGCCGATCCTGGCGATCTCATGAACGGTGAATCGTGGAAAGCCGGTTTCCATGTCGGCCGCCTTTCTTGAATGGGCGGGCAGCACTGTCATGGCCGCGGCTCCGGCGGCAATGCCGATGAACCGACGGCGGGTCAGGTCAGGATCGGTTGTCCTCATGGTTGCGCTTCGATGTTGACAGCCCGGCGCGGGTGGTTGGCGTGACCGATGTGGCATGGATCAGCCGCGCTGGTCCATGGGCACATAATCCCGCAGGGTCTGGCCGGTGTAAACCTGCCGGGGACGGGCGATGCGGCTTGCCGTGTCCAGCCACTGCTCGCGCCAGTGGGCGATCCAGCCGGGCATGCGGCCGATGGCGAACATCACGGTGAACATGTTGACCGGGATGCCCATGGCCCGCAGGATGATCCCTGAGTAGAAATCGACATTCGGATAGAGGTTTCGATCCTTGAAGTAGCTGTCCTCGAGGGCGGTTTCTTCCAGTTCGCGGGCCAGGTCGAGCATGGGATCGTGTACCTTCAGCGTCGCCAGCACCTTGTCGGCGGCACCTTTGAGAATCTTCGCCCGCGGATCGTAGTTCTTGTAGACCCGGTGGCCGAAGCCCATCAGCTTGACTTCCCGCTTCTTGACCCGCTGCACATACTCCTTCATGGTGATCTTCTGATCATGGATCTCATGGAGCATCTGGATCACCGCCACGTTCGCCCCGCCGTGCAGCGGCCCCCAAAGCGCGCATACGCCGGCCGAGCAACTGGCAAAGAGATTGGCGCCGCTCGAACCGACCATGCGAACGGTGCTGGTCGAGCAGTTCTGCTCATGATCGGCGTGAAGAATCAGGAAAAGCTGGAGGGCATCCACGACGTCCGGATTGGGCTCATGTTCGCTATAAGGCAGCGAGAACATCATGTGCAGGAAGTTCTGGCAGTAGTTCAGATCGGGGCGGGGATAGATGATCGGCCGGCCGATCGAAGCCTTGTAGGCCGCCGCGGCGATGGTCCGGGTTTTTGAGAGCAGGCGGGCCGCGGCCGACTCGAACGTCTCGTCGTCCTCCATGTCCATGACATCCTGGTGATAGCAGCTCACCGCATTGATCATGGAAGAGAGGATCGCCATCGGGTGGGCGGTGTTGGGGAAGCCATCGAAGTGGTTCCGCAACCCCTCATGGAGCATCTGGTGGGTGGTCAGCAGGCCGCTGAAGGATGAGAGCTGCTTCCTGGTGGGAAACTGTCCATAGATCAGAAGCCAGGCGGTTTCGATGAACGTGCTGCGTTCAGCCAGTTGCTCGATGGGGACGCCGCGATAGCGCAGGATGCCCTTCTCGCCATCGATGAAGGTGATCGCCGAGTTGCACGAGCCGGTATTGCCGTAAGCCGGATCGACGGTGATGTGCCCGGTTTCCTGCCGCAGCTTGCTGATGTCGATGGCCCGTTCGCTTTCCGTGCCTTCGACGATCGGCAGTTCCATGGTCCGGTCATCGATCTTGAGCGTGGCCGCGCCCACGGAACTCGGTGCGGGGGCGGGTTGATTGTGGGCGGTTGAATGGGGCATGATGATCCCGTACTCCTTGCTTCAGAAAATCGGCTGAATCGGGCCGTCAGGACAACCAGGCCATCGATGCCGATCGGGCGATCCCACGGAGCTCGATCCGCCGCTTCCACATCCCGAATATCCGGCGCGGCGTCCCGGACGGGGTCGGTTGCGGTCATATCGCCGCCGGCGCGGGAGGTTCGCGGCCTTCGGCCAGGGCTTCCTTGAACTCGCGCATGGTCTTGACGAAGGCGTTGCGAAGATCGTCATTCAGCGACTTGCCCTGAACCAGTTGCGCCCGAAGCGGCAGGCCTTCCTTCTTGAAGTACGCCAGCAGTTTCTCGGAAAAACCGGCCACCTCCGCCAGCGGAATCGTATCCAGCACACCGGATGACCCGGCAAGAATCTGAATGACCTGGTCGAAGACATCCATCGGGGCGAACTGCGGCTGCTTGAGCACCTCGACCATGCGGGCGCCGCGGTCCAGACGCGCTTGCGTCGCCCGATCCAACTCGGTGCCGAGCTGGGCGAAGGCCTCCAGCTCACGGTATGCGGCGAGGTCAAGCCGCAGCGAACCGGCGATCTGCTTCATGGCCTTGATCTGGGCATTGCCACCCACGCGCGAGACGCTGATGCCCACGTTGATCGCCGGCCGCACACCGGCGTAGAAGAGGTCGCTGGTCAGGTAAATCTGGCCGTCGGTGATGGAAATCACGTTCGTCGGGATGTAGGCCGAAACATCGCCTTCCTGGGTTTCGATGATGGGCAGGGCGGTGAGGCTGCCGCCACCGTTGTCCTCGCTGAGCTTGGTGGCGCGCTCGAGCAGGCGACTGTGCAGATAGAACACGTCGCCGGGATACGCCTCGCGTCCGGGCGGACGGCGCAGCAGCAGTGAGAGCTGGCGATAGGCCGTGGCCTGCTTGCTCAGGTCGTCGTAGATGCAAAGCACATGCTTGCCGTTCCACATGAAGTATTCGCCCATGGCGCAGCCGGAGTAGGGGGCGATGTACTGCAAGGGGGCCGATTCGGCCGCCGAGGCGCTGACGACGGTGGTGTAGTCCATCGCGCCGGCTTCGCGTAGCGCTTCGACCACCGCGGCGACGGTGGATTCCTTCTGGCCGATGGCGACGTAGATGCAGTAGACCGGCTCATCGGTCTTGTGGGTGTACTTCTGGTTGATGATGGTGTCGATGGCGATGGCGGTCTTGCCGGTCTTGCGGTCGCCGATGATCAGCTCGCGTTGGCCTCGTCCGATGGGGATCATCGAATCGATGGCCTTGATGCCGGTCTGCAGCGGCTGCTTGACCGGCTGGCGCTCGGCGATGCCCGGCGCGATGATGTCGATGTTGCGCGTCTCGGTGGCATGGATGGGGCCTTTGCCATCGATCGGCTCGCCCAGTGAGTTCACCACGCGTCCCAGCAGCGCTTCGCCGACCGGAACCGAGAGCAGCCGGCCGGTGGTCCGCACCGTCATGCCTTCCTTGATCTTCCGATAATCGCCCAGGACCACCGCGCCGACGATGTCCTGTTCAAGGTTGAAGGCCTGACCCATGACCACTTCGCCCTCGCCGGTGTCGAACTCGAGCATCTCCGAGGCCATGGCGCGCGAGAGCCCGTAAACCCGGGCGATGCCGTCACCGAGTTCGACGACGGTGCCGACCTGGCTGATTTCAAGCTCGCCGGAGAACTGCTCGATCTCACGCCGAATGATGCTGGTGATTTCCGCTGATTCGATCTTCATGTTTGCGTTTTCCTGAATCTGTCTTCAGTCCCGGAAGGTCTTGTGGCGGTGGTTCTGGTTTCAATTGTTCTTGAAGCTGATCGGTTCCTGTTCCTGAATCTGACGTGCCATGGCGCGGGCTTCGCTCCGGCCCCGATCCAGGAGATTTCGCCGGGCCAATCGGAGTTGAGCCTGAACCGAACCATCGAGCAGATCATCCTCAAGACGCAGCTTGATGCCGCCGATCAGGGCCGGCTCGACTTTCTGCTCCAGGCTCAATTCCCGCCCCATCCAGCGACCGAGCACCTGCTTGATGCGATCCAGGTCGCCCTCGGCCATTTCCTGGGCGGTGGTCACCGCGCCATGAACACGGCCATCGCGATGATCACGGAGGATGCGCCAGGCATCGTGAAGCGATCGGAGGCGGTCGAGCCGGTTCCGCTGATTGAGGACCAGCAGAAAGTGGAGCATGATCGTGCCGATCGCTTCGCCGAACATCCGCTTGATCGACTCGGTTTTCCGTTCCGTGGGGATCCGCGGGCTGGCCAGAAAGATGCCAAGCTCCTGATGCGCTTCCAGGGCGTCGGTGACCGTCTTGAAATCGGCTTCGACCGATTCAACCTCGCCGTGGGCCGTGGCTGTTTCCAGCAGAGCCCGGGCGTAGGTGTGATCGATGGTCTGCACGCGGCGCTTGATCATGGGGGCGTTTCCGGCTTGCCAGGTCGTGGGCGTTGAAGGACGTTCAGTTGCTGTTGCGGCTTTCAAGTTGGCTCAGTGAGCGTTCGACCAACTCGCGGTGCGTATCGGGGTTGATCTCGCGCTTCAGGATGCTGCCGGCCAGTTCGGAACTGATGACCGCGACGCGAGAGAATATCTCCGCCAGGGCCTGCTCGCGTGCTGCGTTGATCTCCTGTCGGGCGCGCTGTTTGACGGCGGTGATCTCCTTCTCGGCCTGCTCGCGGATCTGGGCCGCGGCCGTCTCGGCATCGCGTCGGCCGGCATCGATGATCTTGCGGGCTTCCTGGTCGGCGGTCGCCATCAGTGCCCGATGTTCATCAAGCAGCTTCTGGGCATCCTGGAAGGTCCGCTGAGCCTTGGCCAGGTCATCCTTGATCTTCTGTTCGCGATCCTGAAGCCCCTGGAGAATCGGGCCCCAGGCATACTTCTTCAAGCCGAAAAACAGCACCGTAAAGGCGATCAGGGCGGCCAGCGACTGCCAGGGCGTGCCCTCGAAAACACTGACATCTTCATCGGCGGCGGCCAGCAGGGGCGCGGCCGGCAGCAGCATTGTGAGCAGAAGTCCTCGAAAGATCATCAATCAATCCTCATGGGTTTTCAGCGGGCCGTGAGCCCGCCAGGCCGGACGATTCCCGAGCGCCGGGCCGGGCAGGCACGCGGCCCGAAGGCGGCGTGCGGAATATCCGGGCTTCGGAGCCAAAGACTCCCAAGCGCATCGCGGTCAGGTCATATTGAAAGTCAGCAACATCATCACCACCACACCGAAAAGCGTTGCGCCTTCGACGAAAGCGGCCGAGAGCACCATGGAGGTGAAGATACGTCCGCCGGCCTCGGGCTGACGAGCGATGGACTCGACGGCCGAAGAGCCGATGTTGCCGATGCCTCGGGCACCGCCCATGATGATCAGGCCGGCTCCAATGCCGGCGGCCAGGGCGATGCCGGCATTGCCGTCGGGAATCAGGCTGAATCCGGCGGGGGCCGCGGCCTCGCCACCATTGTCGGCCATCGCGGGCGCGGCCATCATCATCAGGGCCACCACGGGCACCATCCAAATCCACTTGTTCATCGATGCATCTCCGATACGGTTCGGCGCGGCAAGGTCACGCCTGTTGTTCGCTCCGCCCTCGCGGGCCGTCCAGCCGCCTTACTCGACCGGCGCCGGAGCGTTTGTGACTGATCGATTTCCGCCGTGCTCCATCCGGGCTAACGCATTGATCCCGTGCCGCCCGGAACCGGCAAAGGGGACGCGACCACTCCCAAGGCTTCCTCTTCCCGGTCGTGCTCGTGCTCGGCATGTTCATCATGTTCATGCACCACAAGCTGACCCAGGAACAGGCACGTCAGGAAGGTGAAAATATACGCCTGGATGGTGCCGACCAGAACTTCCAGCAGATAAATCGCGACCGCACCGACCAGCGGGATGATCGCGAAGGCGAACCCGACGGTGCCCATGCCGACGATCACCTGGCCGACAAAGCCCAGGACCACCGCCAGCAGAATATGGCCGCCGGTCATGTTGGCGAAGAGTCGAATGGCCAGCGCGGCCGGCTTGACGAGCATGCCGATGATCTCGACGGGGATCATGATCCACCAGACATAGACCGGAGCGCCACCGGTCATGTGCTTCAGATATGCCCGCCAGTCCTTCCGGATGGCGATCACGTTCCAGTAAAGAAACGCGATGACCGCCAGCGTCACGGTGACGTAGATCGACTGGGTCGCCGTCCCACCGATGCCGTGTCCCCCATAGCCGATGGGGACGCCGATCACCTTGCCGATGGTCGCCGTCAGGTCCAGCAGCGGCACCAGGCCCATCATGTTGCAGATCAGGATGAACCAGAAAAGCGTCCAGAGGATCGGGGCGAACTTGTCGGTCTGATCGCCCAGCACGGGCTTGAACACATCGTTGCGAAGGAAGAGGCAGATCGCCTCGATGAGATTGGCCACAACGCCCTTGGCCCGGTAGTCATCCAGCGAGCCGCCCTTGCCCGTCATGATGCGCGCCGCGGCGTATCGCATCAATAGAAACGTGATCAGGGCGCTTAGAAAAAGCATCACCGTGGTGTTGCTGACATACCAGCCCAGCAGTTGATGGTCCACAACGTGACTGATCGGGTCGTCGGCGGCCAGAATGGGAACATAAGGCATCAGGAACCCGTCTCCTGAACAGTGGCGGAGGTCGCGGGAGTGTGCGGTTTCAGGCCCCCGCCCGTGGAATCATGCCGCCAGAGAAACCGGCTGAACCAGACCGTCTCGGCGGCGAGTGCCAGAAGATACACGAACATCAAGGTCAGCGCCGTGGACTGGGGCGGGTATCCCCCGACAAGAATCAGTGTTACCGCTCCGATGATGCACCCGAGCATCCGGAAGCCGGTCCCGCCGAACCAGACGATCATCACCCGCTCCAAGCCTCGTCCGGACATCCATCGCATGGGGATCATGGCGATGGCCGCGCAGAGAGTGGCCACGACACCGCCCCAGATCGCCCCCGCGCGGGCGGTTTCCAGGTTGTCGGCATTGAGCCAGCCGGGAAGAAGCCATGCGCCCAGCGTTGTTCCGACTGCGCCGACCAGAACCACGCACAACAGGGCCAAGGCAAGCGGGAAAACCGCCTTGGGCTTGTCGAAAGCCGGATCCGAGGGTGGAGATTGGCTCATGGAGTGCTCGACCGTCGAATCGCCTGCAGATTCGAACGACGGCATTTTAGCAACCCCGGGCGAGGATGCCTAACAGGCAGGTTGGGCTTTGTGGATGGGTTACGACGATTCGGATGGCGTGGGCCGAAGGTAGCCCGGTGGCGGGGTCTGGCTAAGGGCGTTCCATCAGCGGCCTGTCGCAGCGCGAACTCGGGTTTGCCCAACTTTTGACAGACCCCCCCAAGTCCATGCGTCTCTAGGCTGAAGCGGCTCGCCCGTCGCTTTGGTGGTTTTGTTGCCGCAGCGCGGCGGCCACACGGCCGGTCCTGTGTTTGGACATGGTCAGGAATTCCCGGTAACCCTTTGCAAATCTGATCTTTGGAGGCATTCATGTCGGAACAGGCCCAAGCCACCACCCCCGAGGAACTTAGCCAGGATGATCTGGCGCTGCTTCAGACTCTCAAGTCCTCTTTTGCCGACGTCAAGCGTGAGCTGGGCAAGGTCATCGTGGGTCAGGATCATGTGGTCGATCAGCTACTGATCGCGATCTTTTCCCAGGGCCACTGCCTTCTGGAAGGTGTTCCGGGCCTGGCCAAGACGCTGATGGTCAGCACGCTGGCCAACTGCCTGGACCTCAAGTTCAGCCGGATTCAGTTCACGCCCGACCTGATGCCCTCGGATATCACCGGCACGGAAGTGATCCAGGACGATCGCACGACCGGCGCTCGAAACTTCAAGTTCCTTCCCGGCCCGATCTTCGCCAATGTCATCCTGGCCGATGAGATCAACCGCACTCCGCCCAAGACGCAGGCGGCCATGCTTGAAGCCATGCAGGAAAAGCAGATCACCGTCGGTGGCCAGCGGCACAAGCTGGACATGCCGTTCTTCGTGCTGGCCACGCAGAACCCGATCGAGCAGGAAGGCACCTACCCGCTGCCCGAAGCCCAGCAGGACCGCTTCATGTTCAAGGTGTTCGTCACGTACCCGAGTTTTGAAGAGGAATACCGCATCGCCGAGACCACGACGGCCAAGTTCGACACCACGGTGGGCAAGGTGCTCTCGGGCGAGCAGATCATCCAGCTTCAGGAGATCGTCCGCCGCGTCCCGGTTGCGCCGCATGTGATCGAGTTCGCCTTGAAGCTCGTCCGCGCCACCCGCGTGCTCGAGGGCGATCCGCCGGAGTTCATCAAGGAATGGGTGAGCTGGGGCGCTGGGCCGCGCGGCGTGCAGTACCTGATCCTCGGCGCCAAGGCCAGCGCTGCGCTCGAAGGTCGGTTCTTCGTCACCACCGAGGATATCAAGCGGGTGGCCCATCCCGTTCTGCGGCACCGCGTGCTGACCAACTTCAACGCCGAATCCGAAGGCATCACGCCGGACCGGGTGATCGACAAGCTTCTGGAGGTCATCAGCGCACCATCGCCCTCGCCGGTCGAAGGCGCGTTGCAGGCGTAGGGCATTGCCCGGCACGGCCAGTTGTTTTTCCGCCGCTCCTTCCCATCGAGGCCGGTTCATGCCCAAGATCGCAGGACAACAATTCCTAGACCCCTCCATCATCGAAAAGATCAAGCGGATGGATGTCCGCGCCCGCGCGGTGGTGGATGGATTCATCACCGGCATGCATAAGAGCCCGTATCACGGGTTCGCCGTGGAGTTCGCCACGCACCGTGAATATGTGCCCGGCGATGAGATCAAGCACATCGACTGGAAGGTGTGGTCCAAAACCGACCGGCTCTACATCAAGGAGTACGAGGAAGAGACCAACCTAAAGTGCACCATCATCCTGGATTGCTCCAAGTCGATGGACTATGGGCAGACCGGGCGGGATCGCCGGGGGCCGGGCAAGTTCGACTATGCCGCCACCATCGCCGCGTCGCTGGCGTATCTGCTTCAAAGCCAGGCGGATCAGGTCGGACTGGTCATGTTCGATACCGCGATTCGCAAGGCGCTGCCGGCATCGAGCAATCCCGCGCACCTGAAGCTGATTCTCCACGAACTGGACCAGGCCAAGCCCGACCACAAGACCGATGTCGGCGACGTCTTCCACGGGCTGGCCGAGCAGATCGGCAAGCGCGGGCTGGTGGTGCTGGTCTCGGATCTTTTCGTGGACACCAGGACGCTCCAGGAGACCATGCGGCACTTCAGGCATCGCAAGCACGAGATGGTGGTTTTCCATGTCATGCATGATGATGAGGTGACGTTCCCGTTTCAGGACAACGTGCTTTTCAAGGGGCTGGAGATCGATATGGAGCTGTTGACCGAACCCAGGGCGCTTCGGCGCACTTACCTGGAGGCGGTCGATCGTTTCAAGTCGCAGGTTCGGCGGGCCTGTTCGACCAGTGGGATCGATTATGTGCCGCTCTCGACGACCGATTCGCTGGATGCGGCGCTTTCAAGCTACCTGGCCTTCAGGCAGCGGGCGATTCGAGGGGCTCGGCGTCGGTAGGTTGAGCGAACGGCCGAGGGCCCAAGCCAGCCGAGTCGGCCAGGTGCGCGCCGCCGGGCGTTAAACGGCTTCCGGACCTGGGGTTCCGGCCCCCGACGGTCGTTCAGCGTTGTGATGGACTTTACTGAGGATTGGACATGCCCGGACTGTTTGGCCTGTCGGCCGCGAATCCACTACTTCTTCTCGGGGCGCTGTCTGTCGCTTCCCCGATCATTATTCATCTTCTGGCCCGGCGCCGGTATCGGACGATCTACTGGGCCGCGATGGATTTTCTCCTGGATGCCCAGAAGCGCAATCGGCGTCGCGTCCAGCTCGAGCACCTGATCCTGCTGCTCTTGCGCTGCCTGATCATGATCCTGATCGCTCTGCTGCTGGCCCGCCTGATGTTCACCCCCACGGGTCTGGCGGCACTGGCGCTGGGCACGGCGGAAGTCGAGCGGATCGTGGTCCTGGATGATTCCCCGAGCATGTCGGCGCGCCAGGGGCCTCGGTCGGCTTTCGACCAGGCCAAGGCCAGGGCGATCGAACTGGTCGACAGTCTGATCGCCCAGCGGGGCAACAATAAGCTGACCCTGATGCTGACATCCAACCCCGGACGGCCGTTGTTTTCCGGTGAGATACTCAATGAGGAGTTCGGGCAGCGGTTCCGCGAAGCTCTGGAGGGGGCCGGAGGCGCCGACGATGGGCTTCAGCCGTCGGATCGGTATGCGCAGTGGGCCGCGGCGCTCGAGCAGGTTCGCCGGCACATCGATGAGCAGGATGTCTCACCGAATCGAGCGGTCTATCTTCTGACCGATCTTCGCGAACATGACTTTCCCATCGATGAAGGCGAGGAATCGGGCGAGGATTCGGTGAAGGCCGCGATGGCGGCGCTGGAGCCCCATGTCGATTCGATCCTGATCGTGGATTTCGGCGAGCAGGACACGACCAACCTGGCCATCACCGATGTCCAGGTCCTTGAAAAGTCGATCGTCCGCGATCGGCCGACCAATTTCAGTGTGACGGTTTCCAACTTCGGCCCGACCGATGCCACCGGTGCGACGGTTCGACTGGTCGCCGCCGGCGCCATGATCACGCGCGAGCTGGATGCGGTTCCGGCCGGCGGTGAGCAGGTGGTCAACATTCCGATGACGTTCGTGCAGACCGGCCATGAGGAAGTGGTCGTGGAACTGGAGTTCCCCGACATGATGCCGGCGGACAATACCCATCACCTGGCGGCGCGCGTGGTGCGTGGTGTTCGCATTCTGATGGTCGATGGCGGCGATCCGGATCTGCCGGGCGCCGTGTCCGGCCGGTCGGAGGTCGAGTTTCTCCGCCATGCGGTGGACCCGGCTGGCCGACAGCGATCGGGCCATGTGATCCGCGTGGTGTCGGTGGATGAGTTTGAATCCCTTTCCCGGCGCGATCTTCAGCGCCCGGATGTCATCTACCTGGCCAACGTCTATCAGCTCAGTGAATCGCGGGTCCGTGAGCTTGAGGAGTATGTCGAGGCCGGCGGCGGGCTGCTGATCTATCTCGGCGACAAGGCGAGGCGCGACTTCTACAACGACATGATGCATCGCGATGGCGAAGGGCTCCTGCCCGTCCGCCTGATCGATATCGAAGGCGATCCCCGTCGCGAGACCGGATACAGCGCCGTTCCGGTCAGCACCGGCCACCAACTGGCTACGATCTTCTCACCCGAGATCATGCTCGGAGCGCGGCTGTTTCTGTGGTGGCATACCGAGATTCCCGAGGATCTGATCGACGGCGGCCAGGCGACGCTGATCAGCCGGGTGGATCATCCCCAGCGGTCACCGCTGATGGTGTCGCGGAATTTCGGACTCGGTCGTGTTCTGGTCACCACCACCGGCCCGCGCCCCAACTGGAACAACCTGATCAATCTGCCGGTGACCGTGGTCGCCCTGCAGCGGGCAACCGAGTGGGTGACCCGATCGGACGCCGGTCGCGGGACGATGCTGGTTGGCTCGCGTATTGTTGAAGAGATCGATCTGGCCCGCTTCGAGCCCAGGGTTCGATTGCGTCCGCCCGCGGGCGATGATGTTCAACGGTTGGTCACCACCGATGACGAGACCGGCCTGACGCACATCATGTTCGGTGGAGCGGAGGAAGCCGATGAGCGGGCCCGGCTGAGCGCGGCCGGCTTCTATCGTCTGCGGCTCTCCGAGCGGGAGGGCGGCGAGGTGGAGTGGCTTTACGCCACGAACGTGGATCCCCGGGAAAGCGACCTGACGCGTGTCGATGCCGGCGAACTGGTCCGCGGCTACGGCGTCGAAAAGCTGGGCGTGATTACGGGTGACCAGGTGGCCGAGGCGGCGGGGACGGGCGGGGGCCGTCGCGAGCTGAGCCGGACGCTCCTGACCCTGCTGGTCATGGTCCTGGCCGCGGAATTGCTCCTTGGGTGGTGGTTTGGCCGTCGTCGATCCTGAATGAAATGATGCTGGAAAGGATCTGAACATGAACAGGAATACACAGTTGGTCGTTCCCCGATACCGCCGGTGTGTTTCGCTCGGCGGTCGGCGTGTTCGCCGCGCAGCCCGATCCGGGCTGTGGTGTCTCCTGCTGGCGGGGATGGTTTTCGGGCTGGGATATCCATCGGCGTTCGTGAATGACGCGCAGGCGAACGAATCCGAACCGCCGGAATCGCGAGGTGATCTGGATGAGGATCCGGATATCGAGCCGCTGATCCGCAACGCCCGGCGATATGCCCAGGAAGGTCGATTCCGCGATGCGGCGATGGTGATTCAGCAGGTGCTGGACAAGGCCCATGAACGTCGCAGCCTGCTCATTCCCGATCCCAACGGCACGTTCGTTCCGATCCGTGTGGCGGTGGAGCGGCTGCTTCAGGATGACACGGAACTGCTCAACGCTTACCGGATTCTGGCCGACGGCGAGGCGCGCGGCCTGCTGGCGGCGGCGGAACGCCGGTACGATGAGCGGCCGCTTCGGGAGATCGAAGGCCGGTTGTTCTTCTCGCGCTCGGGTGATGTGGCGGCTTTCCGGTTGGGCGCGATCTATCTGGACCGTCGCGACTTCGTCGGCGCTCGACGGATGTTCGAGCGCGCGCTCTCGCACCCCAATCCGACGATCGATCGAGCGGACATCCATCGGCGACTGGCCGCGGTGGCCGCGTTCCTGGGCGATGGGCCGGAACTGGAACGCATTCAGGAGCTGCTCGAAGATCGCAGGGCATCGTTTCCCGAATCCATCAACCGGGAACTGCGGACGATTCTTGACCGGCAACGCCGGATTCTGGCTCAGCGAGCGCCCTCTTCCGGTCGGCCGATGGTCATGGGCGATTCATCGCGGCGTGGCGTGATGCCGTCGCTGGTGAGCGAGGAGGAGTCCGGTGGTGTCTGGACTTCGCTCTGGCAGACCTCCAGTTCGATGATCGGGCTGCCTTCGCCCGTCTGGTCGGTTCCCAATATCCGTCAACAGCCGCAGCAGCAGCCCAATCGGCCCGAGATCGCGCGACGTTGGCGGTCGGGCAACTGGCTTCCGTCGGGTCAGGTCTATTTCCAGGGCGATACGGCGTTCTTCAAGACCCATCACTTCGTCAACCCCTATCGCCGCAACGCGACGCCGATCCCAGCCACCGTCGCCCTGGATATCGAAACCGGCGAACTGAAGTGGGCGTCCGATGAACCGGCACCGGCGGCGCTGCGGGCGGGACAGCAGGGGCGCGTGGGGTTCATGCCCATGGTGGCTCACCCGAACATGCGAACCACGCACCCGACCACCGTGGAGGAACAGCTTCTGTTCTCCGATGGCATCGGGCAGCAGTTGAGCGTGATCGATGGGGTGGTTTACACCGTGGAAGGCCATTCGTGGTTTGTGGGCATGCGGCATCAGAATGTGGGCTTTGGCGGCGTCGCCCGTCCCAACGCGGGCAATCGCCTGGCGGCGATCGACGCCCGCAGCGGCAAGGTGCTCTGGCGCATTTCCGGGGATGATGACTCCAGCCCGGACAACGTGCCACGCACATTCATGACCGCCCCGGTCTCGTTCGGCGACCTGATCTACACCGTCGCCGAGAGCAACGATGGGCTTTACCTGATCGCCATCGATCCGGACCCGGCGATCGACAGCCGCGATATGAACGCGCGGATCGTCTGGGAGACGTTCCTCTGCGCTTCGAACATGGCCCAGGTGGCATCGCACACGCCGGTGGGCATCGCGATGGATGGTGGCGACATCTACGTGGCCACGGGGCGCGGCGTGTTGCTGGCGGTCGGAGCCGTGGATGGCGAGATTGTCTGGGCCAGCTACTACGAACGCAGCTCGCAGACCATGGATGCGAATCAGGTCAGAATGGCGGCGATGCGCGGCCAGCCGATCCCCAGCACCGGGTTCAGCGAAGATTCAGTCATTCCCCTGGGCGATGTGCTGGCCGTGATGCCTTCGGATGCCCAGCAGATTTCTGTTTTTGACCGGGCCTCGGGCCGACTGCTGACCAGCCACCGCGACCAGCAGAACAGCTATGTCCTCGGGGCGACCGACAACGGCATCGTGGTCGGCGGTAGTGCCGGCATCAGTCGATACGAAGTCAGCCGGACCCGCATCCGGCAGGTCTGGAGGCAATCGGTCAGCGATAAGTTCGGGCGCGGGGCGATGGGTGAGGACGGCATCTATGTGCCGTCGGGTCAGAATGTGGTTGTGCTGAACCTGGCCAACGGGCGCCCGCAGCGCGAGATTCACATCAATCTCCCCGAGAGCGAGCTTTCAGCGCAGGTTCCGATGGGCAATGTCTACCCGGCGGGCCGGCAGGTTCTGGTCTCGGCGATGGGGCAGGTCTACTCGGCGGTCAATGCCGGAAGCCAGCTTGCGCTCCTGACCGAGCGCATCGAGGGTGGTGAAGGCCGGGATTTCCGGCTCCTGGAACGGCGTGCCAACCTGCTGCGCATCATGGGTCGCTTGGACGAAGCGGCTGACGATATGCGCGGGGCGATCGCCCTGGCCCGGCGTACCGATGAACGCCAGCCGCTTGAGGCTGGGCTGTTCGACATCCTGATGATCATCGCCGCCGGTGATGTGGAAGGCTCGAGAGTCATCCTCGAGGAGGCCGCGAACCTGGCGCGCAGCGATGCCCAGATCACCCAACTGGCCATGGCGCGGGCCGCCAATGCCGCGGCCGCCGGCGATCGGGAGCGCGCTTTCGCACTCTACTTTGAAGTCGCCCTGGACCGCTCAGGGCAGATGATCGAGCCGCGCGGCGACGACGGACCGACCCTTATCGCCGTCGCAACGTATGCCGCCAATCGCCTGAGCCGTTTGATCGCCGATGCGCCTGAACTGAGATCGAAGCTCGAATCGCTTCAGGCCGAGGCGATCCAGGCCGCGATCCAGGCCGGCGACATCGACTCGATGATCAGTGCCGCGCACGCCCATCCGGACAGCGAGCCGGCGAGAAATGCTTTCATCGAGGCCTCCAGGCAATTGATGGCCGGGGACCAGGTCGAGCTTGCCGAGGCGGTGTTGAGGCAGGGCATCGGGCACAGCCCCAGCCAGGCGGCGTGGCTGCACATGGCGATGGCGGAATTGCTGGAGGAAGCCGGTTGGGCCCAGAGTGCGATGGATCGATGGATGTTGATCGACCGGACCCTGGGCGACCAGATCATTGGCTACGAGCAGGAGGCGGCCCAGCGCCGCCCGGTCGCTCCGATCGCCGGTGCGTTCATGGTCGATGAAACCGGTCCAGAGAACGGTTCGGAAGAAGAGATTGCTCCGGAAAACGGGCAGGCCGCGCCGGAGGATCGGCGTACCGCGATCACGGCTTCGCGGAAGGCCCGTGAAGCGATCGCCCGCCTCGAAGGGCGGATCGATTCGAATGCCGGCGTCCTCCGCGATGCGGCCTATCGGCAGGCCTGGCATGAGTCGTTGACGATGCCGATTTCATTGCGACTGGGTTCACTGGATTCATCGGATCACCTCGATGAGCTTGTGCTGTTCGGTTCCCGCCAGCAGGGCAACACGCTCATCGGGCGAACGGCCGATGGTTCGGACCGATGGATTCTCAGGCTACCGGCCTCCGGCGCGACCCGGATTTTCGGGACGCACTGGATCACCTTCAATGGGAACGCCGTCGTTCAAGCCAACGGTGAGTTGCTCCGTGACGGCCATATGGGCTTCATGGTCTCGGAGAACCAGTTGATGGCTTACGGACTGGTTAATCGCGGTGGCCGCCCCAATCGCACGATCGATCCGATCTGGGATCGCGAACTGGATGGCAATTGGTTCAACCATTTCCCCGGATTTCCGGGTTTCTCGGGTGATCAGAGCTTCAGGGGGCTGGACACGGTGGCGGTGGGTTCGGGCGTTGTCGCGGTGATCGTGACCGATCAGAACTTGGGCGTTCCGGTATTGCGCGTCTTCGAAACCCGGACGGGCCGTGTGCTCTGGGAGCGACGGTTCGATCGCAATCAGCCGATGGGCGTCGGGATCAGCAATGGGATGATCGGGGTGTTGGTCGGCAACGACAACGTGGTGCTGTTCGACCGGTGGAATGGACGGCAGACCGGCGAGTTCGGCCTCAACGGGCGCTCGGCGAACACGGAGATGCTCTGGCACCCGGATGGATTGTTCTATGTGACCAACAATAACCGGGTTAATTTTGTGTCCATCCCCGATGGCGAGTTGCGGTGGGCGGTCAACGGTCCGGCGCAGCCGAACATCCGTTTGACCGACCATGGCACGGTCCTGATCTGGGGGCCGAACGTCCAGGCCAACTTCATGGCCGTGGAAATCGCCAGCGGCAAGCGCAACCGAGTCATCACCCATCGCGAAGCGCCCCAGATGCAGCGCGGCATTCTGGATGCGGCGATGAGCCGCGACGGTGATGTCGTGCTGGTCGGCCGGGATCAGCGGTTCCAGATGACCTGGCTGCTGTTCGCCCAGGATGGCCCGGATGAGCCGATCGATCTGGGAGGCCCGAGGACGACCGCGATACTTCAGGGCATCGGAAGCAGTTCGTTCGGCAAGGTCCACGCCGAAGGTGTGCTGCCCCGGGCGGTTCCCATGGATAACAACCGTCAGAACTTCGAGGTCCGACTGGTTCGCCGCAAGGACGGCGAGGAAACCGAGAACCGATTGCCCGGTCCGGCCAATGGCCGTTTCAACAATCTGGGCATGGCGATGGTGCGCGGCGATTCGATCATCGTGGTCGCCAACGACGGAGCGCGGGCGTATCGGGCCGAGCGGCGATAGGCGCGGCCGGGGCAATCAGGAAGGACCGATCCCGGGACAATGAACGACAACGGAGCCACTGCTTTGCAAGACCTGTTTTACAAGATGTTCGGAATCGATTCCTCGGTGATGACCGATGATGCCCAGGCCACGCTGGTCTGGGATTCGGCCGTCGGATCGTGGGTGCTCTTTGTTGTCCTGTTCGTATTCATCGGCCTGATCATGGGCACGTTCTGGCTCTATCGGCGCGAGATGAAGGTCTGCCCGCCGAAGATCAAGATCGGCCTGGCCACGATCCGGACCCTGACGCTGATCGCGATCTTCCTGGTCCTGTTGGGGCCGACGCTGGCCGTCAATGTCACGCAGGTGAAGAAACCCTGGGTCATCGTGCTGGTGGACAACACCCTGTCCATGACCGTTCAGGATGCTTACCAGGATGAACGCCTTGCCGGGGAGACCGCGGCGCTTTTGTCCCACGGCCGGGACGAAGTGATCGAGGTCGCCGATCTGCGACAGCTTCAGCCAAGTCGAATCGAAGTGGCCCAGTGGCTCTTGAACCGAAACGATCAGGAACTGCTTCGCGACCTTTCACGACTGGGCAACTACAAGGTCTTTGAATTCGCCGATACCGCCCGCCTCCGGTTCTCCCGTCCGGCCGTCACCGGCGATGACGAGGCTGAAACCGACGATCCTCTGACGCCGGTGGCCGATCAGGAATCACCCGCCCCGTCCGGCGTCGTGCCGTCAACCCCGTTGACCTTCGATGCCTCGGGCACCAGTACGAACAAGGCCGCCGCGATCCGCGAGGCCATCGCTTCGGTCCGGGGCGATCCGATCGCCGCGATCGTGATCATCGGAGACTTCCGCAACAACGAAGGCGATGATCCCCGCGATGTGGCTGATCTTGCCGAGCAGATGCGAATTCCGATCCACACGGTCGCCATCGGCGATACGCGTCGATTGCCCGATGCCCGGATCGCGGCCATGGCGGCACCCGAGAAGGTCTGGGGCGGCGATCCCTTCCAGATTCGCGCCGTGATGGAAGCCGTCGGCATGGACGGGCAGCGGGTTCGCGTCAACCTGGAAAAGACCGAGCTGGGCCAGACCAACCCCGTGCATATCGACTCCCAGGACATCCAGATTCCGGTCAGCGAGGACATGTCACGCACGGCTTTTCGGCGAAATGTCGAGTTTTCGGCGCCGCCGCTGGAGCTGGAAGACGACGAAGGCCGGGACGGCGAAAGCCGCAGGTATGTCTATTCGGTCCGCATCGAGACGCTGGACGGCCCGCCGGATCAGTTTCCCCAGAACGACATGGATTCACGGACGGTGGAGGTCCTCAGCCAGAAGGCTCGTGTCCTGATCATCGCCGGCTCGCCGACATGGGAGTATCGGACGGTTCGCGGCCTGTTCGAGCGCGATCCATCGATCAACCTTTCCTGCTGGCTCCAGTCGCAGGACCCCCAGATGCGCCAGGACGGCAACACGCCGATCAACACGCTGCCCCAGGCTTACCGGGATTTCGCCTATCGCGATCCGATCAGCGGCGAATCGATGGTGGGCGAAGGTTTGTCCGAGTATGACGTGATCATCATGTTCGATCCCGACCCGGCGCCGACGCTTGATCCGCGGCAGTTCACCGAACAGTGGAACGAGGCGTTGGAAACCTTCGTGCGTGAGGGCGGCGGTCTGCTGTATGTGGCCGGGCCCAAGTTCACCGGACGTTTTCTCTCCTCGGCGTTTCCCGATTCCAACGGCATCCTCGACGTTCTCCCCGTCGACCTCAGCGATGCGCCCAGCCGGGAAGCGGCCAACCTCGGCCGCCGCTTCAATACCCAGTATCCGATCCGTCTCACGGCCGATGCCGATGACCACATCGTCACGCGCATGGCGGGCAACGCCGAGGACAACCGGTCCATCTGGCGAATTCTGCCGGGCATCTACTGGTCCCTGGCCGCGCGTCAGGCGATGCCGGGCTCGATCGTGCTCATGGAACACCCATCGGCCGAGTTCCGGGGCGTGGACGGCAATCCCGGCGTGCTTCTGGCTTCGGCGCAGTTCGGCTCCGGTCGAACGATGTACATGGGGTTCAACAGTTCATGGCGTTGGCGGCGCGTCGGCGAGAACCATGAATATTTCGACCGGTACTGGACCCAGATGGTTCGCTTCCTGACTGAAGGCAAGCTGGTCGGCGATCAACGCCGGGCCCAGATTCTGATGGATCGGGATGAGTACAAGATCGGCGATCGCATCCGCGTTCGCCTCTCGATCTCGCCTGAGCAGGCCAGGACGATGAGCCTGCCCGATTCGCTGCCGGCCACGTATGTCGTGACGCGCCGGGATGGCACGGTGCTTCCGCCTTCGCGAATCGACATGGAGATGCAACGGGATGGCCGGCAGGACCGACCGGTGGCCGACGGCCAGATGGAGCGGCCGACGGTCTATGAGGCGGTGATCATCGCCGGTGAGCCGGGCGACTATGAATTCGCCGTGGACCTGCCGACCACCGACCGCGCGGTTCGCCAGACACGGGGATTCACCGTCGAGGTGCCGCGCATCGAGTTCGAGGAGCCGACGCTGGACATGGCCCTCTGGCGCGATCTTGCCGAACGGACCAACGGCATGGCGCTGATGCCCGGTGAGGCGGTCGAGCTTGCCCGGATGATCACGGCACCGACGGTATCGATCACCATTCCGCGGGCTCCGCAGCGCCTCTGGGATTCGTGGTTCACGCTGGCCCTCCTGGGCACGTTGCTCACGCTCGAATGGGCGTTTCGCAAGGGATACAAGCTGATGTAATCGCCGGCCGGGCGAGGCCCGGGTGCTTCGCGGCCGGCTTGCACGCAAGGAAATGGATATGTCCGCTCAAATCGCTTCACTTGCCCCGGTCACCGGTCGTCTGGCATCGCTTCGGCGGGCCATCCGGGGCTGGATTCTCGCCCGACTCTGGGCCAAGCTGATGATCAGCCTGGGCGTGTTCATCGTCGCGACCGGTGTGCTGGATTACATGATGCGCTTCGATCGGGCTCAGCGCGGCATCCTGCTGCTCATGGGGCTCGCCGGGCTGCTGTGGCTGCTGTGGCGATTTCTGCTGGTCCCGGCCAGTCGCCGGCTCGGGGATGAGGATCTTCTGGCCCGGGTTGAACGCAGGCATCCGGAAACCGGCGAAAGCCTGCTCAGTGCGGTCGAGTTCGTCCGGTTGAAGAATGCCCAGGCACTGGGTGTCTCCGAGAGCATGGTCGCGGCCACGATCGATCTGGGCCTGAAGAATGCCCAGGTGACGCGGTTCAATGACATTGTCGATGTCGCCTCGCGTCGGCGCTACCTGCTGCAAGGCGCGATGGCCGCGCTGGCGCTGGCCATGGGCATCGCCGTCGCCGGCCTGTATTCGCCCGACAGTTTCCGGATATGGTTCAATCGCATGGTGCTTCTTGGCGGCGCCGAGTGGCCGAAGGAGACCAATCTTCACCTGGTTGATTTCACCGGCGTGGTTCCCCGAGGCGACAACTGGACGCAACTGGTTCGCGCGGAGGGAGTGGTGCCCTCGATGGTCCACATCGACTTCCGGCCCGACAGCGGCACCGGACGCGTGACCGAGGTCATGCGGCAACTGGGCGATGACACCTTCAGCGTCACATTCCAGAACATTCGCGAGCCGTTTCGGTTCCGTGTGCGCGGCGGTGATGATGTCATCGAGTGGCAGAGCGTCACGCTCAGCGAGCGCCCGGCCTACGAGGAGCTTTCGCTGACGATCGTGCCGCCGGACTATGTCCGCAATTCTCCGCCGCGCACCCGGCGTGAGCCCAGGAAGCTGCCACCGAACCAGAACGCCGAGTTCGTCTACCGGGGTTCGAGCGTCCTGGTGGAAGGGGTGGTCAACAAACCGATCCGTTCGGCGACGGTCCGGCACATGGGCCGGGATGTGGCGACGCTGGAAGTGGTCGAGCATGAAGGCGTGCCGAACATGGCTGTCCGCGGCAAGGTGCCCGCGGAGCAAGTCGACAACGGCGTTTTCGAATTCCATCTTGTGGCTGAGGATGGCCTGCGCACCCGCCGCGCCGATCGCATGAACCTCACCATCCGTCGTGATGATCGACCGCGGATCAACACCCAGTTGATTGGCATCAGTTCCATGGTCGTGCCCGAGGCGACGATCCCGATGCTGACGACGATCGAGGATGATTTCGCGGTCATGGAGGTTGCGCTGAAGGCGGAGATTCGCGGCGGCGCCGCGGATCGGTCCCTGGAGATTGAACGCGCCCGGCTTGAGGAGTTGCGTCGGCAGCGGGATGGCGATCAGCGGGATGATCCCGATGATCAGGCCGGTGACGAAGAGCCTGGCGGGCCGCAAACGGCCGGCGGGCCCCGGGAGATTCGGATGCCGGCCCGCGCGTTCGATGAATGGCTCGGACAGGATCAGGTCGGGCCGGTCGCCCATCGACTGGAACTGATCCCGCTCGATCTGGAAGTGGGCCAGTCGATTCAGTTCATGATCGTGGCCCTGGACAACGATGACATCGGCGGTCCCAATGAAGGGGAATCGACGCCGTTTTTCCTTCGCGTGGTCTCCCGTGATGTGCTGGCCCAGGAGCTCTTGCGCCGCGAGCAGGAGCAACGTCGAGAGACCGAACGTGTTCTGCGTACCCATCAGGAGATGGTCACCGACCTGGAAGCGATGCTGGCCGATGTGGCGCGTCGGGAGAGCTTCAGCGAGGATGACCGCGCCGTCATCATTCAGGCCGAGCGGGCCCAGCGCCTTGCGGGCAATCAGCTTCGCTCGGTCGCCGAGCAGTTCAGCGCGATCATGCAGGAGCACGAGAACAACAAGATGGATGATGATGGCGGTCGGGTGCGAAGGAGAATGAATGATCGGATCATCCTTCCCCTGCGCGCGATGGCGATCAATTCGACGCCCGCGGCGGCCAACCTGCTGGAACAGGCCGGACAGGCCGGGCGCGAAAAGGAGGAGCGGATCGATCTGGTCGCTCAGACCAACGACATGCAGCGTCAGATCATCGATCAGCTTCGAGAGGTGTTGACGTACATGGAGCGTTGGGAGGGCTACCAGGAGTTGGTCAACCAACTCCGGGCGCTGTCCGAAGATCAGGTCCGTATTCGTCGCCAGCTTCAGGAAGCGGTTGAACGCGAGACGCGCGAGATATTCGATTGATGGTGAGTCGAATCGGACCATTTGGGCGAACCGTCGGATCGGCTGGAGCGTCCAAAGCGGGGCGTCGGTCACCTTCGCGGACGGTGGGTGGGCCCGGGGGCCGGGGGCCTGGGGAGCCGCCGATCGCCTTCCCGCTCTTATGGCATGCATAAATGGATAATGTTCAGTGGTTTATCGTTGAGAATCGCGGGTTATGACCGGGTAACCCCTTCGCCGACGTCTCCTAAGGGGCCGTATCGTGCGTTGGCGTTTCTCACGGTTCTCCTTGACCGAACGGTCTGATTGAGGAAACAAGACATGAAACCATCCCATCTCACAATCATGGTGCTGATCCTTTCCGTGATGGCTTTCGGAGCCTGGCTGCCGGCGCGGCCGGCGACGGCTCAGGATGGTGCATCGGGTTCAGCGACACCGGCGGGGGTCAAGGTTCGACAGGAGCGGCTGAGCCAGTCGCTGGCCGAGCTTGAAGCCAAGATGGCCGAGCTGGCCGATTCGATCGAGCGCAACGATCCGGATCAGGCCGATCGGCTCCGTGGTGCTTATGACCGATCGCGCGAACTGGGCCTGGCCCGGATGATGGAAGCCATTGCCACGCTGGTGGATCGTCGCGACTTCGGCGCCGCGGATGAACTTCAGGGCGAGGTGATCGCCAAGCTTCAGGAGATCATCGCCATCCTGCAGGAAGAGGATCTTCTGGACAGCCAGATCGAGGAGATCAGGCGGCTTGAGGAGTTCCGCAAGGACCTGGACAGGCTGATCCGCGAAACGGATCGGTTGCAGAATGAAAGCGAAAAACTTTCCGAACGGGAAGAGGTGATGCGTCGCCTGGCTGAACGCATCGCGGAGTTGGAATCGATTATCCAGGAACAGCGTGACCTGGTGGAGACGGTCCAGTCGAATCAGAATCGAGGCCTGCGGGCGTTGGGTCGGATCGCCGATGAGCAGCATGGCCTTAGGCGGGACACGGAGCGGCTTGCCGATGCGATTCGACGCGAACTGGGCGACCCATCAGCCGGTCAGCCGCAGCCTGGCGATGCACAGCCTGGCGATGCGCAGCCTGGCGATGCACAGCCTGGTGGCGAGGGTCAGCCGGGAAGTGAGGCTCAGGCGGGTGGCGAAGGTCAACCCGGCGGTGAGGCGCAAGCTGGTGGCGAAGGTCAACCGGGCGGCGAGGCACAAGCTGGTGGCGAAGGTCAACCGGGCGGCGAGGCGCAGGCTGGTGGTGAAGGTCAGCCCGGCGGCGAGGCGCAAGCTGGCGGCGAAGGTCAACCGGGCGGTGAGGCGCAGGCTGGTGGCGAAGGCCAGCCGGGCGGTGAGGCACAGGCGGGCGGTGAGGCACAGGCGGGTGGTGAAGGTCAGCCCGGTGGCGAGGCGCAAGCTGGTGGTGAAGGCCAGCCCGGCGGTGAACAGCAGGCCGAGCAGCGGCCTCAGGCGCCTCAGCCGGGCCAGGAAGCCATGCAGCGAGCGGTGGACGCTCAGCGCAATACCGAAAATGAACTGTCGCGAGGCCGTCCGCAGACCGCCCAACGCGAAGGTGAGCGGGCGATCGCCGAACTGGAGCGGGCTTTGGAAGAGCTGCGACGCGAGCACGATCGCATCGCGAGCCTACCGCCGGAACAGGTCGCCGGTGAGCAGGATCAGGTCGCATCCGAGGCCGGTGATCTTGCGGATCGCATGGCCCAGGCGGAAGGCCAGCCCGGTGGCGAAGGTCAGCCCGGCGGCGAAGGCCAGCCCGGCGGTGAAGGTCAGCCCGGTGGCGAACAGCAGCCACAGGATGCCGGACCATCTCAGGATGTTCGCCAGGCCCAGCAACGAATGCAGCAGGCCGCTGAAGACCTGCGAGGTGATAACCCCCGGGATGCGGCAAGGCAACAGGAACAGGCGCGTCGTGACCTGGAGCGCGCGCTTGAGGAGATCGAGCGTCGTCTGGCTCAGCTTCGCGAAGAGATGCAGGATGAACTGCTGGCCGCGCTCGAGGCCCGCTTCCGACAGATGCTGGCCCTGCAGGAGCCGATCACGCGGGACACCGAGTTGATCGGAAGGGTCGAACGTTCGCAATGGCAGCGCGCTCAGCAACTGCTGATTCGTAATCGCTCCAGCGATCAACGCGCGCTCAGCGCCATGGCGCAGCGTGCCCTGGACATCATCATCGAGGATGGCACGACGGTGGTCTTCCCGCGAATCGTCGCCCAGCTACGGGATGACATGATGCAGGTCGCCGACCGCATGGCCGCCGAGGATGCCGGCGAGTTGACCGTCACCATGCAGAAGGAAATCGAGGCCACGCTGCGGGAGCTGATCGAAGCGCTCGAGCAGGCTCAGGAAATGCAGGATGATGAGGGAGGCGAAGGCGGCGAGGGCGAGGGCGACGACTCCGGCGAACAGCAGAATCCGCCCCTGGTGCCGGATTCGGCGGAACTGAAACTGCTCAAAGCCGCACAACTTCGCGTGAACAACCGCACCGAGGTCTTCGACCGCACGCGACCGGCCGAATTGGGCGAAACGGACATGACTTTCGCCCGCAATCTGGCCCAATTGCAGCGTCAGGTCGCCGATATGGCCTATGAATTGATTGAACGAAACTAAGATTTTTCCGGTCTGGTTTCCGGCTCGCCGCCGGATCCAAACACCAAGGAGCTGATCCATGCTCAAGCAACGACACATTCTCGCGATCCCGGCCCTGCTGAGCCTGGGACTTCTTATCAGCAACCCCGCCGCCGTGGCCGACGAACAAGCGACGCCCATCGCGCCCGCCGCCGAAGCCGTTCCGGCGGAGGAAGATGCCGCAGCGCCCTTGCCGCCCATGGAGGCCGTGCCGATTCCCGTGCCCGGCGAGGCCGATGCCCAGCCACCGGCGCCGCGCGAGGAATTGCCGCTGATTGAGATTCAGGCCAAGCCGCCCGCGGAAGTGATCGAGAAGATCATTGCCCAGCTTGGCACCGACGGTGATGTCAATCGCCAGGAGCGCGACCGTGCGATCCAGGCGTTGCGGTCCGAAGCTCAGCGTCCTTCGCCCGATCCCGATGAAGTGGCCTTTGCGCTGGCCGACCTCTATCCGGTCCTGGGCGAAGCGATCGATGACATGATCGATGAGCGGGCCGACCGCGCTCTGGCCGGGTTTGCCCGGCTGGTGGACCACAAGATTCCATCCGTGGCGGCCCATGCCCGCTTCTATCGGGCACAGCTTCTTGTCGGCCAGGAACGATTCGAGGATGCCTATGACCTGCTGGCCCCGCTCATGGAAGAAGGCCTGGATCAGACGCTCTTCGCCCCGGATATCGTCTTCCTGCTTGCGGTCAGCCAGTCGCAGACGCTGCGGCGCGCTGAAGCCCTGGCGATGCTTCGATCGTTCACGCAATCGTTCCCGGACGCCTCGGAGCGCATGCTCGAAGGCGCCAGGCAGATGATCTACGACCTTCGCATCATGCTCGAATACGAAGGTAGTCTTTACGATGTGCAGAACAGGATGTCGTTCGCCCGCCGCAAGCTGGACTTGGGCGATTCGGGCGACCCGACCCAGACCGAGCACCGCCGCATCATCGAAATGCTCGATCGGCTGATCGAGGAAGCCGAAGAGCAGGAGCAGCAGGGGCAGGGCCAGGGCCAGGGCCAGGGACAGGGGCAAGGTCAGGGGCAGGGGCAAGGCCAGGGTGCCGCCGGCGGGGATGCGGCAGGTGACGGCGCTGCCCAATCCAGTGAAGTGATCGGCCAGGGTGGCATGGGCCGACAGGAAGAGCGGCGCACGCAGGCCCAGCCCTGGGGCGGGCTTCCTGAATATGAACGCGAGCGCGTCATGTCCGCCCTGCGGCAGAACTTTCCGGATCGGTATCGCGAGCTGGTCGAGCAGTACTACGACAGCATTCGCCAGAGCGATCTGGCGCGGCCGGAGCAATCCGGCGAGGCTTACGACGAGGATTGATCCGAAGGCGGGTGATCCGGATTCCGGTCGGTCGCCCGGGGAACCAAGGCTATGCGGGATGTTGTGTTGAAATGCGATCACCTGCTTCGTTCGACGCTGGCGTTGGGCGTTGTTGTGCCGGCCTTGCTGATCACCCTGCTGGCCGGGTTGTCTCCACTTCAAGCGTCGGCCTCGGAAGGGGATGCGTGGCGCATCACGCTTCTGGATGGAACGACCGTTGAAGGTTCGATCCGGACTTGGGGCGAGAGTGCGGTGCGACTCGCCGGTGAGGACTCGGATCGCGATCCGCTGACCATTCGGCGGGCCGTTCGCACCGATGCTTCCCCCTCGACTCGATCCGTCGAACACTGGGTGCATTTCGCCTCAGGAGGAAAACTGGGCGCATCGAACGTGACCGTCGCCGAAGGTCTGCTCAACGCTCAGACACGTTACGGCCGGATGAGCTTCAATCTCGAGTCGATCAAGGCGGTCAGCCTGAGCGAAGCGCCCGATGGGCTTTCGACCGAGCTCTTTGATGCATCGTTGCGTGCCGGCGACGTTCGTGAGGACCGGCTTTTCGCGGTCCAGCCCGCCACCGACGATCGCCCGGCCCGGGTGCTTCCGGTGACGGGTGTGCTCGAGGGCATCGGTGATGAGAATGTGGGCTTCAATTTCCGGGGCGAAAGCCGATCGATCGGCCGGGAACGGGTGATCGGTGTCCGGCTGGCCACACCGGATGCTTTGCCGACGAATGTCTGGACCGCGCATCTGGTGGATGGTTCGTCCATTCCCGCCGTTCGGGTCACCCGCGACGGCAATCGCGCGGTGCTTGAGCTTGGGCCGGGTGAAGACCAGGTGGCGCGTGTACCGTGGACGGCGGTCTGGCGCATCGATGTGCGCAGTGATCGGATGGTTTTTCTTTCCGACCTGAATCCCGTCGAGGTGGTCGAGGATCCGCTGCTGGATATTGCTCGGCCATGGCAACGCGATCGCAACGTGCATGGCGGTGATCTGGTCATTGGCGAGCGGACGTTCGAGAAGGGACTGGGGGTTCGTTCCTACTGCCGCCTGACCTTCGAGATCGGAGGCCGCTACGAGACCTTCGCGGTGACCATGGGCATCGATGCCCTGACGCGAGGCGCCGGCGATTGCGAGTTCGTTGTTCTCGCCGATGGCCGGGAAGTCCTGCGCCAACGAGTGCGGGGCATCGACCCACCCCGACCGGTCACCGTGCCGATCGCCGGTGTCCAGCGCCTGACGCTTGTTGTCGAGTACGGCGAGGACCTCTCGCTTTCGGACATCGCCAACTGGGCCGATGCGCGATTGCTCAAACCCATGCCGGAGTAACCCATGCCGTCGAGGCTTTCCCTATCGCCGGATAATTCCCGCTCGATCCCATCGGCCCCGGTGCCTTGCGCGCTGGTCCGCCGATGGTTGGCCGCGCTGCTGGTTCTGCTGTTCCTGTCGCCTTCGGGCGTCGCGATCGCCAATGAGGATGGTAAGCCTTTGCCCGCGGCGGTCCGCGCGGTGATGGAAGCCGAGCAGGCGCGCGTCCGCGTGGTGGAAAAGGTCGCGCCCACGGTGGTGGCGATCTACGGCAATCAGCGAGGCGGTGGCGGCTCGGGCGTGCTGATCGATCCTGATGGCTACGCGGTCACCAACTACCACGTCGTGGCCGCGGCGGGCACCAGCGGGTGGGCCGGGCTGGCCGATGGCGAGCTTTACCGATGGAACCTGGTCGGCATCGATCCGGGCGGGGATGTGGCGATCATCAAGCTCGATGGTCGGGAGCCGTTTCCTTACGCCGAGTTCGGCGATTCGGATGATGTCCGGGTCGGTGACTGGGCCCTGGCGATGGGCAACCCGTTCTCGCTGACCGAAGACCTCAAGCCCACGGTGACGATGGGCATCATCAGCGGCGTCAATCGCTTCCAGCCCGGAACCGGCCCGACGCGCCAGATGCTGGTCTACGGCGACTGCATCCAGTTCGATACCTCGATCAACCCGGGCAACTCCGGCGGGCCGCTGTTCAACATGGACGGCCGGATCATCGGCATCAATGGCCGCGGTTCCTTCGAGGAGCGGGGCCGGGTCAATGTTGGCCTGGGTTACGCGATCAGCGCTGAACAGGTCAAGAATTTCATTCCCGATCTGCTGGCCTCCAGAACGACGATGCACGGGACGCTCGACGCCGTGTTCGCGCAGCGCGAGCCGGGCGTGGTGGTCTGCCAGTCGATCAATCTCGATTCGCCGATCGCCCGGGCGGGCATGCGGCCGGGCGACCGCCTGGTGAGCTTTGAAGGAAGGCGGATCCGATCGGCCAATCAGTTCGCGAGCGTGATCACGATCTTCCCGGCGAACTGGCCGGTGAATGTGGTCTGGGAGCGGGGCGGCGAGCGAATGCACGCGGTGGTCAGGCTGACCCCGTTGCCCTTCGCCCCGACTTCGGGCGGCAATCCCGGGGCGGACCGACGACCGGGCAACCCGCGTTCACCCACCGCGCCGCCAACGACAACGCCCGGCGAGATTCGCGATACCCGAATCGCCGACCGCGAGGGAGCGAGAATCTTCGACCAGTGGGTTCGCTGGCGAGGCGAACTCAACGATTACGCGGGGCTTGAGATTGTCACGGCCGTGATTGACGGCGATCGCGAAGTTGGCACGCACCGGCTGGCGGTGCGGCGCGCCGGCGAGCGTTTCGGCCAGGTCTTCGAGGACATGCCCGACCGAACCGTCCGATCGCTCTCGACGCTGGGCGAGCCGGTCGCCGAGGCGGCATCGATCATCCTGCGCAGCGACCGCCGCCACTGGAGGCGCGTGCGGTTGCTCGGCGGTGATCGAGCCGCCGGTGAGCGCGCGTTCCGAATCCACCTGACCGACCGGCACGATGAGCACTGGATGATCTGGATCAGTGTGATGGATCGAAGCAACACGAGGCTGGAGCCGCGCCTGATCAAGGTTTCGCGCGCCAACGAACAAGGCGAGCCCTTGGGCGTGGCCATGGTGCTGGGCGATTACCGGCAGGTGGAGGATGTCCGCATCCCGTTCCAACGCCGGTTCGTGCGAGGCGACGATGAATCGTTACTGCTGACCTTTGAGGGAAGGTCCGTTCGACTCCTCGGCGATGTGGCCGAGTTCGAGCATTGGTCCGAGCCCCGCCCGGCCCCCGCCCCCGCCGCCGAACCGGAACCCGAGCCCGCCGAACAGGCCGAAGAAGATGACACGCAAGCCGCTGAAGAAGAAGTCGAATCGGTGGAGCAGGAGTGAACAGGCGATGAAGAGCGTTCAGATGGCACGAACGATTGGGCGATGGTGGCTGCCGGCTATGGCGGCGCTGTCGTTGATCGCTTTCCCGATCCACGCGCAATCGTCCGATGCCCAGGCACCCGCCGAAAGTGAGACGGTCTCCACGGAGGTGGAGCCCGCTGAGGAGGCGCGAGACGATGAAGCGCCCGCGGCGGTGACGGAGTCGGAAGCCAAGGAAGCCGAAGAAGCCGGCGAGGCCGTGCGGGAAGGGGGCGATGCGACTTCGACCGTGTCCGAGCCCAAGCGCGTGGAAGGAACCGATGCGCCGCCACCCCAACGGGCCAACATCTTCGATCAGGCCATCCGCATGGCCCAGGAGCGGACGGTCAAGATTTACGGTGCCGGCATCGCGCTTGAGCACGGCTACGCCACGGGCACGATCATTTCGGCCGACGGGCGGATCCTGACGGCCCATGGCCTGTATGTGACCGGTGACCGCATCCGGGTGGTGCTGCCCAACGGCCAGGTTCACATGGCCCAGGTCGAGCGCCAGAGCGAGGCGGCTCAGATCGTGCTGCTGAAGATCGATGCCCAGACGCCGGATTATTTTCCGGTGCTCTCCCGGCCGATCGTCGATCAGGGCGACTGGGTTCTGGCGGTGGGTAATCCGTTCAAGGTGGCCGACGGTGATGAGCCCATGTCGGTGAACCTGGGTGTGCTTTCGATGCGGGCCCGGGTGGACACCAAACGCCGCGCCGCCGACATGGAGATTCTCACGGATATCTACCTCATCGATGCGATCACCAGCAACCCCGGCGCTCCCGGCGGCGCGCTGGTGACCGTGGATGGACGGCTGGCCGGGGTGGTCGGCAAGATGCTTGAAAGCGCCAGCACCAACACGCGGATCAATTACGCCATCCCCAATGATGTGATCCGGCAGTTCCTCGATGGCGAACTCGATGAGGAGGCGCTGGCCGCCGAAGCGCAGGCGACGCGGGAGCTGGACTTTGGCTTTGAGCTTTTCCGTCTGCCGGGGCCGCGCGCGGCGGCTTACGTGGATCGCATCACCCGAACCGGCCCGGCGCGGCGTGCGGGCCTTCGACGCGACGACATGATCCTTTCGATCAACGGCGAACAGGTCTACACCATCCGGGACTATGACCGCATCGTCTCGAGGCTCAATCCTGAACGCGAAGCGATCTTCGTCATCAAGCGGCGGGAAGGCGATCACGATGCCCTCGCCGTCGTGCGAATCACACCCAACCCGGTTGAAAAGGAAGAGCAGTGATGCGATCCGGCAAGCTTTCCATCCTCGGCGCTGTTCCGATTCTCGCGCTGACGCTCATGTTCAACGGCGTGGCCGGCGCTGATGATGAGGCGCTACAGCGCCTCGAGCAAGTGCAGGCCGGTTATCGACTGGCCCCGGCGGTGTTCCGCCACGCCGCGGCGCAGGTCGCCCCGAGCGTGGTCACCATTGAAACTTTCGGTGGCGTGGTGCGAACGCCCGATGGCCCGAGGCAACCGGGCCGGCGTCAAGCGCCATCGGGCGGCATCAGTCGGCCGGGCGAGGGCCCGACGACCGGTGTGATCATCTCCGAAGATGGCTACATCATCACGAGCACGTATAACTTTCTTCAGGAACCGTCGCTGATCACGGTGATTCTGGAGGACGATTCGCAGTATGTCGCCGAGCTGCTCGGTCGCGATGAAACCCGCCGCATCTGCCTGTTGAAGATCAACACGGCCCGCGAGCTGACCCCGGCGCGACCGGCGTCGCGTGATGACCTGCGCGTCGGGCAGTGGGCGATATCGCTGGGCGTCGGATATGGGGGCGGCCAGAACGCGGTCTCTTCCGGGATCATCAGCGCGATGGATCGAATCGGCGGTCGTCTGGTTCAGACCGATGCCAACATCAGCCCGGCCAACTACGGCGGGCCGCTGATCGACATCTTCGGTCGGGTCATCGGGATCAACGTACCCGTGTCGCCGACGGCCCGGGGCGCGATGGCCGGTGTGGAATGGTACGACTCGGGCATCGGCTTTGTCGTGCCGCTCTCGGACCTTGGTCCGATCATCGATCGAATGAAGCAAGGTGAGACGATCCGCCGGGGCCGGATCGGCGTGAATCTTCGCCAGCAAGGGCAGCGCGGCGTGGAGATCGCCAACGTGCAGGACGACTCGCCGGCGGCCGAGGCCGGACTCCAGACCGGCGATCGCATTCTGGTGGTCGATGGCATTCGCATCCTGGACATGATGCACATGCGCCAGTTGACCAACCGCTTCATCGCCGAACAGAAGATTCAGCTTGTGATTCGGCGCGGCGATGAGGAACTGACCGTGGAAGTGACGTTGGCCGAAGGCGCCGACGCCGCGGCCCAACCCGTCCAGCCCGATATCCGGCAGGTGATCCCCGTCCAGCCCGGACAACCCGACCGGCCCGGCATACAGCCCGTACCGCCACGCGATGCCGAATCCCCCGAACCCCCGGAATCCTCGGAACCCCCGGCAACCCCGGAAGCTCCAGAAGCGCCGCGGGCTCCGGAGACCCCCGAGGACCATGGCGGCGATGATGACCAGATGCCGGCGATCCCCGGGTATGAGGAAGAGCTCGAACCGGAGGCTTGAGCCGAATCCGCAAGCTGGTTTTGACCATTGATTCATCATGTTTTGCGTTTCGGCCGCGGAGGTTCCCGGTGGCCGCGCAATACCATTAATTTCAGGCGTGCAACAAATCGCAATGGGGATCGCTTTACCCGGCGTCGATCGTCCCTGTATCCCATCGCGAGGCTGTCATGTTCTCATCCCTTAAGTTGCTGGTTCCCATCATCATCCTGGCACTCTGCGGTTCCGCTCCGGCGGTGACCTGGACGTTTCAGTACTCGATTCCGGTTCAGACCGAGCGTGGCTCGCATCGTGCGTTTCTCTGGATTCCACCGGAGG
>JAFIFY010000103.1 GCA_020831765.1 Phycisphaeraceae bacterium | reverse complement strand
ATCGTTGCTCAGCTTGAACGTCCGGATCAGATGCGGCTTGAGGTTATGAGCCCGCCATACCCGGCTGACCATCGACTGCGATGCGCCCGTCGCCTCGGCCATCGTCCTGGTGCTCCAGTGCGTGGCGTTCGTCGGAGTCTGCTGCGTAGTCAGTTCGATGATCTTTGCCGTGATCGCCATTTGTTTGGTCGGCTTGCGACCACCACGGGGCCGGTCCTTCTGGATGCCCGCCAGTCCATGCTGGGCGAATCGGCTTCGCCATCGGCCCGCAGTGGTCACATCGACACCGACCTGCTCAGCGATCTGTGTATTCTGCTTACCCTGCGCCGCCAGAAGGACGATCCTGGATCGCTGTTGCAGGCGTACCGAGATGCGTCGGCCGCGCGACCAAGCTTCCAATGTCTTGCGTTGTTCGTCCGTGAGTGTAATCGATGGTGCGATGCGCATGGCCTTATTCTCCGTCGGTACAGAGAACAACGCCAAAGACGACCTATTCATTGCAGGAAATATGCCTCACTATACTACCGTGCCTGAAGTGTGGAGGCCGATTGGGTGCCGCCTTCAGACGGCGCGGTGATTACTCGCACGTAAGAATTCAGCCACCTGCCTGAGGTGTTCGGCCGGCCGAACGCTCCATAGGGGCGGTTTCCGTGTTCACCGGTCCTCTGGGACCGCATGGAAGCGGCCTCAATCCAGCCTAAATCGTGCATGCCCTGACGCTTCCGCTTATAATCGCGGCAAGTCGGTCCATTTCGGGCCGCGTTTCCGAACGCTTTGCTCAAGGAACAGCATCATGGACTGGATTTGGATTCCGATCATCATCGCGATCATCGTCGTCGTGGTGTTCTTCGCCTTTTTCTTCAAGTATTTCAGCTTGTGGCTTCAGGCACTGCTCAGCGACGCCAAAGTCGGGTTTCTGCAACTGATCATGATGCAGTTCCGTAAGGTACGGCCCGAGATCATCGTTTTCTCTCGAATTCAGGCGGTCAAGGCCGGCCTGGGCATCTCCACCAATCAACTGGAAACGCACTACCTGGCCCGCGGCGATGTGCAACGCGTGGTCCGTGCGCTGATCGCGGCCAATCGCGCCAAGATCGCCCTTCCATGGGACAACGCTTGTGCCATCGACCTGGCCGGTCGCGACATTCTGGAAGCCGTTCAGACTTCGGTGAATCCGAAGGTGATCGATGTGCCTTCGAGCAACAGTGGTCGGAGCACGATCGATGCCGTGGCGCAGGACGGTATCCAGCTCAAGGCTCGAGCCCGCGTCACGGTACGGGCCAACCTCGAACGCCTGGTCGGCGGTGCCACCGAAGAGACGATCATCGCCCGAGTCGGTGAAGGTATCGTAACCACCATCGGCTCGGCCACCTCGCACAAGAGCGTGCTGGAGAACCCGGATCGAATATCGAAGGTGGTGCTCGAGAAAGGCCTGGACGCGGGCACTGCGTTCGAGATTCTCTCGATCGACATCGCGGACATCGACGTGGGCGAGAACGTTGGGGCCAAGTTGCAGGCCGATCAGGCCGAAGCCGACAAGCGCCGCTTCCAGGCCGAGGCTGAAAAGCGACGCGCCGGCGCCATCGCGGCCGAGCAGGAACAGAAAGCCGAAGTTCAGAAGAACCGGGCCCTGGTGGTTCTGGCCGAGGCCGAAGTGCCCAAGGCGCTGGCCGAGGCGTTGCGCACGGGCAAGCTGGGCGTCATGGACTACTACCGGATGCAGAACATCCAGTCGGACACCGCGATGCGAACCAGCTTGAGCGGCCCCAGCGGCCAATCGTCGTCGGGTTCGAGCGGGTCCTGATGATCGACCACCCCAGCGCGCTGGGCGGCAAACGCTCCTTAGATCGGCCATGATCGGCCATGGTCGGTGCTGAACGGCGGACACAGGCCTCGGCAAACTCCCCGGCCGCTGATTAGCGGCGGAATCTTCGCCCCATGGGCTCGGCGTTTGTCCGAGCAAAACCAAGACGATGTGATGGGCGATCAACCTCCCCCAAGCTCAGTCTCGGTACCCCATACATTCGGCTGGGGAGATTCGTTAGGGCGTGTACTCAACGCGCTGGAGGCATCGGTTGAGTGCCTCCTTCAAAGGCAATCGTGGGAAACGGGTGCCCAGGAGGCGCTGAGTCATCTCGGCCGCGCCGTGGAAGTCAGCCGGGCCTATCTGTTTGAGTATATTTCGGTTCAGGATTCGGAACTGGTCATGCGCCAGCGGTACGAATGGGCCGCACCGGGAATCAAGCCGCAAATCAACAATCCGGTTCTGCAGAACCTGTCCATCCGCGACGATGCGGCCGCGATTCTGTTTGCCGCGCATTGCCGGGGTCAACCCTACGCCGGCCGTGTCGACCAACTCACCGCCGCCGAGCGCGAAGTCCTCGAACCACAGGACATCAAGTCGCTTGCAGTTTTTCCGATCATGGTCCGTGGAGCGTGCTGGGGCTTCATCGGATTCGATGATTGCACCCGCCCGAGAACCTGGTCCGAATCCGAAATGACGATCCTCAAGATCGCCGCCGACATCTTTGCCGGAGCGATCAACCGGCAGCTTGAGGAAGATATACGCCGATCCGCCGAGGAGCGGTATCGATGGCTGGCCGAGCAATCCAACGATGTCATCACCCGGTGTACCCCCGAGGGGCGCTATCTGTTCATCTCCGATTCGGTTCGCCGCCACTTCGGACAGAAGCCGGATGAACTGATCGGCCGACATATCTGGGAATTCATTCATCCCGAGGATGTGGGCCGGGTCCGCCGACTCAAGGAGGAGGCCATGGCGGGAGCCAATTCCGGGCTGGCCGAGTTTCGAAGATTGTGTGCTGATGGCCGGCATGTGTGGGCGGAGATCGCCGGCACGCCGATCCGGGATCCGAAGACCGGCCAGGTCGTCGAGCTGATGATGCGCAAGCGCAACATCGAAGCCCGGAAACTCGCCGAGGCAGCGCTTCGGGAAAGCGAGGCGAGGTTCCGCGCGATCTTCGAGAGCAGCGGCGAGGGCATCTTCATTTACTCGCCCGATGAAGACCTGATCGTGCAGGCCAATCCGGCAATGGCCCGGATGCTCGGTCTTCCCGTGGATCAGATCATGGGTAAGCCCCCGGCTCAATTTGGTTTGTCGGAGGATGAGCCGGTTGAACGACGGATGTCCGGCCTACTGGCCACACTCGGAGAAGAGGTGGTCATTCGAGACCGCCGCTATGTCGCCAGGGACGGAACAACCATCTGGGCGCGGGTCAATGCGACTCGTTTGGACCGCGATGATGATCGAAGTCGACACATTCTATTTCTGGTCTCGGATCTCACGGAGCGTATCGTGGCCGAGCAGCGACTGAGTGAAAGTGAAGCGGGCTATCGCCGTGTCGCCGAATCGAACCGGCGTCTGCTCAACGAGGTCAATCACCGCACCAAGAACAACCTGGCCAGCATCCTGGGGCTGGTTTCGATGACAGCGCATCAGGCTTCCGATGCCCGGCAATTCGCATCCGACCTGGAGAATCGCATTCTTGCGTTGTCCAGGGTTCACGAAATGCTCAGCCGATCACAGTGGCGTGATCTTGACTTTCAGTCGATCGTGTGCAATGTCGCCGAGGCTCTGGCCCGCACCCTGCCGTTCGATCCCCAGTTGCGATCCCGAGGCCCGGAGATCACGATCGCTCCCCGTATCGCATCGCCACTCGCGTTGGTCTTGCAGGAACTATTCACCAACGGCGTCAAGCACGGGGCTTTTCGCGACCACCAGGGCACCGTCGATCTAGAATGGGCCGTCAAGGACGGACATCTGACGTTGATCTGGCGCGAACATCTTGCCGAAGGAGCTCGACCGCTCACCTCCACCCTGGCCGAAGGTACCGGGATTCGGTTGATCCGGGGATTGGTCGAACATGAAATCGGCGGCAAAGTGGCATTCAAACTCGACCCCGGCGGGATGACCATTACGATCAACCTCCCCAATCCCGCCTCGCCGGCTCAAGCCATAGGACTATAATCCGGCCATGCAAGTGGTGATTATCTCGATCGGCGATGAGTTGGTGCTCGGCCAGACGGTCGATACCAATTCCGCCTGGATCGCCGCCACGCTCATCGAGCAGGGCATTTCCGTCGCGCAGCACGTGACGGTCAGTGATGATCTGGCCGCGATCACGCGAACGATTCAGGAAGAAGTGACGCGGGCGGACTGGCTGATCCTGACCGGTGGCCTGGGGCCGACCGATGATGATCTGACGCGGGAAGCACTGGCCGAGGCGTGCGGCCGACCTCTGGAGATCGATCCGGTGGCTCTGGATCGCCTCGAGCGGTTTTTCACCGACCGCGGTCGAACGATGCCCGAGCGCAACCGCAAACAGGCCATGGTCCCGCGCGGCCACAAGTCACTGGAGAACCCGCACGGCACGGCGCCGGGTCTTCTGGTGACCATTAATGGCTGTCGGATCGCCGCGATGCCCGGCGTCCCCGCCGAGATGCGGCCGATGTTACGCAACCTGGTGCTACCCCGACTCACGGCCGATCAGCCCGACGGGCCGGGGTTCATCCTGACCAGCCGAATCAACACCTTTGGATGGGGTGAGAGTGATGTGGGCCGCCGCCTGGGGACTTTGATGGATCGAAAGCGCAACCCGCGGGTCGGGACGACCATTTCCGACGGCATCGTGGCCGTGAGGATTCGCAGTGAGGCCTCTGACCGTACCGTGGCCGAGGCACATCTTGAAGCCACGGCCGAAGAGATCGAATCATGCCTCAATCCGATGGCTTTCGGACGTGATGACCAGACTCTTGAAGGCGCGCTGCTCACGATTCTGCTGGAGCGCAACCTCAAGTTGGTCACGGCTGAGAGTTGCACCGGCGGCGGACTTGGCGAGATGATCACCCGTATCCCCGGTTCCAGCGCGGCGTACAACGGCGGATGGATCTGTTATAGCAATGAGATGAAGATTCAGCAGCTTGGCATCGATCCGGAAATCATCCTCTTGCACGGGGCGGTCAGCGAACCGGTCGCTTCGGCCATGGCGATGCGGAGCCTGGAGCTTGGTCACGCCGACCTGGCCTTGGCCGTCACCGGGGTGGCCGGACCGGAAGGCGGCACCGAACAGAAGCCGGTGGGCACGATCTGGATGGCCTTGGCGATCCGCGAGGCCCAAGCGCCGCCGACGGTCTGGACAGCCCAATCGCACCTCAGCGGCGACCGCCTCCTGAACCGTGACCGTGCCGCCAAGACCGCGATGCAGATGGCTCGTCTGGCCCTGATCGGTCAGCCGCTGGAGCTGCTTTCCTGGGTTCGGATCGGAGGCCCATCGCGATCGGTGACCTGGCCAGCCTGATTCTTCAACTTCCCCCGCCCACGCCTGACCGCAATCATGCCCCAGCCCACACCCCCCATTCAATCCACAACCGGACTGATCGACATCCACAGCCATCTGCTTCCGGGCGTGGATGATGGTTGCCGGGATGACCGGGAGGTGCTTGAATGCGTTCGACGACTTCAGGTCGCCGGTTTCGTGGGCTCGATCTGCACACCGCACGTCTGGCCGACACAGTATCCCGATAACCGGCCGGATTCGATCGCCCGCCATGTCGAGCGCATCAGGAAATTACTTTTGAGCGAGGGGATCGACCACGCCCTCTGGCCGGGCGGGGAGGTGAGGTTGGAGCCAAACATCGTGCCGTTCCTGGAAGCGAACGGCGTTCCGACCCTGGGGCCTTCCCGGCATGTGCTGGCGGACATCTGGGATCCATCATGGCCCCGCCACGCCGATCGGACGATTCAATGGCTCATGGACCGGGGATACACCGTGATCCTGGCGCATCCCGAGCGCTTGAACCTTGATCCAGCCGCGATGGCGAAACTGGCCGTCCGCTTGCGGCAACAGGGCGTACTCCTGCAAGGCAACGTCGGCTCCATCATGGGACAGAACGGCTTTGCCGCCTGCCAGGCGTTCAGGGCCATGTTGGCCGAAGATGCGTTTACGGCACTGGCGCTGGATATGCACCGTCCCGATTCACTGGACGACCGGCTGTCGGGAATCGGTTTGGTCGAGCTGGACTATGGCCCGGAGGTGGTCCAACGTCTGATGAGTCGTGCGCCTCAACGATTGTTGCTTGGCACCCGCGGCGATGGAACCGACGGCGATCAGCCCCGTGAATCCAACAGCCGATTTAGCAGTTGATCCATGGAGATCGTCGCCAGGCGCGTGGTCGTATCACTGCTGGCGTAGGGAAGGAAGAGCTGGCCACGATGGACCATGGAACCGCATGAATAGACCACGTTGGGGACATACCCCTCGCGTTCATCCTCGGCGGGCACGAGCAGGGGTTCGGGAAGATGGCCAATGATCCGCAACGGATCATCCAAGTCCAGAAGCATCGCCCCGATGCAGTAACGCCGCATCGGCCCGACACCGTGCGTCAGAAGAAGCCATCCCTCCTCGGTTTCGATCGGCGAGCCGCAATTGCCGATCTGCATCAACTCCCACGGATGGACGGGTACCGTCAGCAGTTTGGCTGATTCCCAGAAGTGAACCAGATCTGAGTACATGATGAATAGATTCTCGCCATCGATGCGTGAACACATCACGTAGTGGCCGCCGATCCGCCGCGGAAACAGCGCCATGCCCTTGTTCCTCGCACAGGCGCCATTGAGCGTGTGCATGTCGATGGTCTGGAAATCCGTCGTTTCCATCAGCATCGGCATGATCTGGAAACCGTTGTAAGCTGTGTAAGTGCCGAAGTAGGTCACCGACTCATCATCATCGACGAATCGCACCAGGCGAAGGTCTTCGATGCCGCGGGATTCGCTGGCCGAACGCGGAAACAGCACCACATCACCGATCGTGGTCTCGGGCTTCAGGCGAATCTGGTAATTCTGTTCGATCAGCCAGATCAGCGTATCCACAGCGCGTTGCTGGACCTCGGTAAGCCCCTTTTCGTCGCAAATCTCACTCACGGCCCGGTCGAGATGGGCACGCGTGAACCGGTCGCGCACCCGACTGAGGAAGGTGTCCACGGCCTCGGACGGGACCTTGAGTTCATCGATGAGTTTTCGGCGCAGCAGCGCTTTGTGGTAGTGCCGGTCATCGCTGCGGGTGGGCTGGCTGAGATGATGCGGTGCCTCATCAATCTTCACCAGGCCTTCGCTGTCCAGAACTCCGGTGCGAAAGACGATCGAGGAGATGTGCCCCTCACCGGTCGCGCGCAGGCTCATCAGAAATCGGATCGACCCCTTTTCAAGCCCCGATTGATCCACATGCGGGACGATCGAGGGATTGAACAGCGCCGCCGAGGATATGGAATACTCCATCGTGAGCAACGAGCCGATCAACTGCCTCCGGGGCTCGGGCATCCCGTCTTCATGACCAATCTGGCGGGCGGCGATGTGGTAATGCTCTTCGAACAGCTCGGTGATCTTGCGGTGACGTCTTGAGAACAGATCGCACATCCGCGCCCTCGCCTGCTCGACTTCCTCATCGCTGAGCAGCGATACCCGTTGAAAGAGCAGTGCGATCCGATCGCCCCGGTCCAGCATGAACGGCAGTGTGATGACACGAGAATCATCACGTTCGAGCTTGAGGGGCAACCGCTGAATTTCAGCGCGCAATCCGTCGGGAGAGGTGGGCAGAACCTGTAGTTTCGTGCTGGGCATGGGTTGTTATTCCCTTAAATCGCGTCGCCGGCCGTCACCAACCCTCAGGAACCGGTCTATACGAACGCGTGACCACTTACCGCTCAATTCTTATCGGCAATAGCGATCAGTCAAGTGCGGAAGTTCTTCCTGATCCGACGCTCAGCCAAGGCTGGTTGCCCGCCCATGCCTCCACCATCCCGGCTACCGATGCGACGGCCCGGCGGCTGTCACGCCCCAGGCGCCATAGCGTGCCCCATTCTCTTGGGTTGCACACCAGCCATCCAAGAAATCCGGTGACATTCACGCGGCCGTCCGGGCCGACATGATGCAAAAGGCCGGCTGGCAGCCCGGCATCGGCCGGATCGCTGACCCCCCGAAAACACCAGAAGGCAACGCCCTGGCGTAACGCATGCCATGCCACGTGATACGTTTCCATATCGATCAGATCGGCTCCCGTGGCGTGATGGTGCGCTGACTTATCGGCCAGTGTCATGGACGGCCTGTCCACCGTCAGGACTGAAACGGCTTCGGCAGACCATGATTCGCTCCGCTCATTGGGCGATTCCCGCACACTTCCATCCTCGCCCAAGAGAAGCATGGGCCGTCCCCCGGCCATCGCGCGATCAATCCGCCGCGCCTCACCGCCGTCGAGGCGCGGATTGAGCCCGCCGGAAAGCCCGACCAGAAGCACGCCGCGCGGCGATAATCCCCTGAGTAGTCGTGGAAGCAGGCCATCCACCGAGCCACGCCCGATGCCGGTCACCACCAGCGCGATTCGCGATTCTTTCCAGCGACCCGAGAGCCGGTGACAGGCTGACCGCGAATCGCCCATCGCAGACGCACGCACAATCCGCGCACCCTCGGGCGGTCGGCTCCAGCCCAGTCTTGATGCCACCGGCCCAAGCTCACGCGCCATCGATGCGATAACCAGCAGATCGATTCTCGAATCGCCTTCGATCATGCCGCGATCTTAATCACAAGATCAAAACAAGGCTATCCGCCATGCAAGACCAGAAGCTCGGCGACCAATCCCGGCCCGAACCCCAGGGCGACGGTCAGCTTCTTCCCCACCCCGCCTCGCTCAAGGAGAAACCCCAGCGTCGCCGACGACATGTTCCCGTGATCATCCAATACCTGTCTGGAGATCGCATGGACCTCGGGCTTGAGCTTCAGTGACCTTTCCACGGCCTCCAGGATCGCCGGGCCGCCCGGATGGCTTAACCACTGTTCGACATCATCGATCGACAGGCCGCGGCTTGACAGCTCCTTTTCAACCCAGACTCGCAGGTGTGTTTCGATGAGCTTGGGCACCTCGGGTGAGAGCGTCATCCGGAACCCATGGTCACCAATCCGCCAGGTCATGGCATCGCCACTTCCGGCGATCAAGCGGCTGGCGCCATGAACAATCCGCATCGATCCAACCGGCTGCGCAGTGCCGATGACCATCGATGAAGCACCATCGCCGAACAGGGCATTGGCCACGATGGCCTGAGGATCCCATCCGTACTGAAAATGAAGGGAGCAAAGCTCCGCGCAGCAGATCAGGCAGCACGCCCGCGCATCGGCTTCAATCAGCTTACGGGCCACCTGCACGGCATTGAAGCCGCCATGACAACCCATGAATCCCAGCGAAGCACGTCCGACCGTTGCCGACAGGCCCAGTTGCGGGATCAGCCGTTCCCCCAGACCCGGTGATACCGCGCCGGTGCAGGAAACGGTGATCAGGTGGGTGATCGAATCCGCCTCCACTCCCGCCGTTTCGATCGCCTCGCGACACGCCTCGGCGGCCAACGCTGGAGCCGATCGCTCATAGAGCCGCATCCTCGCTTCGGTGCTCGGACCGGAGTTAGCCTCCGACGAGCCAGGCTCGGGGTAGAAGCGGATGAAGGCTTCCTGAGCATTTTCCTGGGAAGATGAATCGGCATCGAGCACCGCGACATGTCGCCGCGAAACACCGGATTGGCCGTATCGTCGCAACAGCCAGCGCGATTCCTGTTCATTACGAGCACATCGCTTGACGGCAAAGTGCGCGGCGTCCTCCTGACTGAGCCTTCCTCGCGGAGTGGCCGTGCCCAGCCCCAGGATTCCTACATCACCATGCTGCGCATTCATATGTTCACCCGCCACGGCCGGTGCAATCGTCCGGTCACCGATCGGGCCAGTCGGGGAAATCGAGCAAGGCCGCTCACAATGCCATAGGCCAGATTCGGATACCGCAATGCATGGCTGATCAATCCACATCCAATCCGCCGCGCAACGACACCTTGGCCGCGTCGTCGGTCCCAATCCTGTCCCAATTGCTCCGACCAGCCCCGTTCAAGAATCTTTCGAGCCGATCTCGCCACCGCCACGGCACCCAGAATCGCCCAACTCATCCCTTCGCCGGTGAATGGTTCGACATAACCACAGGCATCACCAACGGCCAGGACTCGATTCTCCCAAGCGCGTTGGCATCGCCACGTCAGCGCCGGCGTGCCCCGCAGGGGTTCAGACCTGCCCAGCTCCGCGGTTACGGCGTGAACGAGATCACGATCGGCGGATTGGTCAAGACAGGACTGAATCGCCGTATATGGCGAGCCCCGTTCCCGGATCAAAGCCGGGTCCAACGCCGCGGCGATATCAACGGCACCTTCCTCGATCCGCACCAGACCGACATAGCCCCGATCAGCGCAAACCATGCGAATCTCACCGGGCTCCAGTTCAACCACACCCGGAGGAATGGCAGCGCCCAATCCGATCCAGCTATTGGGGTTGATCCACCGCGCCTGATTGCTGATGCCCGCCATGAGCCTTCCGTGCAAGCCATCGCACGCCAGCACGAGACTGGCGCGTACTTCCCGGGTTGCTCCATCGCACTCAAGCCGAACCCGTCGGTGGTCCCCATCGACGGCGGCCAATGACGCCCTGGCCCGCGTCACAAAGCATGCTCCGGCCGCCATCGCTTGCTTCATCACCGCCTCATCGAAACGCCGGCGTCCGAACGCCCGGCCGGCCGCCAGGGGAACCGATGCGCGGCGGCCTTGCCACTCCAGGACAAACCGATCGGTCGCGGCGGCTCCAACCTCTTCAAGCACACCAGACAGACCGATCCGCTCCAGCAGATGAACGCCGGCATGGCTCAGGCAGCCGCCACACGGCTTGGGGCGGGGCCAGGGTGATCGCTCCACCACCAACGTGCGAAATCCCATGCCCGCAAGCAGAAAGGCCGATACCGCGCCCGCCGGCCCAGCGCCCACCACCACCACATCCCAGACCTGATCGGTCCGCCCCGTGCCGTCCGGACGGCGGCCGGACCCAACAATTTCCTGAGAATCCAAGTTTTTCTCGTTGGCGATGGTGATCACGACGGGCTCATCGGGGTCCAGGAAAGCATCCAGCGTTGCGGCCAGATCTTAGTCACCCGCGCCGCGGTCAACCCAGAGTTCCGGGCCAGGGCCGAAATCTCGCCGGCCGTCAGTGCCGCGTGAACGGACCGGGGACCATCCACATGCACCACCGGCGATCGGGATAGCACACGGCAGCCCAGCCACGCCATGGCCAGCCCCAGATAGCTGCGGTCAAGGTCGCAGATCAGGCCGTATCGACCGTAAGAAGGCATGGCTTTGAGCAGGTCGGCGACCGCCGGTGTGGGCAGATGATGAATGAAAAGATTGCTGATCACCACATCGAACGGTTGCCAGGGCCGCCAATCGGGCAGCGAAGCACATACCCAGTTGGGTTTGACCCCGATGCTCGCCGATTCCCGTCCCGCCCGTTCGAGGCACAATTGGCGATTGTCACAACCGGTAAACCCCATCGGAATTCGCTCGGAAGCAGCGCGGCGGGCCAGCGCGATCACCACATCACCACCACCCGTGGCCAGGTCCAGAACTTGCAGCCGCCGTCCGCCCTCACGCAGATGGATCGCGCGCAGTCGCTTCCAGAATTGCACAACCGTCCCGCTGAGCCGTCCGATGCGCGCCAGACCGGCCAACGCCTGCTGATGCATCGCCGCATCCAGATTCGGGTCATCCATCCACTCGGGCGCACATCGACGTTGATCAAGGGACCGCAACACGCTCCATGATAGCCGCATGGCCATCAACGTCGCCGGCGATCACTCACCCGGACGGGTCATGCTGTCGGGATCGAGCAACTCATCGAGGCGGTCCGGCGCGATCAGTTTCTGATCCAGACAAAGCTGTCGGATGGTCTTATCTTCGCTGAACGCCTGTTTGGCGAGCTTGGCCGCGTTGTCATATCCGATCTCCGGGGCCAGACTGGTGACCATCATCAGCGACTGATCGATCAGATCCGCACAACGCTTTTCGTTGCACTGCAAGCCGACGAGGAGCTTATCGGTGAACATGCGGCACCCATTGGCCAGCAGCGACACGGTTTCGTGATACGCATCGGCCATGACGGGCATGGCGACGTTCAATTCCATCAGCGATCCGATACCGCCCATGCCCGCCAGGGTGATGGTCTGATCGTTGCCGATGACCCGCGTGGTCACCATGATCAGCGATTCGCAGATCACCGGGTTGACCTTACCCGGCATGATCGAGCTTCCTGGCTGGGTCTCGGGGAGCAAAAGCTCAAATAATCCACATCGAGGGCCGCTGCCCAGCAACCGGATATCGCCGGCGATCTTGGAAAGCGACACGGCGATGGTCTTGAGGTGGCCGCTGGACTGCACATAGGCATCCTTGGCGGCTTGGGCCTCTGGGTGGTTCTCCGCCTCCGTGAACTTCAGCCCCGTCCGGGCCGACAATTCCTCCGCGACGCGGCGGCCGAATTCGGTGTGCGTATTGATGCCGGTGCCGACCGCCGTGCCGCCGATGGCCAGCGGCTCCATGCACTGCCTGGCCCAGCTTGCTCGCCGGATCGATTCGGCCATCTGGGCCGCGTAACCGCCGAACACCTGACCGACCCGGATCGGCGTGGCATCCATGAGGTGCGTGCGGCCGATCTTGATGATCGAATCCCATTGCCGACACTTGTTCTCCAGCTCCGCTTGCATGGCCTTGAGGGCGGGCAGGAGGTCTCGATCGATGGTCACGGCGGCTGCGATATGCATGGCAGTGGGAAAGGTGTCGTTGCTGGATTGACCCATGTTCACGTGATCATTGGGGTGAACCGGACTCTTGGTGCCGATGGGCTGGCCGAGGCGCTGATTGGCCAGATTCGCGATCACCTCATTGGCGTTCATGTTCGAACTGGTGCCTGAACCGGTCTGATACACATCGACGGGAAAATGTCGATCGTGCTTACCTTGGGCCACTTCCATCGCGGCATCGATCACCGCCTCGGCCAGCTTGGCATCGAGCTTGCCCAGGTCGCGATTGACCTTGGCGCAGGCGGCTTTGAGTAGACCAAAGGCATGGATCACCGCCGGGGGCACCGGCCGACCGCTGACGGGGAAGTTCCGCACCGCGCGCTGGGTGCTGGCTCCCCACAATGCCCAGTCCGGCACTTTCATTTCACCCATGGAATCTTTTTCGATACGGCAGGCCTGGTCGCTCATGATCCTCTGTTTCACCTTGGTTGTGTGGGATGGGGGCGGAGTTCGGGATAAAAAGTCAACGATGACTTGAATTATAGGAAAAATCCGCCGCGCGTAAACCATCCCGACGTATCCCCCAACCCGCCGCGCCGCACGGGTGTGAAAACCGGACTTGACATCACCTTCGCGGATCAGCCATAGTGCCCGGCTCGCCGGAACGGTCAGCCGATCGATTCGGTGCAGGCCGCGTCCATTTGGCCCGGCCCAAGCCAAACCCTCATCACCGACTGTTAGCCTGACCGAAGAATGTGGTGCGGGTGATGGCAATGCCATAAGATGAATGAGCAAGTGAAAAACCACTCTCCGTCTGCGGGGTACGATCCCCCGGAGTTGTATATGTGCTCGAACCGATAGGAACCCCAAGGGAGCCAAGACCGGGCGCGAAGGCCAAGCCTCCATGAGTGGAAGGCCGGGACGACCTGGCGCGGCACCCACCTTCAACTGGGGTTCGAGCAGAACCTCCGGTCCGTCCCAAGCGGATGGAGAGTGTTTTATAATCCCGGCCAACCAACCGGCCGCGTCCGCTGGACTTCATCCGGTTCGATGGAGTCATTTTTCATGACCGTACCCCATCCCGAATTTCCCACAGTCGATGCGGTGGTCGAAGGGTTGATCGCCGACTATCGCGCTGAGCCCCGCACCAGCCATCTCGATTCACCTTTTCTGCCCAACCGCGATCGGACGATCGAGATCGTTGAAGGCCTTCGGCGCGTCATGTTTCCGGGGTTCTTCGATGAAATCCGCCTGACCAGGGAGAACATCAATAGCCATTTGCGCAAGCTCCTTGTTGACACTCACCAGAAGCTGTATCTCCAGGTTCGCGAGTCGATCCGCTATCAGCGAAACGTCATGCAGGAGGGCTCGGGAAGCGAATGCGCCGATTGCGACCAGAAGGCGGCCCAGATCGCCAGCGCGTTCATGGGACGCCTGCCCAACGTGCGCCGGATGCTCAATCTGGATGTTGAGGCGGTCTTCGAGGGCGATCCGGCGGCGACCGGCCTCGATGAGGCCATCTTCTGCTATCCCGGCATCGATGCCATCTTCATCCACCGCATCGCCCATGAGCTTCATGTGCTTGAGGTGCCGCTGCTTCCGAGGATCATGAGCGAATATGCCCACAATGAGACGGGCATCGATATCCATCCGGGCGCTGTGATCGGCCGTTCGTTCTGCATCGATCACGGCACCGGCGTGGTCGTGGGCGAAACCACCCGCATCGGCAGTCGAGTCAAGATTTACCAGGGCGTGACGCTCGGTGCATTGAGCACCAAGGGCGGGCAGGCATGGCGCGGCCGTCGGCGTCATCCAACCATCGAGGATGATGTGACGATCTATGGCGGAGCGATCATCCTCGGCGGCGAAACCGTCATCGGCAAGGGTGCCACCATCGGGGGCTCGGTATTCATCACCAGCAGCGTCCCGGCCGGCCACACGGTCACGATGAACCTACCCGACCTGACCTCCCGACCCCCCAAGGACTCCCGCCGCGCGGGAAAACCCTGATTTCAGCCACAACGCTAAGCGCGGCAACAGTCTCCGACCCCACGGCGTGTCGGCTCCGGCATTGATCAACGGACTTTTGATCGATACTGGCCATCGTCCCGCGTTGACATTCTCTTGATCGTTGCTCACGGATGAGCACCATCGTGCTGGCGAACACGACATCATCGGATACACTCATCGCGATGGAATGACTCCAGCAGCCCGATCGGGTGCCCGGTACGGCCGTACCGTTTTTCGTTCCTGGAGATGATCATGAACAACACATTCACGGTGTGCTGGATCGTTACCTTCGTGTTGTGTTTTACGGGCTCGGGATTGGTGGCGAATGAAGCATCCGCCCAGGAAATCGGCGATGCGACCCCTTCATCGGAAGTCGTGGGCGTCGATCAGACCACTACCGAACCTGAGGCGGCGCCGGTTCCCTGGACACGGCCTGGTTACCGGGTTCCGCGCTACGCCGAGGATTGGTCAACGATGGCCGCGCGGCCGGATGATGCTCCGGCGGACTTTTTCGATCCGATCAAGTGGATCACCATTCATCGAGAGCCGGACATCCACCTGACTCTGGGCGGGCAGTATCGCTTCCGCGTTGAGGGGTGGAACAACTTCGGTTTCGATGGCGATCAGAATGATGTGTTTACGCTCCATCGTCTTGGTCTGCACGGCGACCTGCGACTGGAGGAAGCGGTGCGGTTCTTCGTGGAGCTGAAAAGCTCCCATGCCACTGAGCGCAATCTTCCGGGTGGCCGTCGGGTGCTGGATGTTGACACCTTCGCGTTGCAGAACGCCTTCGCCGACCTGCGCGTTCCCCTTGGGGATTCAGCGGCTTTCACACTGCGAGTCGGAAGGCAGGAGATGCTGCTTGGAAGCCAGAGGTTGGTGAGCCCCTTGGATTGGTCCAACACGCGGCGGACTTTCGATGCGATCTCGGGGATTCTTGAAGGCCCGGGTTTTGCGTTCACCGGGTTTCTGAGCCGTCCGGTGGAGATCAGCAAGTACGAATTCAACACCACCGACAACAGCCGGGATTTTTGCGGCGTTCACGGCCGATTCGACATTCCCGGCTCAAATTTCAAGGCCGAGGGATACTGGTTCGGGCTGTACGAAAACGAGGCGACATTCGCCGGCGTCACCGGGGAACATCAGCGTCACACGCTTGGAGCCCGCCTGCACGGGCCGATTGGCGATTCCGGCTTTGACGTGGATGTCGAAAGCGCTTACCAGTTCGGCACCCTGGGCGATTCGGACATAAGCGCCTGGATGCTCGCATCCCAGATCGGCTATCGATTCGCCGACGCTGACTGGCGGCCGCGCGTGTTCGTCGGCTTTGACTATGCATCGGGGACACGCGGCTCGGGCTCGACCATCGAGACCTTCGACCACCTCTTTCCCTTGGGGCATGCCTACCTGGGCTGGGCGGATATCCTGGGACGGCAGAACATCATCGCGGTCAATCCCGGCATCTCGCTTCATCCGGATGCACGATGGGACATCATCGCCTCGGTCCATCTGTTCTGGCGCGCCAGTGGCGATGATGGTCCCTACAACCTCGCCGGCGCCCGGTTTCGCGACCCGGCGGCGAGCGGTTCACGATATCTCGGCACGGAGTTTGACCTCCTGGTCCGCTACCGCGCGACCGAGAACCTGACCCTCGAAGCGGGTTACTGCCGATTCTTCCCCGGCGCATTCATCCGCGAAAGTGGCCCCGGGCGCGGCTTGGATTTCTTTTATCTGCAGGTTGCCTTCACATTCTGACCCATTTCGCTGGGCGGCATCGCGGCTTTGCGTTTCCATTCCTGGATGCGGCCGCGCGCCTCGGACCCAATCGATTCGCCCATCAGCCACGCGTCCGCATGACGGTGCCGGGCAACCCGGATATCATTAAGCATGCCTGAACGCATCATTGATTTCTCCAAGCCGATACCTCTGTTCCCGCTGCCGCAGTGCGTGCTGTTGCCGCACGCCACCATTCCGCTGCACATTTTCGAGCCCCGCTATCGAACCATGGTCGCCGATTCGCTGGACTCCCACGGACTGATCGCCATGGCGTGCTTCAAGGGCTCGCGCTGGCGCACCGAATACGAAGGATCACCTCCGATCCGCCCCACGGCCTGTATCGGATACATCGTTCAGCACCACACCCTCGGCAATGGCTGCTACAACATCCTGCTCCAGGGGTTGCTTCGGGCAAAGATCGTCGAGGAAGAGCCGTACGAGCCCTATCGCAGAGCCAGATTCGCCGCGCTGGAGTCGGCGCCCGTGGATGATGCCCGGCTCGCCGACCAGCGGAGCGAGATCGAGCGTCTCCTGAACCATGAGCAGGTCAAGAAGCTGGCGACGGTCAACGCGATCCAGAACTGGCTGAGCGACGACATCCCCACCGTGGCGCTCTTCGATCTGGCATCGATGACGTTGTGCGAGGATGGTGAGAAGCGGTATCGGTTGCTGGAGGAATGTTGCGTTCACCGCCGCGCTGAATTGCTGATCGAGCAACTTCTGGGGCTGAAGCGAACGCTCGTGCTCGCGGGCAAGTTCGGCTCGGGCAAGTCCGACGAAGGCTACCCACTGAACTGAGGCTCAAGTCCCATCATCCGGCGCCCAGTTTCTCCACATGGTGGCGGAGAAGGCTGATCAACTCATCGCGATCGGCATACTGCCACGGAAAGCCGTTGCCCGCGGCGCGTAGCGCTTCGAGGGCTTTGAGCATCTCGAGGACCCGTTCATCCCCGGGGACCTGGGCATGGAGAAGGCGAATGGATGGATGCGCGGTCGGGGTGAGGGTTTCGCGATCGTAGAGCAGTTCTTCATGGAGTTTTTCGCCCGGTCGCGCGCCGGTGATGACGATGGGAATATCGCGGTCGGGCTCGAGGCCGTGAGCCCGGATGAATCGATGGGCCATTTCGAGAATGTTCACCGGATCGCCCATATCCAGGAGAAACACCTCACCACCGCCGCGCGGGCCCTCCGGGCCGGCCGATGAATCGGCCTGACCGGCGCCCGCGCCACCGGACATCGCGGCCGCTTGAAGCACCAGCCCGGCCGCCTCGGGAATGGTCATGAAATACCGGGTCATCTCCGGATCGGTGACCGTCAGCGGAAGCCCGGCGGCCAGTTGCTTGGACCAGATGGGCAGCACGCTTCCCACCGAGCCCAGCACATTGCCGAACCGTACCATGCACATGATCGTTGGACACCGCTGATTGAGGTGCTGAACGAAAATCTCGGCCAGTCGCTTGGTCGATCCCATGACCGAATGCGGATAGACCGCCTTGTCCGTGGAGATCATCACGAACCTTCGGACCTCGCACTCGGAGGCGGCCTCCGCGACAGCGCGTGTTCCGAGGATATTGCTTTCGATCGCCTCGGCCGGCCGGTCCTGCATCAATCCCACATGCTTGAGCGCCGCGGCGTGTAGAACCAGGTGAGGGCGATATCGCTTCATGGTGGTCAGCACGCGCTGTCGGTCGGTGATATCAAGAAGAACCGCCCCGCGCTGCAGCGCGGGGAAGTCGGTCGCGACCTCGCGATCGATCTCGAATAGTGGGCTTTCCGCCCGTTCCACGAACACCACCTGCGCCGGAGAGAATCGGCAGACGATCCGGACCAGCTCCGAACCGATCGATCCGCCGGCCCCCGTGACCATGACGACCTGATCCTTGATGATCCCGCCGATCAACTCTTCATCCAACGGCCTGGGCGTGCGGTCCAGGAGCTTCTCGGGCGCGATCACACCATAGAGCCCCAGCGGAGATCGCGGGCCGATCGGCATGTCCTCGCCACTGGGCGGCAGGCTCGAGCGGAACTGAAACGGCGGGCGAACATCACCAGCCAGTTGGTCCGCAAGCGCCGGCATCCAGCGCCAGGTGATGCCAGCCCGTTCGATGGTCGACAGCAGACTCCTCGCCTGCCGTTCTGCCGCGATCGGCAAGCTCACCAGCACCTGCTCAACACCGAACCGGAGCAACACCTGGTCCATTTCCTCGAACCCGCCCAGCACCGCGATCTCACCGTCCACCGCGTCCTGGCGGGTCTGCGGCAGCACACAGCCGATCAAGTCGCGCGGCGGCTGAGCGTACTTGAGCATCTGGGCAATCTGAGGAACCGTCGCCGTTGTCCCAACGATGAGCGTGCGCAGTCTGCGCTCGGCCAATCGATCTTCACGGAAGGTCGATGGCTGGGGGGCTGGACCGCTGTCTGTTGCCAAGAGGGTTCTCCACTCGATGCCGCTTGCCTCCGGGGCGATTGGCCACTCGGGCCGCACCGGCATCGCCAGCGGACAGCCAGTACGGCTCGGGCAAGCCCGCGACGACCAAACGCCAGATCATACCGTCTCCCAACGCGGGGATAAGGTCGTGGAGTCAGGAGGGCTCGGCCATCAACCGGCATCCCGCATGGGTGCCTGGGTATCCTGCTCGAGCAACTCAGCATCCAGCCGCTCGATCGGGCTATCGGGCCATTGGGACTGATCGTCCACCGGCTGGAATATATCGTGATCGAGATCGAGCACGCGTTGGGCATTGGCCAATCGTCGTCGGATCACCCACCATCCGATCGCGGCGAGAATCAGCAGGATACCGAAACACGAGGCTGAGGCGGCAAGTCGCAAATCCTTGACCGGCAGGATGTCATGGGACGCGGGCGATTCGATCCTCGGGGCGGTGGGCTCCTGCTGATAGTGGCCGACAAATGCCCGGGCGAGGAATTCCAGCGTGTAGGTTGCGATGTCTTTATCCGTCTTCCGAAGCTCCAGTTCCATACGGTCGGGCTGCGGGAACGAGACGGTCAGCGACTGTTCAAGACCGGCGCGCATGGCCTGGACCGAGTCGTACGGCCGCAAGCGGCGTTGGGCGAGCTGATTTTCCGTCTCGCGAAGTACCGGATCGGCCAGCAACGCCCGCTGCTGGGACTGTCGCCACTGACCCAGCGTCTGACCGGGGATCGGGTCCAGGGCGATGGTGGTTGTGGCTCTCCAGACCGGCTCCACAAGCTTGTGGCCGACCAGATAGCTGGTCAGCCCCAGCAGGACGACGGCGAAGATCAACCCGGCGATTGTGCCCGCCGCGCGCTGCGTGGACCAGCGACGCACCATCTCCGATTCGGTGCCTGCCAGAAACTGCTTGACATCCTGAAGCACCTGGCGGTGCTGGAGCAGCTTCTGATACTGGGCATGGGCGGATGCCAGAGAAGTCTGGGCCTCGCGAATCGCCGCCGCGCGTTCTCGAAGAATGTCCCGATACTTGTGCAATTTGGTACGCCGCGCTGCGATTTCCGCTTCCTGCTTTCGAATCTCCTCGGGTGCGATGCCTTCGACGAATCCCGAACCGTCCGCCGCGCTGGCAAGCCGCGCCTCCCGCTGGGCAAGCTCGGCTTCGGCCTGCTTGAGTTTTTCCCGCTCGCTGTTGAGTTTCTCGCGGGCCGCGGCCACGGTCTCCTTCAGTTCGTTCTCCCGCTGGTCAAGTTCCCGTGATCGCGCTTCAACCTCTTGAGCGCGTTGACCACCTGAAGCCTGAACGGCCGCAAGCCGGCTCTGCTCAAGGGCCTCCTGTTGTTCCTGCAACTGGGCCTTGAGCGCATCGGCCTGTTTCTGCTTTTCATCAACCCGTGCCTGCTGCTCGCTCAGTTCCTCCTCACGGTTCCGCAGTTCGTTCTCCAGCGACTTGATCCGCTTCTGGGCATCGGTCAGCTTTTCCTGAAGCGCCTGCCGCTGTTGCGGATCGCCATCCTCGGCCTGCCGGGCCGCCTTCTCCACCGCATGGCGAGCTTCCTGCAATTCGGATTGCAGCAGGGCCACATCCGATTGAAGTTCCTCGATGGTTCGCTGGTTTTCGCCGGCCTGCTGGTGGGCCTGATCCAGTTCCGCCTTCAATTCGCTCAGCCGCGCTTCCATGGCCTGAGCGCGTTCCTGGCTTTGCCGATCGGATTCTTCAGCGTCCCTGAGCCGGTCGCGCCATTGCTCGATGTCCTGCTCGATCTGCCCGACTCGCTTCTCAGCCTGTTCGGCCTTCAGACGCCATTCCTGAATCTGGGCCAGAGCCTCGTCCTGTGAGCGGCCGACATCACCCGCCTCGGCGGTCAGATGCTCGATTCTGGCCTGAAGCTGCTTCCGCTCATGCTCCCAGTTCTCCTGCGCTTCGAGGAGCTCGGTCTCGAACCGATCCAGCTCCGCCTTACGTTGGTCCAGTTCCTTCTCTCGCTGGGCTGAAGTCTTGAGCAGTTGATCCAGCGCATCGCGCTCCGATCCCATTCGTGCGCGCAGCGCATCGAATTCCTTGCGATCGGCCTCCAATTGCTCGGCGCGGGATCGCAGCTCTTCATCGTTCCTGTCGAGTTGCGCTTTCCGGGTATCGAGCAGGTTCCGCTGCTCATTGAGTTGCTTTTCCCGATTGTGAAAGTCACTCTCAGCGCGGGCGATCCGGGCCTCGATATCCTCATCACGGCTTTGAAGCTGAGCCTCGCGGTTGTCCAGATCGGCGCTGCGATGATCAAACTTCTGCTTCCGGGCCATCAGGGCCGCGCGTTCCTCATCAATCGAGGCGCGGATTTCATCGAGTTGTTGGCGATCAGCCCGCTGGGCGGCGCGGGCTTCATCGAGTTGATGCCGCTGCTGGTCCAGCGACTGCTGGCGAGCTTCGAGTTCGGCGCCCTGGGCCTCGATCTCCGATGCCTGGGCATCGAGATCGGATTGACGCTGCTGAATCTGGGCGCGCGAAGTTTCGATCTCTTGACACTGCTCGTCAAGCTCCGCCTTCCGGGTTTCGAGCTCGTTGCCAAGCGATTCGATCTTTGATGCGCGAAGCTCGAATTCCTCATCGCGGCGAACCAACTCGGCCTCGCGCTCGTCCAACTCCTGACGCATCGACTTCAGTTCGGCATCAAGCGCATCAAGCTCAGCCTTGCCCGATTCCAGCGATTCCCGCTCCTGATTCAGAGCCTTGCGTTGCTGCTCGATCTCCTCATGCCAGAGCTTGATCTCACCTTCTTTGACATTGATTTCGCCTTCGCGCTCATGGAGGCGACTCTCCAGCGCCGCGATATCGCTCTCGCGTTCAGTCAGTTCAAGCTCGCGCTGCTCGATCTCGCCGCCCCGAAGGTCGATCTGGGCTCTCAATTCCGTCAGGGACTGACGCTCCTGATCAAGCTGCCGTCGCCGCCCCTCCAGCTCTTCCTGGAGTTTCTCCAGTGAAAGCGATCGCTCGGCACGCTCGGCCTCGAGTTCACGCATCCGGTCACGTTGCTGGCGCAGGCGTCCAACGGTCTTGCGAATCGAGTGGCGACGCGATTCGTTCCGCCGCGCCTCGTCTTCGATCCCGATCCGCTTGCGCTCCAACTCCTCGGCCATTCGGCCCAGTTCGGCCGCCTGGCGATCATTTTCGCTCTGCCACTGACGGATATCGCCAAGCTGCTGCTCGACCTGAGCCAGCATGCTCAGCACCTGGGTGGGATCGGGCAGCTTGGAGCGTTGGCCGGATTCCGATGGGGAGTGGGTTGGGCTTGAGGACATACTCGACTCCCGCAGTCAGGCCACGAGTGAATCGCGGCCTGCGTGCGACACGGGCTGGGGGGCGGATGGCGCTAACAAGCCATCAGCGGGTCAGGTATTGGTATGATCGGACAGAGACGTCGTTGGCAAACGCGATTTTTCCGATGCCCCGGCCACCATGGCCCTGGTCCGCTCCAACCCCGCTCCAACCCCGCTCCAGCCGCTCTGGCGTGACCTGTCCGAAGCCCCGTGATGTCCGATAATTCAGCCACCTACGAAATATCGGACCTTGATTTCACCTATCCCAATGGCCCGCATGCCATCCAACAGTGCTCCGCTCGTTTGGCCCCGGGCCGCATCACCGCGATGCTCGGCCCCAATGCCTCGGGCAAGTCCACGCTTTTTCGACTGCTGCTGGGTGTTCTTCGGCCCGACCGCGGGCGGATTCTGCTCCACGATCGACCTCTGGAAAGGCTGGCCCGCCGCCAGATCGCCCGGATCGCGGCCCTGGTCCCTCAATCCACATCCACACCCCTGGCTTTTTCGGTCCGCGAGGTGGTCGAGCTGGGCCGCCACGCACTGCCTCCCGATGCCGAACGGATCGATTGGGCGATCCGCCAATGCGACCTCGGTCGGCAGCAGCATCTCCTGTTTCCCACGCTCTCGGCCGGGCAGCAGCAGCGGGTTCTGTTGGCCCGCGCCCTGGCTCAGGTCGGGTGCCCCACGCCGATCGGGAGCACGGATGCGCCGGTGTTGCTGCTGGATGAGCCCACCAGCGCGATGGACCTTCGGCACATGCTCGAAGCGTTCAATATTCTGCGACACCAGGCCTCGAACGGCCTGGCGGTGCTGGTCAGCGTGCATGATCTGAACCTCGCGGCCCGATACGCGGATGAAGTGTGGCTGCTGGAGAGCGGGCGTCTGGCGGCACATGGCCCCTGGAAGGATGTCCTGCGTCCGGAGGTGCTCGAGCCGATCTACGGCGTTCGCCTGGCCATGATTCCCCACGCCGGACCCGAGGGATTCGACGAGCCCCGCCCCTGGTTCGCCACGCGACTCCCGGAGGGGTAAACTTAGTGATCACGAGCGTTACGCAGGAACAGAAGCTCGAAGAAACCGACACGGAAGCAGCAGCATGTCATCAGACATCATCACCATCCTCATCGTGGTCATCGTGGTCTTCAGTTGGATTTTCCAGGCCATCAAGAAGATGAACGAGGTTCGGGGACCGGCGAGGCCCAATGCATCGCTCGACGCGGATGATGAGGCCACCGGGCGGGAGTTTTCGAGCCGGGACCGTAGTCGAATGGGCGATCCGCTGGCCGAAGAGCGCACTGAGCGGGAGCAGGCTCGGATTCTGTATCAGCAGCGTGTCGAGGCGTTGCGCCGCGCTGCGGCCCGCCAGCAGGCCAGCTCATCAACCGGCCAGTCCACCCCGCTCACGGGTCAGACCAGGTCAACCCCTCGTGCCCAGCGGACCGCCGCGCCACCGCCCCCACCTCCACCGCCCACTACCTCGCGGACGACCACCCCACCCCAGCGTCGTCCCACCGCTTCAACGAGCCGAACCCGCGCCGCCGATCCGACCCCCGTTCGACGTCGGCCGCCCGAAGCAGCCAAAACGCGCACCAGAGCGTCGGTCAGCGATTTCAAGTCTTTTTCTTCGATGGAACGCCGCTCCCAGTCGCTCGTCGATAAAATGACGGAGGCCGGACTGAGCGAAGACCCGTTCACCATGCCTTCCATTCCGTCCCTTGCCGCCTTGCCCCGCCTTGCCTCTCATGGCCAGACGACCGTCCCCGGGGGTTCCGGTACGGGTGCGATCAGCATCGGAGAGGATCGCGAGGCGCTGCGACGAGCCTGGCTGATGAAGGAAGTGCTCGATGCTCCACGCGCCATGCGCCCGCTGACGTTCGGCTATGAGGGCTAGGCGGGAGGCGGACAGTGAAGATGGATGGCCCGGTCGAGCCCGCCGTCTACTTTCCGGAGTAATCCTTTGAACGATGTCCTGTCATCGGAGTTGGCCCAGCGAATCGAATGTGTGCGCGGCGACATCACCGAGCTTGCCGTCGATGCCATCGTCAATGCGGCCAACGAGTCACTGCTGGGTGGGGGCGGGGTTGATGGTGCCGTGCATCGCGCCGCCGGCCCGCGACTGAAGGCCCACAATCGGACGCTGGGTGGCTGCCCGACGGGGCTGGCCGTCCTCACACCCGCATTTGACCTGGAAAAGCGCGGCATCAAGGCGATCATCCACACCGTTGGACCGGTATGGCATGGCGATGAGGCCGCTTCACTGGGCAACACGCATGAAGATGTCCTGCTGGCGTCCTGTTATCTGCGGAGCCTGGAACTTGCCCAGCGCCACGGGATTCAGACCCTTGCCTTGCCGGCGATCAGCACGGGGGTATATGGGTTCCCGGCCCAGCGCGCGGCCAAGGTCGCCGTGGGGCACGTGCTGGGTTGGCTGAACGCACATGAACTGCCGCGGAAAGTGGTTTTCTGCTGTTTCAGCCATGAGGACCTTGAGATTTATCGGCGGGTGATTGAAACCCGGCGGCAATGGACGACCGGTCGCCGCCGCGCACCGGAATGGCTGATCGGATCCAATACGGAGAACGCCTGAACGTGCAAGGCTTCTGGAAACATCTCAGGCAGGTCCGGCCGATGGAATGGCTGCTGTTGCTTCTGGTGCTGGCCCTGATCAGCCCTCCGCTCATCGACCGGATCGAGCTGTGGCTGGAACCGCGTCCGCGAATGGCATCCGGCCGACCGGTCGATCCTCGACTGCTTGAGCGGTATGCGGAACTGACCGGCCAGGAACTCGCTCCGGATTCGTTGATTCACTTCGCGTCGGAAGCCGAGTATGCCTCCAACGCGGGCGGGCATTTCATTCTGGTACACGAAGCCGGCCTGGATTCGGCGCGGCAGCTTCGCCAATCTCCGCTCTGGGATGATTCGCAATGGATGCGTTTCATGGACATTTCCGAAGCCCAGAACGAAGCGATCATGGATGTTTTCGACGATCACGCGATCGGGTTGCGCTCCGACGGCATCCAGTATTTCAGTGCATGGGTCTGCATGCGGGAAACGCAACTCGATGATGACCTGAAGTTGATCCGCATCTGCCTGATTGATGGGCGAGATGGTCAGGTCTGGCTGTTCGAATCCACATGGAATCCCATCCTTCGCCAGCAGTTGCGTGCGCAACGGGCTGAGATGCTCAATCTGGAATACGGCGATGGGCCCTACCGCTCCCGACGATTCGGCCGACCATCGTACCCCGACCAACCTGAATGAATCGGGCACTCTCCGCCGGTCTGTTATTCTGACTCGATGCTCGAACGCCGAAAACTTGGACGCACGCAACTTGAAGTCACGGTCATGGGCCTGGGCGCCGGAGGGCACAGCCGGCTGGGACAAAGCACCGGAAAAAGTACCGGTGAATCGATCGCCATCGTCCGCCAGGCGCTTGACCTGGGCATCAACTTCATCGACACCGCCGAAGCCTACAAGACCGAACCGATCGTGGGCCATGCGGTGCGGGAATCCCTTCAGGCCGGTATGGACCGCGATGCGGTCGTTCTCAGCAGCAAGAAGCTTATCCATCACAGCCAGCGGCGGATAACCGCGGCGGAGTTTCAACAAGGCCTCGATGACTCGCTTAGACGCCTGCGGATGGATCACGTGGACATTTACCATCTGCACGGGATCGATGCGCGTGACTATCGGTTTTGTGTCGAATCGCTCGTACCGGAAATGCTCCGTGCGCGGGATCAGGGCAAAATCCGCTTCCTCGGCATCACCGAGGCCTTCGCCAGTGATACCACGCACGAAATGCTCAAGCTCGCCGTCGAAGATGACTGCTGGGATGTCATTATGGTCGGATTCAACATGCTCAACCAGTCCGCGCGAACGACGATACTTCCTCGCGCTGCGCATCGAGACCTCGGAGTCCTGGACATGTTCGCCGTTCGCCGTGCGCTGGGCAGTCCCGATTCACTTCTCCATGCCATTGGTCGGTTGATTGAAGAGGGCAGGATGGATCCCGGCACGCTGAGCGGTGATGGCTGGATTGGATTTCTTCTCGGCGAGCCGGGGGTCGAATCGATACCCGACGCGGCCTATCGCTTTGCCCGTGATGAGCCGGGCGTGCATGTCGTCCTCAGTGGGACCGGAAACCCCGACCACCTTCGAGCCAACCATGCCGCACTGTGCCGACCACCCCTGAGCGGTTCGCTCCGCGGCAGGTTGATTGAGTTATTCGGACACCTGGATTCGATCTCCGGTCAATAGATCGAATCGAAGCAGGCCATGCCATGGCCAGAGAGGGCAAACAATCATGACGGACTGGTGGACAGATTACCCATGGCGGCTCATTCAGACCAATCTCCGGGAAATCGACATGGCCGATATCGATGCCCGGCGATACGTCGATGACCTTGTATCCTTCAAAGCCACGGTTGTGATGATCAACGCCGCGGGCATTATCGCAAGCTACCCGACCAGCCTCGACTACCACTTCCAAAGCCCGTACCTGACCGGCGACTCACTCAAGACGATCATTGACCAGTGTCATGCGCGCGGAATCCGGGTCATCGCCCGCACTGATTTTTCCAAGGTTCGCCGGGAGATTCATGAAGCACATCCAGACTGGGCCTATCGCACCGCATCGGGCGAAATCGTCGATTACAACGGCGATGTGCATGTCTGTATCTCCGGCCCCTACCAAAGCCGATATGCGCTCGATATCCTGACCGAACTGATGACCACACATGACTTTGATGGCATCTTCTTCAACATGGGTGGTTTTCAGACCCGCGATTACTCGGGCAACGACTATGGCCCTTGCCATTGCCGATCCTGTGTGGATCGCTTCGAAGCGATGTGCGGCTGCACCATTCCCCGTCGCGTGGACCTGGCCGATCCCATCTCACGAAAGTATGAGCGATTCCGCCGTAAGGTGGTTCAGGAGCACGGCGAGCGGGTCTACGCGCATCTGACATCGCTACGGCCTGATCTTTGCATTGCCAACCACCATCAAGCCGGTCGTGGTTTCATACGAATGGAGTCGAACACCGCCGTGGATCGTCCACTGCCTCGTTGGCCCTACGATGCATCGGATAACACCCGGTGGGCGACCATCAATCACCCCGACATGGTCAGCAGCAACACGACGGTGGATTTCATCGATTTCCCCTACCGGCATGTAACCGTATCACCCCATCTTCAGAGACTTCGCCTTGCCGCTTCTCTGGCCAACGGCGGCGCCTTGGACTGGTACCTCATCGGGCGCATCGACAACCACGAGGACAGAACCGGCTTTGAGCCCGTCCGGGAAATGTTCGCCTATCACGCCAGGAATCAGGCGCACTATCGCGGGGTCCGGTCACTGGCCCGAATCGCCCTTGTTCGTGGTCGCCATGGCAGTTCCGATGAGTACAGGGGCTGGTTTCGCGTGCTGGCCGAGGGGCACTGGCTTTTCGATGTGGTACAGGCCGAATCGGAGCATCTGATCGACCATAAACGGTATGACCTGATCATCCTTCCGGATGTTCGGGCGATCAGTGATGAGCTGGCTTCAAAGCTGGATGTTTTCGTCCGTGACGGCGGCCGGTTGATTGCCAGCGGGCGGCCAGGCTGGTGCGATGAGGATTTCGAGCCCCGACCCGAGCCCGCCCTGCGTTGCCTGGGCATCAGCAGGGTTCGCGAGGTTAGAACGGACATGCGCTCCAGCTATCTGAAGCTCGATTCGCGCGGCGATCTGACCCGCTTTGCCGATTGCGATCTGGTATTTCTGGACGGCCTTTACGTCGAGGCTGAGTATGTGCCCTCGGTCAAGAAGCGTTATAAGCTTATTCCGCCCCACCATTTCGGCCCACCGGAACGGTGCTACTACAACGTGGTCAGCGATGAACCCGGTCTGTTGATCCACGATGTCCCTTCCGGCCGCGCGATCTACCTGCCCTGGCTTCCCGGCACGCTGTACCATCGGCAGGGCTATCCGAATACCGCCGATCTCATGGCCGAATGCCTTGAATCCCTGGCCCAAGCGCAGCCCGTCGGCGGCAACCTTCCTCCGACGGTGGAAGTCACCCGATCAAGAAACGCCCACGGCGATGAGATGGTGCACTTGGTGAACTATTCCGGCCACTTCGGGCTGAGTTTCCATGCGCCCCTGCCCATCGTCGATCCGCACCTGACGTTTCCTTTGGCCGCATCGCCCGTAGGTGTCCAAAGCCTGGTCACCGGCCAATCCATCCCCCATCGATGGGAGTCCGGAACATTGACCATCAACATCCCCCGCCTGGACGCCTTCGAAGCCATTCGCATCGTCGCCACGGCCACCGGGTGAGGCCCCGGTTCATTCCGTGTCGAATGGCCTCGCCATTCATCGGTGAAGATGACGCTGGGCGGCCTGCTCAAGAATCGTGCCCGTGAGATGCTTCAGTCGAATTCCGGAACGGATTCCGGAGGCGGCACGGATTCCGGGGAGGGATCGGCTTCCGGAGACTGATCCTCCTCCGGGGCTGAACGAGGCAGCACAGCAGCGCCCAGTTCACGGAATAGCGAGAACGGGATGGGGCGAATACTCTGCTCCTGGATCGTTCCACCGATCTCAACCGTGGTGATGTCGCCCTTGTAATCGAGCAAGGCGTCGATGTACTCCTGAATCCACGGCAGTATGGGTAACGGATTGACGGTTGCCATGGCGCGGCCGGTGATCGGGCTGGCGGGCCCCTGCTCGAGATCGCTGACCTCCAAGGTCACCCTGATATTGGCCCCGCGTTCCTCATACGCGAGGTTGGAAAGCACAAAACGCCGTCCCTCGATACGGAATCGGGCATCACCATGACCCTGCGGCGCAGCGCCGCGGACGCGCAGGTTCATCACATCGTAAAGCGAACTGAACAGAGGAAGTCGAACAAGATCCGACTCGCTCAGGCGAAGTTCGCCCTGGCCTGAGCCGGCGAACCAGTCATTGATCGGCACGGTCACCCGGAGACTACCGGCCGCCCGGCCGGCCAGATCAACTTCCTCGGGAATGTGATCATCATCGGCCTTGGGTAGTTGCAGAAGCTGAGCAAGCTGAGGGATGCTGATTCGCTCCCACCGCAGGTTCATGTAGGCGAAATAGACGCCGTCGCGCGGGACGGCACGGCCCCATATCTCGACATCGCCATCGGCCAATCCGGCATTCAGACGATCGAGCAGGAATCGGCGGCCATCGTGAAAGACAATCAGCGAGATGTTGCCCATATCCACACGCCGCCAGGAACCATCAACCGGCTCGACATCCAGCATGATTTTGTACGGAGCTGGATCACGGCGTCCCGTGGCGGGTTGCGTCGTCAGTCTGCCACTCAATCGGCCACCGAAACCCGCCAGACCAGGCAGCAATGGATCGATGGCCACGCCGTCAAGCTCCCGAAACTCGATCGATGCCCGGCTGTCCAGCGGGTCATCCAGCGGAACAGTCAATGTCCCGAACCATCGCCCACCTAACAGGGTTCCACTCAATTCAGAGGTTCGAAACTCACGTCCATCCAGATCGCCCCTGATATTGACGGACAGCGGACTGGCTTCGCCGAGTACCCCTTCCATTTCAAGGCCAACCGGACCATGCAGCTTGATGCTCCCGATCCCACCCTCACCCAGACGGGCGGCGAACTGCGTATCGCCGTTGATTTTCAGCGCCACGCGAGGCAGTTCCGCGGGAACGGGCAGCGCGGCGACATTCCACTCCATCGCACCTTCATCCATCGGCGTTCGATCGCGAGGGGCTGTCGAGTCCACTGGCTCCGCGGCGGCGGCGCTTCCCGGGGCGGGGGCGGGGCCCGGGGGTGGCTCGAGGATGAATTGCCAGTTCTCCAAACTCAGGACGATGTCCGCTTCATCAAGTCGCGCCAACTCGATCGTGATCTGACCGGTAGCGCGGCCATCACCGGGCTGTTGCGCTTCGATCTGACCGAGCTCGATCCGGCCATCTCTAAGGCTGATCTTTCCCCCGACCCGGGTCGTTTCGAACTGGGGCAGAGCGCGACCGTCAACCCGCCAGTACCCATCCGCCGAAAGGTCCATCCATATTGCTCGCCGGGCCTCTTCGGTCATGGTGACCAGATCAACCACCCCTTCCGGTGCCGCCGTGGGCTTGAGTTGCACCGTCAGGTCCGCGCTGGCGCGACCGGTCAATCCCATCGGCGCTGTCACCAATCCGTCGATCTCCGCAAGGTCAATATCCTGTAATTCCAGCTTCGCCGTGGACTCGACGGCACTCAGATCATGGCGGGCCTCCAGTTGAGTCACCCGGCCGTTGAACAGGTCGAATGGATTGGTTCGAATCTGAACAACCTGATCCTTGATGCCTCCATGGATGGGAACCGTGATATTCTGATCATACTCCGGCTTGAGCGAACTGGAGAACCGCCCCTCCACCCGACCGTCGAGCTCGACGTCCATCGGCATCAGGCTTCCTTCGAGTCCGCCTGATGCCTTGACTTGACGCATGGAAAGTACGACCTGCTCGTCAAGGCGCGCGTGGATGGCCGGATGTGTGGCGTTGTAGGTCGCCGAAAGCTTCATGCCGTCGGTCAGATGAATCTCGCCCTCCAGCGTTGCCACGCCTTCGCCCATGACGGCCTCGACCAGTTCGAACCGCGCTTGGGTCGTATCGCCGCGCAGCTCGACGACGGCGCGGTCGAGCTTCTGGTTGAGCCAGGGAACATAGAGGTCCGAGACGATCAGTCCCGCTCCCCAGTCCACGATGGCGTTCTCTCCGGGATTACGGTCCAGGTCCGTGTTTGGAGGAATCACCTCGGCTCGCGCTCGGGCCTGAATCGTCCCACGGCGATCCTGGGAACGGATCGCCACCAACGCTTCTTCCATGACGAGCTCCAGTCCCACAATCCGACCCGACGCCGCAACGCTCTCCACCTGCCCGAGAACCTGATCGCTACTCACCCAGCCTTGGGCATCGGTCACCTTCCATTGCCACGGTTTGCCAAGGTCGCCGATGGCCAGCAACTCAAGCCGGGTATCCCATTCCGCTTGCTCCAACCTCCCGCTGCTTTGAAGCTTGGCCACCACCCGGCGCAAACCAGGCTCCGTGGCACGCCCGACAGCCAGTTCCAGCGAACCCTCCATCCGATCGGATGATGATTCGTCGGCGGTCCGCCAGCCGATGGTCGCCGTGGATTGCAGCGTGACCGGGTCCACATCCGCATCGATCCCGAAGATCATGCCATGCGTCTGCGCAAGCACCTCGACAAGTTCGACCCTGGCTGGATCGGCCATGATCCGACCGCCCAGCAGCGCCACGTCCACGGGGCGCTCTCCCTTCATGGCACCTCGAAGCCCCGCGACATCGACCTTCAGGCCATCAGCTCCCGCCTCCACCAGACATTGGCCCTCCAGCCGAACTTCACCATGCTCCAATGAACCGATCTTGGCCTTTCCCATCAGCCGGCCTTGCTCCACGCGGCCAAACCACTCCAGGTCGGCCCGCAGCGCCTCGAGGAGCCCAAGGCCCGTGAACCCGGCCAGACGCTTGCCATCGACCAAGACAAGGTGCAACTGGTGTGGCATGTCGCCGGTCACCAGACCCCTGCCCGTCACCCGGCCGATATCGCCAAGGTCAATGTTCCATTCGGCGGCGCCGGCGCCCACGGGGTTGACGGTGATCGCCGGCAGATCAAGCTCGGCGCGCCTGCCGCGATCATCGAGCCGAAGCGTAGCGTCGGTAATCCGCACTTCGGGGATCAAGAGCGGTGGCGGCGCCGGGTCGGTGGTCCGCTGTCGCTGCTCGATGATGGACAATGCCCGCATGAGCGACCAGGTTTCGTCATCTTCCGCGCGATGGGCGGTCACCACCGGTGACTCAATCCGGACCTTGGCCAGATCAAGCCCGGTGATGAGAATCCAGTGGAGGCTCGCATGTTCAGCCTCTAACCGTGGAACCTCAACCAGCGGCACATTACTCAGCGGAAGGGATATGGCGATGCCTTCGGCCCGGGTTCGGCCCCACCAACTGACCGACAGGGACTGAATCTCCACCTCAAGGCCCGTCTGGCTCCGCAAGGCATCCACAACGATTCTTCGCGGCAG